>NZ_CP013926.1:3600000-3950673 GCF_001562115.1 Alteromonas stellipolaris
GTTAGCTTATCAAGAAGTACTGCGCCTTCAACCTGATTCGGATCGGCATTATACACGCCGTCTACATCGGTCCAGATCTCACAACAGCTCGCGTCGATACAAGCCGCTAAAATAGCCGCAGAGTAGTCAGAGCCATTGCGTCCAAGCGTTACTTTTTCACCGGCCTCGTTCGCAGCAACAAAACCAGGCATTACCAATAATTCACTGCCATCTACAGGCACATCAGTAAAACGAGCTTTACTTAATGAAACATCAGCAATGCTGTCTAAGTACTCACCTTCTGCAAGAATGTAAGTCACAGGGTCGATAATACGATTTTTAACGCCTTTTGCCGTTAAGATACCGCTAAATAACGTAACCGAGATGTACTCACCAATACTTAATATACCGGCTGCAATATTGTCAGGTGCTACACCTAACAATTTAATGCCATCGAGGTGCTGATTGAGTACACGCAGTTGCGCCTGAATAAAGTCAGTAACATCAGCGTGAGCGAAGCCGCTGAGCTCTTCGTTTAGTGCATCAGCAATACCGGTCACGGTAGACGTCAATTTTTCAAATAGAGGGTGGAAATCTTCGCCAGCGGCTGCTTGCTCACACAAAAGTGACAATGCATTCGTTACCCCTTTAGGGGCAGAAAGTACCACTGCAGCGCCATCGGTTTGGTGGGTGGCCGTGCTAATGTCGTTCACGCGCAAGTAGCGCGGTGCGTCGGCAAGTGATGAGCCCCCAAACTTTAAGACTTTCATGTGCTGCTCCTATATCGGTTACGCCAGGTTACTGCTTTTAACGGTTACTATGACGTGAGTAAAAAAAAGCCCGCTCTCTGTGAGGGCGGGCTTTCGTTGTCTTATGCTTACTTGCACTAGCCAGCGACCGCCCGTTTTAAGGTGGTAATCATAATGCCGGTGGTGCCAATAAGAAGAATCGTTTTCATAGGGTCAATTTGCCGTATAGACGTCTATCTGTCAACCGCAGTTTTCACCATACTGTATTGCAAAAAGTGAAACACAATCCATTTCACATTTCGATTTCAGCGATATTCCATTATAAGTGGCAGAAAATATAACGAAACCCACTATTCATCATCAATTAACTTCGCCGATAGAAAATCAACTAATAAGCGTATTTTTGGCACTAAATGCCTATTCGATGGGAACAATGCCCATACCGCCTCTCGCTTGTCTCGATAGGGCGATAGCACTTCAATTAACTTGCCTGAGGCTAACGAATCGCGCACATAAAACCCTGGAAGTTGCACTAATCCCAGCCCAGCCAAGGCAGCATGATGTAGTGCATTACCACTGTTGTACTTCACACGTCCCTTCACCCTTACGGTTTGTATTTTCCCGTCATGATTAAAGCGCCAGTGAGGCTGTGAACCTACTAAGCACTGATGTTCACTAAGCATGTTGGTACTCGTTGGTGCAGGAAAAGCATGTAAATATTCAGGGCTGGCGCAAACGTAGAGTTGCCGAGTAGCCAGCTTTTTGGCCACCATTGTCGAGTCTTCTAAATTGCCAATGCGGATAGCAAGGTCAAAGCCCTCGTCGATAATATCCATCGTGTCGTTAGTAAACCGGCACTCCACCTCTATACCTTCGTATTTTTTCAAAAACTGATTAATAAGCGGAGCAATAAAAGCCTCGCCAAAGGCGACTGGCACGGTGAGCTTAATTAGTCCTTGGGGTACTTCTTGAAGTTGGCTCACGTTGAGCTCTGCCTCTGCCAAGGCACTTAGTGCGGGCTGGCATTGCTCAAAATAAATGTGCCCAGCTTGAGTCAGTGACACACTTCGAGTAGTGCGGTTGAATAACTTTACCCCTAAACGCTTTTCCACGTTAGCGACTTTTCTACTAATTTGCGCACCTGATGTGTCTAACTTGGTAGCCGCCGCGGTAAAACTGCCAGTACTGGCCACTGCGCAAAACTCTGCAATACCTTCCCACATCATGGCGTTTACCCTTATTGATTCTAGTTTGCTGCATGGTGCTTACAATTGATGATACTCAATAAAGGGCACCGTTTAACTGATAATTAAACACCAACTAATTATTACACTCAAGTAATAATGAATTACCAAATCTGTATTTATAAAACCAGACCTCAGGTCTATAATCTATCTCATAACCTAGACATTACAGGTAGCGGCATCGTGCTGTTTACCCACGCAGTATTATATTAGGAGCATGCCATGACATTAGCATTGAAAGAAGGTCAGACTCATATTAAGTCTAAAGCAGCTGTTGCTTGGGGCCCAGGCGAAGCATTAAAAATGGAAGAGCTTGACGTAGAGCTTCCGAAAAAAGGCGAAGTGCTAGTACGTATTGTTGCCACTGGCGTGTGTCATACCGATGCATTTACCCTTTCAGGTGACGATCCAGAAGGTGTTTTCCCATCTGTACTTGGCCACGAAGGTGGCGGTATTGTTGAAATGGTTGGTGAAGGCGTGACTTCTGTTGAAGTAGGCGACCATGTTATTCCTTTATACACAGCAGAATGCGGTGTATGTAAATTCTGTACGTCTGGCAAAACCAACCTATGCCAAGCAGTGCGTGAAACCCAAGGTAAAGGCTTAATGCCAGATGGTACCAGCCGTTTCTCGAAAGACGGTGAGCCAATCTACCATTACATGGGTTGCTCTACCTTTTCTGAGTACACTGTTTTACCTGAAATTTCATTGGCGAAAGTAAATAAATCAGCGCCCCTTGAAGAAGTCTGCTTGTTAGGCTGCGGTGTTACTACCGGTATGGGCGCAGTACTTAATACTGCAAAAGTGAAAGAAGGCGATACCGTTGCTATCTTCGGCTTAGGCGGCATTGGGCTTTCAGCCATCATTGGTGCCCGTATGGCTGGCGCTAGCCGCATTATTGGTATTGATATTAACGAAAGTAAGTTTGACCTAGCCAAACAACTTGGTGCGACTGACGTTATAAACCCTAAAAATTTCGACAAACCTATTCAGGAAGTCATTGTTGAAATGACTGACGGCGGTGTTGATTTCTCATTTGAGTGTATTGGTAACGTGAACGTAATGCGTTCGGCGTTAGAGTGTTGTCATAAAGGTTGGGGCGAATCGGTGATTATCGGTGTTGCCGGTGCGGGTCAGGAAATCTCTACTCGCCCATTCCAGCTTGTAACTGGTCGAGTATGGCGTGGTTCAGCGTTCGGCGGTGTGAAAGGTCGCTCTGAACTTCCTGGCATTGTTGAGCGTTATTTAGATGGCGAGTTCGGGTTGCAAGAATTCATCACCCACACAATGGGGCTAGATGAAATTAACGATGCATTCGATTTAATGCACAAAGGTGAAAGTATTCGCTCTGTTGTTCATATGAATAAATAGCTCTTAGTTGTCACTATTGCCGTCAAGTGTAAAAGGCCCGCGTTGAGTAACTTATGCGGGCTTTTTTGTGTTTACAACCAACCCAATTCTAGCGCTTTAAGTACTGCTCGGGTTCTGTCTCGTACCCCCATTTTCGCCATAATCGCAGAAACTTGATTTTTAACCGTTCCGGTTGATTTAAACATCGCTTCAGATATTTCTTTATTGCTGTAACCGGCGGCAACTAAGCGTAAAATTTCTATTTCTTTTGGGCTTAAGGTTTCTGGCTGTTCAAACGACTCGAAATTCACTTCTAACCCTTGCAACCCTTTAAGCACTTTTTCGGTTACGCTTGGTTGAATAAGGGTTTCCCCATTAACTACCGATTTAATTGCGCTAATTAAAGTTTCCAGCGAGACATCTTTAAGTAAATATCCTTTCGCCCCCGACTGCATCGCTTGGGTCACCAGTTCGTGATCGTCAAATGTGGTTAGCATAATAACGGGGGTATCGATGTTATGGTCGCGCATGGCACGCAAGGCATCAATTCCCGTCATTTCGGGCATACGAATGTCCATTAATACAATATCTGCACTATTAATAGTAAGCGTATTAATAACTTGGGCACCGTCATCACATTCCGCGACTACTTCAACACTGCTATCCAGTGCCAACAACGATCGAATACCTTGTCGCACTAGCATTTGGTCTTCTACCAACACAACACGAATGCTCATAGCGGCTCCGGCAACAATATATGTGTAGAAAAGCCATGTTTATTAAAACTAAACTTCACTGAGCCACCCGCCTCTTCGATTCGCTCCGACATACCTGTTAACCCATTCCCTAACTGTATTGTTTTTGCCGTAGGCACTTGTTCATCCTGTAGCGTTAATGAATACCCTTCTTGGTTTTTTTCCAAGGTCACATACAAGTGCGCAGACTGCGTATGCTTAATAGTATTGGTTAAGCTTTCTTGTACACAGCGAAGCAAAATATCAGCTGTCGAGACATCTTCAATACTGACATTATCAGCAATAGATAATTGAAGGCTGGGTCGCGGTAAGTCTTTAAATAATGCCCTTACCGCTTGTTGCCAATCTAATGGCGCGTTTTCACGAATATCAGAAACCGCTTCTCGCACATCTGAAAGTAACAACTTTGCTAAGCTGTGACATTGGTCTACATGTGCCTTTACCTCGTCTTGGCCTGCTGCGTTGGCTTTGTGGGAAGCCACCTGCAAGTGAATGGTCAGTGCAGTTAAGTGGTGACCCAGTACATCGTGAATATTTCTGGCAATTCGCAGCCTTTCGTCTTGCCGACCAGCTTGGTGAATAAGTTGCTGGGTACTGGTTAATTGTCGATTTAGTGCTTCGGATTTTTCTCTGGCCGACTTTTCTTTAATAGCCACATTCGACATCATCATGGCAAACAAATTAAATGTCCAAAACAGCGCCGCTGTTAGCCATGCGTGGGGATCTTGCCAATAAAAGGTATGTATCACTCCTAAAGGTAATGCGGCGAATACCGAAACGACCAAACACGTTCCCCACCCTGCATAATAAGGTAACAGTGCCGACCATATCACCAAAAATATAGCAAGGTAGCTGTAGGGAAGTAAGAACAAACCTCCCACTGCCAATAAGTACATTGCAATTAATAGAGGAATACGCCACTTAGGAAGCGTCATATCTCGGCGAGTTATTACGCTAAGGCACGCCGCTATTCCAACAACCACCGCAACAATTAACCATGGCCTGTGGGATGAGGCACCATATTTTGCAAATGCATAGTAAAGCGCTGAGCAACTCACAAACAGCCATGTAACTGAGGCGCTTGCTCGCTCTATATTAAAAAAACTAATTATTTTCATAAACCTATTATTAACTTAAGCGGGAATAAATACATAGGCCAAAAGTCACTTTCTATCTTGTGACTTTCAGCACTAATACAACAAAGAAGATATTGGCAAACTGACTACATCACAACATTAAGGATGTAAGTCATGCAGAACATTCACAGCGCTATCGTTATATTTCATATTATTTGTGGTGCAATATCACTGTTACTTTTTTGGGGGCCATGCTTCACTAAGAAGGGCGGAAAACAACATAAAAAGATAGGTAACATTTACTTGGCCACAATGACGCTGACATCAGTCAGTGGCGTGGTTAGCTCATCATTAGTGCTGCTTGCTCCCCTTCTCATTTTCCCTACAATGCCGGCACATTTTGAATCTGTTGAGTATTTTCTTGCTTACCTTCAAGGCCAATACATATTTTTATTGATGCTAAGCCTGCTGGTTTGGAACAACGTTCGCCACGCAAAACGGGTGCTTGAAGTAAAAGCGAATCGTGCCGAACTTCGTAATATTGAATACTTATGGCTACCCAGCGCATTATTTATCGTGGCCAGCATTGCCTTATATCAAGGCATAAAATACAACATTACACTGACCCAAATTTTTGCCCCCCTTGCTCTTTTTAACTGTATTGGTATTGCACGATATGCATTCAAAAATGACATCGCTAAGGGGGAATGGGTAATTCAACACATTGGGCATATTATCGGGTCAGGCATTGGAGCCTACACTGCGTTTTTCGCTTTCGGTGGCCGCTCGCTATTTCAAAGCCTCCCCCTACTTCAAATAGGAAGTTGGGTATTGCCAAGTTTAATCGGCGTCCCTTTTATTATTTGGCTAAGTAGGAAGTATTTGAATATGTTTAATCCAACTGCCCTTTCGACATCAATCGTTAAAAAACCATCAAACACATAGTGCACTTGCTCTTTACCAGAAAAATATATTAGTGTGTATATATCATACAAAAGGATTTGTGATTTCATGAAAAAGAAAATGGAAAAAAAGCTAAATGTGCTAATTATCCTAGTGTTACTTTCTGCGTCCGCCCCCTGTTTTAGTAAAGCAGATTCTGAGCAGGCACCTGAAAAAGAAAACGACATTGAAACCATAGAAGTCACCGCTAAACTAAAATTGCATCAATTAAAGTACGCTATAAAACAGCGCTCTTACGAATTTTTCGATGTTTTTAATAAGTACAATGATGTACCTGAGTTCGAAGTCATTTGTCATTACCGAGCACCAAAAGGCTCAAAAATAAAGCGAAAAGAGTGTGAATCTCGTTATATAAAAGCGAAAAGAACACAGCTTATTGATATTGCAGTGACAACAGGCGGTAGACTTCCAGACGAAGGGCTTGTTGATATTCAAACTCGAGTCATGCGTATTGAATCACAAATGCACCTGCGCTCATTAATTATCGACAACCCTGAGCTACAAGAAAGTTATAGTTCGTTAAAAGATGCTATGGACCGATATGAAAAGCATAAAGATGCAAGCAAAGAGTAATGCTTTAATCGTTAACGATTATTCCCCTTTTAAAAATATCAATAACGAGACCTTAAAATGAAAATGTTAGTCGCTTTGTCGTCAGTTTTATCTATCGCATTAACCCTGAGTAATGCATACGCGAACCAAGCAGCTGAAAGCACAGAAACTAATAACGTAGAAGCTAAAGTTAGCTCTGAAACGACGCCTACGCCTAACATTGAAATTACTCTCGACTCGTTAACCAATTACCAAGTCAATAACGACCACATGGTGAGTTCAGGGTTACCTTCTGCTGCACACTTTCAATTATTAAAAGACGAAGGCGTAAATCGGGTTATCGATTTAATACCCGGCGATAGACTGCAAGAACAGCAAGTGGTTGAGGGGTTATCGCTGAACTATCACAATGTTCAGGTTGAATGGGAAAACCCCACCCTTGCTAATTTCAAAGAGTATATTGGCTATATGGCACTAGGGAACTCAAATGACGATAAAGTGCTTACACACTGTAAATTGAATTGGCGGGGCGCTGTATTTACCTACTTATACCGCATTACCGCATTGGGTGAGTCAGAACTATCGGCAAAACAAGACTTACTTGCTATTTGGCAACCTAACCAAACATGGTTTGCGTTTATGAATACGGTTATCGACGACTTCAATGCAGGAAATAACGCAAACATTTCCACAACCGTCACTCCACAAATAGAGCCCCCAAAATAAAACTCACAATTCAATAACCCACCTCCTAAGTAGTTAGCTTACTGACTTACTCTTTTCGCTTTACATATACGAAAAATCATATACGATATGCAACATATATGATTTAACGTATTTGAGATGAGTGATGACTGCATCAGTATCTTCAAAATGTGTGTCGCTTTCACCGCTGTCATTGTTTAAATGTCTGGCGGAAGAAACTCGGCTAAAAACATTATTAATGCTTTGTGTAAAAGACGAGCTTTGCGTGTGCGATCTCACAGAAGCCCTTAACCTCAGCCAACCTAAAATTTCTCGTCATTTAGCCGATTTACGCAAGTGCGAGCTAGTGGCTGACGAACGCCGTGGTAAGTGGGTTTATTATCGTTTAAATCCAGCTCTTCCAGCATGGGCAAAAGAGGTTCTTCATTTATCTGCCAGCAGCAATGCGGAATACATTAAAGACGCACTGAACAATCTCAAATGTGACACGGACTGTTAATCGCTCTTCTTACTTTATTCAAATATGTGACGTAAACCACCAGGATTTTTGTAATGAAAATATTGTATATCTGCACGCACAACCGTTGTCGTAGCATCCTTTGTGAAGCCATTACTAATGCTTCAAGCCATTCATCCTTAGAAGCGCGCAGTGCGGGAAGCCAACCTGTGGGTGAAGTACATCCTTTGTCATTAAAGTACCTAGCCGAGCAAGGCTATAGTACAGATGGGCTTAAAAGCGAATCTTGGGATGACTTTGAAGACTACCAGCCTGACATCGTTATTACTGTATGTGACTCTGCGGCCGGTGAGGCCTGCCCTGTATACTTCGGTAATTCACTAAAGCTGCACTGGGGTCTTGAAGATCCGTCGAAAATAGAAGGCAGTGAAGAAGACAAAGCTCAAGCGTTTTATAACACTATCGATATTATCGAAAAACGCGTTGCCGCACTTACCGATATTGTTTCTCGCAAACTCGCTATTGAAGACATTAAAAAAGCCCTGCAAGAAAAAGGAGCGCAATAATGTCTGAACCAGCATCACCTTCTAGCAATTTAGTGGCAAGCGTTGCGCCTTCACCAACTTCTGAAGATTTCGCAAAAACGTACTCTGAACACAAGCCGCGTATATTATTACTTTACGGATCGTTACGAGCGCGTTCTTACAGCCGACTCGTGATTGAAGAAAGCGCACGATTGCTTGAATACTATGGTTGTGAAGCCAAAATTTTTGACCCAACAGGCTTGCCTCAGCCGGATACCGAAGATGAAACCCATCCCAAGGTAAAAGAGCTTCGTGAATTAATGATGTGGTCTGAAGGGCAAATTTGGTGCTCTCCTGAGCGTCATGGAAGCATGACAGGCATTATTAAAAGTATTATCGATTGGGTGCCATTAAGCATTGGCGCGGTTCGTCCAACCCAAGGAAAAACGCTAGCGGTAATGCAAGTAAGCGGTGGTTCCCAGTCATTTAACGCAGTAAACCAAATGCGAGTGCTTGGTCGTTGGATGCGCATGTTGACCATTCCAAACCAGTCATCGGTAGCAAAAGCCTTTTTAGAATTTGAAGACAATGGCCGGATGAAGCCATCTTCGTACTATAACCGCATCGTCGATGTAGTAGAGGAATTGGTGAAATTTACCCTGCTGACTCGCGACAACAAGGATCATCTTGTTAATCGCTATTCTGAGCGTGTTGAAAGCGCAGAGGAATTGAGTAAACGCGTTAACCAAAAAACGATTTAATCAACACCATAGTAGCTAGCTACTATCAACATAAAAGACATTAAAACCATTAAGGACAGTGTCTCATGGGATTTTTTGAACGATACCTCTCTGTATGGGTGGGGCTTTGTATTATTGCTGGCGTAACTGTCGGAAGCCTTTTCCCTGATTTTTTTGCCCTGGTTGCAAGCCTTGAGTACGCCCACGTAAATTTGGTTATAGCGGTACTGATTTGGCTCATGATTTACCCTATGATGATTCAAATTGATTTTTCATCTATCAAGGATGTAGGTAAAAAGCCTAAAGGGCTGGTGCTCACTCTCGTGGTGAACTGGCTTATCAAGCCTTTCACTATGGCACTACTTAGTTGGTTATTCTTTAAAGGCATTTTTGCCGACTGGGTAGACCCACAAACGGCCACAGAATATATCGCGGGTATGATTTTACTTGGCGTAGCCCCTTGTACCGCCATGGTTTTTGTGTGGAGCCATTTAACTAAAGGCGATGCCAACTACACCTTGGTGCAGGTCTCGATTAATGACTTAATAATGATCATCTTGTTTGCCCCTATTACCGCGATGCTTCTAGGTGTTACTGACATTACAGTACCTTGGGATACCTTACTTCTCTCGGTTGTCCTATACGTGGTACTGCCACTAATTGCAGGAGTAGTAACCCGCAAAAAGATTGAGAAAAAAGGCGAGCAAGCCGTTACCGCAATTATCGAACGCTTAAAGCCATTCTCAGTCCTTGGGCTATTAATTACCATTGTATTGCTGTTTGGCTTTCAAGCAGAAACAATATTGGCTCAACCTCAAGATATAGTGCTTATCGCGATTCCGCTTCTTATTCAAACCTACGGTATTTTTGCGATAGCGTATTTTGCAGCGAAAAAAATGAAGCTACCACACAATATTGCCGCGCCAGCTTGCATGATTGGTACATCTAACTTTTTCGAACTGGCCGTGGCTGTTGCCATTTCATTATTCGGCTTACACAGTGGTGCCGCGTTGGCGACTGTAGTTGGTGTGTTGGTTGAAGTGCCTGTAATGTTGTCGCTGGTGTGGTTTGCCAATAAAACCCGCCACTGGTTTGAATAGGCCGATAACCGGTACGCACGAGTTAGTGCAGATGCAAAAAGGAGCTCATTGAGCTCCTTTTTTAATATTCTTTATTTTTAGTTGTTTCTTTATTTTCTTCGTTCTTTAACATGCCATGGTTTCTGGCAGAATAAATCCGTAGCGTTTTAAGGTAGTTTCTAAAGGCAGTCGTTTAAGCGGCTTTTCAATGAACGCCAGAGCGCCCAACTCCATCACGCGGTTTTGCATTACTGGCTGAATATCACCTGAAATGACTACAACAAACACTTCAATTTTACGGCGCTTTATTTCTTCAAGCACACCAACTCCATCGAGTATCGGCATGGTTAAATCTAGCAGCACTAAATCAATGCGATGATGCCCCATTATTTCGAGCGCATCCACGCCATTAGAGGCTTCAAAAATTTCACTCGCTAATCCATCGGGCAAGTTACGGCGCGCCATTTTTCTCGCTAGCGCCGAATCGTCACAAATCAGAATGTTGAAGCTCATGGTCTACTCTTAGTAATCTACAAGTACTTAATTCGCTACATAGAATTGGTAGCTGTAAATGTATTGTCGAAAACGTGGATGAATAAAGTAAGGTTAAGACTATATTAAACGAAAGTATAAAAAAACACTTTTAGGCTAATTTTCCAGTAGCTTATCGTAAATTTTTGTTATTTTAGGAGGTATATGCAGCCAAACTTAAAAATAAAACTCACTGCGGCGCATGAAAAATCACTAATTGTTAAAGGCTAAATTATGCTGGATGTCACCCTTTCTAAAAAAGTCGCTTATCAAATTCTTTCTCATTTTGATAAGAGCTATCGTTGGTTTACGCGTATCACGAGAGGTGCCCAATCTCGATTTGAACAAGGCCAATGGAAAGAAATTCAGCTAGCGTCAAAAGAGCGCATTACCATTTATGAGCAAAGCCTTTCCGATGCCGTTGCCGATGTTTACCATTTAACTGAAGTACACAAAAAGAATGACGAATTTTGGCAAGAGCTAAAGAAGACGTTCGCACGACAACTTGAAGGTCACCCGCAATTTGAGCTGGCCGAAACCTTTTATAACTCAGTAATTGGGCGTTTATTCAAGCACCGCAAAATAGACAACAGCATGATGTTTGTATTGCCAAGTCGCTGCTTTTTACCCGGCCAAGACCGAGATAAGGTCATTCACAGCTTCGATACCACTACCACGGTGCGCGAGATGTACGTGTCTATATTCAAAATCTATCGCTACGGCATCCCTTTTGAAGACTATGAACGTGACATGCAAAACCTTGAAGAAGCACTTAGAAAGCGATTAACCACACAGCAATTGGCCAGCGTTCATACCGTCGAACTTCTAAAGCCCACGTTTTTTAGAGGAAAATCAGCGTATCTTATTGGCAGAATTTGTATGCCAGAAGAAACCCTTCCTTTTGTTATCTCGTTGCAACGCAGTGATGAACACACATTGTTCGTAGATGCATTACTTACACACAGAAGTGATTTGAGCGTTATTTTCGGTTTTGCCAGAAGTTACTTCATGGCTGATACCCAAAACCCAGCAGAAGTGGCTGCGTTTTTACAAGAACTCCTACCCAATAAAAAACACTTTGAGCTATACATGTCACTGGGTCACTACAAGCATGGAAAAACGGTCTTTTATCGAAACTTCCTCGATCACATGGATACCACTGACGATCACTTCGAGGCCGCGCCTGGTATTAGAGGATTGGTAATGATGGTTTTCCACCTGCCCTCTTACGGTGTGGTGTTTAAAATCATCAAAGATGAATTTGCAGAAAGTAAGAAAATTACTCGGGAGCATGTTAAAGACTGCTACCGGTTAGTGAAAATGTCAGATCGTGTAGGGCGAATGGCAGACACCCATGAATACGTTAACTTTCGCTTTCCCTTGGCGCGTATCGACCCATTGCTAGTGGAAGAGCTAAAGGAAACCTGCGCATCTAGCCTAGAATTTACCGAAGATGAACTTGTCATCAAGCATTTATACATAGAACGTAAAATGACGCCGCTTAACTTGTATCTTCAACAAGAAGAAGATGAAGATAAAATACGCAGCGCTTTAAACGAACTCGGACTTTGTATTAAGCAGATTGCCATGGCCAATATCTTCCCAGGCGATATGTTACATAAAAATTTCGGTATTACGCGTCATGGCAGAGTTATCTTTTACGACTATGATGAAATATGTTTAATGAACGAACGTCATTTTAGAGCGCTACCCAAATCAGATGACCCTTATGCGATGGACATGTTGTCGGTTGGTCCAACCGATGTTTTCCCCGAGCAGTTTGAGCATTTTATTGTTGGAAAACGGAAACTTAAGGATATTTTGAAGTCGTTACATGGTGACCTGATGACCCCTGAATACTGGCACGAAGTACAGATGAAATGTGCTCGCGGGGACATTCAACATTTTACGCCATATAACGCTAATGTCCGTTTTAATAGGGGTGTTAAAAGCATCTCAAAGTGATCGCAACACGATAGATTGTATGTATAAACGTTGATATTTAACTCCATTAATTAGAAGTACCAAAATCATGAATGTGCTACTTGTTGAAGATGATCCTAAGGTTGCCGCTCACATTGAAAAAGGATTTATTGGTGAAGGGCACAGCTGCGTTGCAGCGCGTGATGGCGAAAGAGGCTTAGCTGAAGCCTTGTCCGATGATGTAGATGTTATTGTACTAGATGTAATGCTTCCTTTATTAGACGGCTTTACTATCTTGGAACGTTTACGGAATGACAACGTGCTTACCCCAGTCCTACTGCTTAGCGCGAAAAGCCAAGTAGAAGATAAGGTCCGAGGCTTGCGTTCAGGCGCTAACGATTACTTAACTAAACCTTTTGCGTTTGAAGAGCTACTTGCCCGTGTAGAAGGATTAGCGGGAAGAGAACGCGAAAGCGGCGATAAAACACTTATTAAAGTGGGCGATCTCACCCTTGACCTTGTGAACAGAAAGGTACAACGCGGTGACACAGAAATAGACTTACAATCAAAAGAGTTTCAGTTGTTAGAGTGTTTATTGCGCCATCAAGGGAAAGTCGTTACACGTAGCATGTTGTTGGAGCAAGTCTGGAATTATCACTTCGATCCGCAAACGAACGTTATCGATGTGCATATTAGCCGTCTGCGTCAAAAAGTAGACAAAGCATTTAACGTCCCTCTGATTGAAACCGTAAGAGGCACGGGATATAGAATTGCGGATCCTGTTGTGTGTTAGCAATAGGCAACTTCACCCGAAGTTCTAGTTTCCGTGTTGGGGTACTACTTACTTCATTAGCGCTTGTTGCTATTTTATTTATCGTTTACTTCTGGCGTCTTGCCAGTAGTGACGTATTTATTCGTGAGGCAAGCGCTGCTGTTGATGCAGAAACGTATGCGTTTACGCTATTGCATGAACAAACGGGCATTGAAGCCGTAATCAGCAATATTAAGACAAGAACTTTACCAAGTCTTTCGCCAGATTCGAAAGAAATCAACGCCTCACATTCCTTTACGCCATCTCGATTAATTGTGGTACTTCGCGACAGCGAAAACCAGATAGTAGCGGGCAATTATCCACTGTGGCCTGTTGCCATGGGTACAAGTGTTGACTCTGGTACTTCCTTCACCAGCATTATCAACTTACCAGCCTTCACTGGTGGCAAAGGCAGCACTGCGCAAGACAGCACCAGCTATTCGTTTTCTGACTCCACCAACAGCATTCTTTTCGAAGAAGTAAACCTTGCGGGTTATTCTTTGTTTGTTGGCCGGAATATTGATGATTTATACAGTGCACAGTGGTTAGGGAAAACGTTTGGTTGGATAATTATTGCCTTGCTATGTGTTTTGGGTGCCATAAGCTTTGCGGTCGCACTTTACGTGGTTAAACGCATAAACCGCATGGCACAAACTGCTGATTACATTATTCGTACCGGTAATTTGGAAGAACGTTTGGAAATAGACAGCAGCTGGGATGACTTAAGTCGACTAGCAGTTGTGTTCAATCACATGCTCGATACCATTGAAAGTGCGGTAAACAATATAAAGTCGGTAAGCGATAGTATCGCCCACGATTTGCGTACTCCACTGGCTCGCTTACGCAATAATTTAGAACATATTGATGATGAAAAGCTTCGGCACGAAACGACCTACGAAGCCGACAAACTATTAAACATGTTCAATAGTCTTTTACGTATTAGCAAACTAGAAACGGTTCACAAAAAAGAAGGGTTTTGTGAAACTGAGCTTAGCGATATGGTTACGGACGTGGAGGATTTATATCAGCCATTGGCCGAAGACCGAGATATTAAGCTTATTAGCCAACTGTCTAAAATTCAGTTCTACGGCGATCCTAACTTGCTGTTTCAAGCTGTAGCGAATGTGCTAGATAACGCCATAAAATACACCCCTGATGGCGGCACAGTGACGCTTCAACTTACCGCCACATCTTCGCATGTGATTATTAGCGTTAACGATAATGGTAAGGGTGTTGATGAACACGAACTTGATAGTTTAGAACGCCGCTTCTTTCAGGCTGACAAAAGCAGAACCTGTGAAGGAAACGGATTGGGATTATCTCTTGTTTCGGCAATTATTAAACTGCACAAAGGTAAGCTTTGGTTCGTGCACGACCCGCTTATGCAAGGTCACGGGTTGGGTGTTGTTTTCACCTTCCCCCGTTGATGCTTTAATGAAAAGCCAAACCTACACTAATCTTGTTTCTGCATAAAGATAGTCACTTCTGCCATTACCACACCAAACTTTCTAATGTATGATCGGTTCATCATGGCACTATCGTCAAATGCCCAAAACCAGTCATCGAAGGTAACGGCGTAGGTTGTATCATCAACCGGTAAATCCATATTGTAGTGAAAGTTAAATGCGTTACCGTACGATGTGCCTGTTGCAGGACCATCTATGTCACCCGCGTTTCCTACGTAGGTGCCATCGGCCTGTTTAACGATTTTCCACGTACGTTGTTTTGGCCCTTCGCCTACCCCGTAAGTAAATGTCTCATCTAGCGTTAACGTGCCGCCCTCGTTTTTACCCTGGATATCTACCACAAAGCGCTGAACCACTTCGCCGGACCGATTTTGCACTATTCCCCATGCTCGAACGTTGCCCGCAAAAAATTCCTCGATATTGAAGGTGGGTGAAACTTGTTTGTACGTATTGCCATCTACCGATGTCGAACACCCTGCGATGAGGGTAAGACAAGATAGGAGTCCGACTGCGACCGAGCGCTGAATAAATTTCATAATTACCTCAGTTTAAATTTATGTGACTGTACAGTTAGCGTGCAGCCTGTTAGCGGCGTATGCTTTTCATTAAGCATTTTGCTAATAGGTACAATCCACTACGCTGGTTGCTGCACTTTTTGTTGTTAAACTTTCTTAATAAGCTCGAGTCGTTGCTTTTATTACAAAAAGAACAGGAGCATCAATTTTGTAGCAAGGCCTTGCGTAGCTTCGGTTCAGACGTTTTTTCTGATAACCAAATATCGAAAAAAGCCTGAGTGAAATTTTCATCTTCAATTTTGCCAACCAATTCGCCATTGATATAAAACTCACTGGCTCGATTTGTTGTGGCCACGCCGGTTATCACATCACCGTCTTCAACATCGGGAAAAAGCGCCACCATTTTTTCTTCCCACTCGCTTAACTTTGCTTCATCGCTAATACCTTGCTTACGCATTTCATCTACTGAACGTTGTGCTATTTTTTTACCGTCTAGCCCTCGTTGGTAATCTAGCTTTAACGCAAATGGAGCGTTAGACTGCCACTCTCCTTTAGGGGCATAAAGCGTAGCGTCGTATACATCCCAGAAAAGATACGTAAACATGGCATTACCCACTACTTTCGCCTCAGGCACCTGTTTAGTCACATAATCAGGCACGCTTTGCGCCAGCACATTTTTCGATAGAACCAAAAGTGATATTCCTACTGCGAGAGCAAGGTTTAATGAAGCATAACGGCGTTGAAACATGTTCATGTACCTTCTATATAAATCGTTTAAAATCTGAGCCACTGCGTTCATGCCCCAGATACTTCAAATTAAAAAATTGCAGTGAAGAATCAAAAACGACGAGGCCAAAAAGCAATACACTTTTTATTTTACGGTGTGCTCTAGTTATACTGTTGTGATTGCCACATTGATCATTTGACAGCGCATTTTGAATTTAGATAATTTTGCCGACACCCTGTGCTTACCCTCGCCTCTCGAGCCCTTTACGCCAGACTGGGAAGGTGCCGAACATGTATCAATGTTTGTTAAGCGTGACGATAGAATACATCCCGTCATTTCAGGCAATAAATGGCGTAAATTAAAGCACGCGTTTAATCTTACCCCGCCGTACACAGTGGATTTAGATACCGGATCGGGCTCGGGTCTGAGTTCAGTTTTGTACAGCCAGCCCTCCTCCGTAGTCAGTTTTGGCGGAGGTTTTTCCAACCACTTACATGCATTAGGTTATTTGTGTAATCAGCTGAATATTCCTTTTCACGCTATTATTCGCGGCGATTACACAAAACACCCCAGCCCAATGATTCAGGATTTAGTGCAATGGGGCACCCAAATTCATTACGTGAATAAAGTAACCTACCAGCAAAGGGATGACCCTGCCTATTTAACCAGCCTACGCATACAGTTTCCTGATGCGTTGATTATTCCCGAAGGCGGTAGCCAAGTGGCGGCGCTAAAAGGCGTTCAAGAAGTTGTTAACGAAATAGATATCCCTTTCGACCATATTATTGCCCCTGTTGCTAGTGGCGCGACCTTGGCAGGGTTAACGTCTGCCCTGTCCCCCCACCAACACGCTATTGGTATCGGAGTGTTAAAGGGAGAGGGATATTTAGAAGGGCTGGTCGAACAGTTTCTAGCGCCGGAGCTTGCTCTTAATTTTACTCAGGCATCTGCTTTGGCCTCTGACAAAACAAACCAATTCAGCATTAGTCATGATTTTCATTGCGGTGGATACGGAAAAATTCCCCCGTACCTGCAAACATTCTGTGAAAACTTCAATCAAACAATGCCGTTCGAAATTGAAGGGGTTTACTCTGGAAAGGTGTTTTGGGCACTTAAGAACTTGTTAGCAACGTTGGCTTCTACGAATACGTCGACCAATGCATGTGAAAAAAAACCACTCGAAAAAGCAATTGAAAAAGGACAGACACTTATCATTGTTCACACTGGCGGTATTCAGGGTGCCAGAAAAAATAAAAACCCTTGATCTTATAGACCCACACATTCGTTTAACCTAATATCAAGGCTGTGGAGAGTATTTATTTAAAAGCTCAGCCTGGTTGTATCTAGCTTCGCGTTACTCATAGCTACCGCTCAAACGCAATAATCGTTAGGAGATGCACCATGATAAAAGGAACAAGTAGCTTACCACCACCTTTAAACATACTGGTTTCTAGGGCACTTAAATTATGCGAGATGGTACTTTCTACCAGTTCCGTATTCTACCCCTTCGCGGCTATCTATGAAGATGGAAAAGTTGGCTGTTTATTTAGCGAAGAAACCCATTACCGCATCGACGAAAGTCAGCTCATTGAGTGCTTACAGTGGCGAATTATCGACACTACCACAGACTCTGACAGTTACAGCATTCTCGTTTATGCCGCGACGGTTGAAACGCAAAAGCATACACGTTTAGACGCTATCGCCATCAGCGCAGCTTGCCCAAATGATGAGGAACAGCTATTACTCTATCCTTATTATCGAGTGGGTGACAAAATTGTGGTTTCCCCTCCCATCAATACAATGCCAGAATAGGCGTTATCGCGTATAAATTATGCTTATTCGTTTTCCTTGTGTTTACGATGACTATTTTTTGTCGAACCTATGCTGTCTTTGCTTGCCAATTTGGTATCGTCTGCTAGCATTCAGCCCAAAATTCATTAGCTTATTTAGGGATTAATTATTATGTCTCGCGTTTTAATAATTGGTGCTGGTGGCGTTGCCTCAGTAACCGTAAAAAAGTGTGCACGTTTACCACAGCACTTTGACGAAATCTTTCTTGCCAGCCGCACAGTGTCTAAGTGTGAAGCTTTGCAACAAGAAGTAGGTGCAGACCGCGTTAAAGGTGTATTCGCCCTTGATGCTGATAACGCCAAAGAAGTAGAAGCGCTTATTAACGATGTTAAGCCTGACCTAGTAATTAACCTCGCGTTGCCTTATCAAGACTTGCCTATTATGGACGCGTGTTTAGCGACTAACACCGACTACTTAGACACAGCAAACTACGAGCCAAAAGACGAAGCGAAATTCGAATACTCTTGGCAGTGGGCTTACCAGCAGAAATTTAAAGACGCTGGCATTATGGCGTTGTTAGGCAGTGGTTTTGATCCAGGTGTAACCAACGTATACACCGCTTACGCGGCTAAACACTATTTCGACGAAATTCACTACTTGGATATTGTTGATTGTAATGGTGGCGACCACGGACAAGCATTTGCGACCAACTTCAATCCTGAAATCAATATTCGTGAAATTACTCAACGTGGTCGTTTCTGGGAAAATGGCGAGTGGAAAGAAACCGATCCACTGAGCGTACGTGAAGATTTAGATTATCAAAACATTGGTGTACGCGCGTCTTACCTCATGTTCCATGAAGAATTGGAATCTTTAGTGAAGCATTTCCCTACCCTTAAACGTGCTCGATTTTGGATGACCTTTGGTGATGAATACCTAACGCACCTTCGCGTATTAGAAGGCGTAGGCATGACCAGTATTGAACCGGTAGAATTCCAAGGCCAAAAAGTAGTGCCGCTAGAGTTCTTAAAGGCAGTACTGCCCAACCCAGGTTCACTGGCTGAAGGCTATACCGGCATGACCTGTATTGGTACTTACATTACGGGCATGAAAGATGGCAAAGAAAAAACCATCTTCATCTATAACAACTGTGAACATGCTAAGTGTAATGATGAAGTGGGTGCACAAGCGGTATCTTACACCACGGGTGTTCCGGCCATGATTGGCGCAGCACTAATGCTAAACGGCACTTGGAAAGAAAACGGTGTTTGGAACATGGAACAATTTGATCCAGATCCATTCATGGACATGCTAAACGAGCACGGCCTACCTTGGCACGTACTTGAATGTGATAGCAGCCCATTCACCAAGTAATATTATACTGTAACTGGAGCAAATAAAGGTTGGCAGACTTAACGCAACGAACAGATATCCCTTCTCCTTGCTACGTGCTGGAAGAGGAAAAACTCATCCGAAACCTTGAGTTGATGAAGCGTGTACAAGATGAGTCAGGCGTTAGAATTATTCTGGCTTTGAAAGGTTTTTCAATGTGGTCGAGCTTCGACATCATTAAACCTTATTTACATGGCGCAACCGCAAGCTCGGTATGGGAAGCCAAATTAGCCGCTGAAATGGGTAAAGAAGTACATGCCTATTCTCCAGCTTATAAAAAGGCGGATATAGAAGAACTGGCGACGCTGGTGAATCACTTGTCGTTTAATAGTCTGTCACAATGGCAAACTCATAAAGATGCGCTTGCAGGCGTATCTTTAGGTTTGCGCATTAATCCAGAACATCAAGAAGCAGATACCCCGCTTTACGATCCCGCAGCGCCTGGTTCGCGATTAGGGCTTCGTGTCAGCGAATTAGAAGGCGTAGATTTATCTGGCATTGACGGCTTCCATTGTCATAACCTGTGTGAGTGCGACTCGTTTGCTACCGAACGTACGCTTAAAGCAATAGAGGCACGCTTTGGCGATTACCTAGCCCAATTGAAATGGCTAAACTTAGGTGGCGGCCACTTGATGACTAGCGAAGGTTACGATGTAGAACATCTAATCAAAACCCTAAGCGATTTTAAACAACGTTACCCGCATTTAGACGTGATTTTGGAGCCAGGCTCTGCAGTTGCATGGCAGACAGGACCGTTGATTGCTGAAGTGGTGGATGTGGTAAACAACGATGGTGATATTGCCATTTTAGATATTTCAGCCACGGCGCACATGCCAGATGTGCTTGAAATGCCTTATCGCCCGACGATTTTAAATGCATCCTTAGCTGGCGAAAAAGCCTACGACTATCGCTTAGGTGGAAACTCCTGCTTAGCGGGCGATGTTATTGATACTTACTCTTTCGATGCACCACTAAAAGCTGGTGACCGATTGCAGTTTGAAGACATGATGCACTACACCATGGTGAAAACGTCGTTCTTCAACGGCGTTGAACACCCTGCTATTGGTATTTTACGTAAAAATGGTGAGTTCGAAATTGTTCGCCAGTTTACTTACGAAGACTTTAAAGGCCGCTTGTCTTAAACAACAAATAGCGACTTTTGCAAAAAATAAATGCCCGCAGCGTTAAACGCTAGCGGGCATTTTTATTCGTGGCGATTGAACAAAGGGGAGTTGATAAAAACTATTCTATAAGATGCCTGTACCATTAAGGTTTTGGCTTTTATCTACTGTACCTTCCGCGATAACCGTATCATCAAGATAAATGGCAAATGGCGTACCTTCTGGGCCTGTTAAATTGTACCGAAAGCCATGCATTTCATCGGCTAAAGCTAATTTCACCTGAGTTTTAGGATGAATTAAATCGTATTCACCGGAATCGCCGGATTTATCAAAAATATCGACGACCCATTTACCCTCTGGCATCTCAATTCTTAAGAGTTGCTGACTCATAACTATCCTCCAACCTTACACTTAACGTTATAAGCAATAGTACAAAATGCACTAAGCCTATTTCGTGTTAACTATATTGTTTAGATAGGTACCCTCAACATATGGGTCTGAGATCAATCAGTTTCTTTTGCTTCCAGCCCAGCTTGGTACAAGGCATTCTTTTTTAAGTCATAGTGATCGGCCACAACGGCTGCCGCTTTTTTCAATGGCATGTGATCACATAACGTGGTTAAAAGAGACATGGCTTCGGCCGATATTTCAGATAAATTCACTTGGGCTGGCGACACCATCACTACAAACTCACCTTTTTGGTGGGCTGCTTCAGCCTCCAAATAATCAATAACATCACTTGGGGTGCCACTCACGTAAGTTTCAAAGGTTTTGCTAAGTTCTTTGGCCACTACAATATGCCTGTCTCCTAGCACGCGGTCGATGTCTTTCACCGTGGCTAAAATTCGACGGGGAGCTTCGTAAAATACGCTTGTGCAAGTGCGTTCTTTTAATTCAGCAAGTTGGTTGTCTTTGGCTTGAGTTTTTACTGGTAGAAAACCTTCAAAAATGAACCGGTCTGTTGGCAGCCCTGAAGCACTTAACGCGGTAATAGCGGCACATGGGCCTGGCAGTGCAGTAACCGGAATACCTTCTTCACGACAGCGCCTAACAAATACGAAACCTGGATCGCTAATTAATGGTGTACCCGCATCACTGATTAACGCTACCGATTCGCCGTCTTTTAAGCGCTGTACCAACATCGCCGTACGTTTATCTTCATTGTGATCATGCAGCGATAAGGTACGGGTTGAAATACTGAAGTGCTGTAACAACCGCGAGCTGTGTCGTGTATCTTCCGCAGCAATCCAATTAACCTGTTTTAATACCTCGATAGCTCTGGCGCTAATATCATCAAGGTTGCCGATAGGTGTAGGAACAATATACAAGGTGGCGAAATTGGTCATATAAACAATAAAAATAACGAATAATAAAGAAAGTGTACCACGCCATTGGGCTAGTTTACGCCGGCAAACGTAGATTTTCATCGTGGTTAGGATAAACTTGCTGCTACTTGCCGTTAAACGAAGTGAAAGGAAACAGACTGTGGGTCACATTGGACATTTTACAAAGCGCATTACCTTTGCAATGGCGACAG
The DNA here is from genome assembly GCF_001562115.1 of Alteromonas stellipolaris. Lineage (NCBI taxonomy): Bacteria > Pseudomonadati > Pseudomonadota > Gammaproteobacteria > Alteromonadales > Alteromonadaceae > Alteromonas > Alteromonas stellipolaris. The sequence continues at coordinate 3,621,988 of NZ_CP013926.1, forward strand.
CCACCAGCGTGCTGTATTTAGCGGGCTGCGGAAGCACACCTGAACCCACCTCGGCACCTAAAATTATCAACACTGAACCAGTAGCAGCGCCAGTAGAGCAGCACATTACGCCTGAACACAAGCTGGTAGAAGCCAAAAAAGTATGGCTTCAAACCCGAGATAAAGTGAAACGAGATACCTTACTGCTAGATGCAGTGAGCCTTTATCTCGCGCAAGGCGATACCATTTTAGCGCAGCAAATCTTGTTTGAAATGAAACAAGACGGTGTAGCTACCTCGCTACAAGATAGCTACGCCATACATGTTGCGATGGCGTATCAAAACGACCCATCTTCGTCACCAGCACAACTTACAGCAATGTTAGAAGACGTTAACACTAGCCCTGCCCTTATTGCCAAACTGGCAGCCCTTCAAGCAGACCTTTATGCCAAACAAGGGTTGTGGGCTAAAGCGGCAAATAGCGTTTTGTCTACCGAGCTAGAAGATGAGAAAAAAGTGGCGCAGGTGTGGACATTTCTGAATCAAATACCAGCCGATGAACTCAAGCAAAGTGAAAACCAATACCCTAAGTTGCAGCCTTTCTTTGCCCTTCGTCAATTAACCATTGAAAGTGCACGAAACCCACAACAGTTGAACCAGTCAATTGCGCAGTACCAGCAGGTTTATGCAGGCCATATGTTGGCGCAGCATTTACCTAAAGAGGTTGCCTTAGCTCAAGAGCTCACCGCCCCTCAAATTCGCGAACTCGTCGTGCTACTGCCATTAAGCGGAAGATTGGCGGCTACTGGTGAAGCAGTGAAGGATGGCATTATGGCGGGCTATTACCAACAGCTTCAACGAAGCAGCAACCCAAATAGCTTGCCTGCCATTCGGTTTGTAGATACCACCAATGCCGATACACAAACCATGGTCGCCGCCATTGGCGATGCTAAATTTATAGTGGGTCCGCTACTAAAAGAAACCGTTGAGCAATTAATACCAGCGTTACCCCCTGGCGTGAACATGCTAGCGTTAAACCGCCCAGACGAAATGCCGACAATTTCAGAGAGCTCAGCCTCAGTAAACTCTGCGCCTTCAAACTCAAAGCCTTTAATCCCAGAAGCCGTTAACGCTGAATCTGAAATGCCTTCCAGCGCAGCACCGGCCGTTAATTATTTCGCACTTGCGCCGGAAGATGAAGCGAACCAACTTGCAGAGTTTATCTATAGCAAAGGCTTTAGAGCCCCTATCGTTATTGCGGCACAAAGTAACTTGTACCAGCGTATGAACGATGCCTTTAAATCCCGTTGGAACACCTTGCACGAACAAGAAGCCCAAGCCCGAAAGGCCAATATTACCTCAGTAACGTTCAACGATAGTGAATCGTTACGAGAAGGTATTACCCAAGCTTTAGATGTAGCGCAAAGTAATCAGCGCATTAACCAAATTGAATACATGACGAACGAAGAAGTGTACAACATGCCTCGTAGCAGACGAGACATCGATGCGATTGTCGCGTTCGCGTCGCCGCAAGATACCGAACTTTTGAACCCCATTATTGAAGCTAGCTTAAACCCATACGATGGAAAACAAGTGCCTGTTTATGCGACCTCTCGCTCAATGGATTACAACAGCGGCAAGAACCAATGGCGTGATTTACAAAACGTACGCTTTATCGACATGCCATGGATGATGCCAGATCATAAGTGGCAGCAACTTGCTCAAGAAACGAAGCAAACCTGGCCCGATCGCAGCACGTTGCAAAATAGACTATTCGCCTTTGGTGTAGATGCATACGAATTGCTTCCCCAATTAGGAATGCTAAATACCTTGTCTTACATCACATTTGACGGGTTAACCGGCACTCTTACACTGAACAAAAACAGCGAAGTAGAACGAAACTTACCTCAAGCCGTTATACGTAACGAGCGTGTGCAAATGCTAATGGAGTAAATAACATTGTCCGTATTGCAAGGGAATGCAGCAGAAAACAAGGCCGTTGATTACTTAGAGGAACAAGGGCTTACATTACGTTGTCGTAACTACCGAACTAAACGTGGTGAACTTGATATCGTTATGCAAGATGGTGACACCATTGTTTGCGTAGAAGTGAAGTTTCGCAAACAATCTCAGTATGGTCACGCTGCCGAATTTGTCACAATGAAGAAACTTCAACGAATTCAGGCTGCGTTTGCGTTCTATTTGTTAGATAATAAGCTTAATCCCGCGTCTACCCCATTACGCATAGACGTTATCGCCATTGACGGAAGCGACCTTCAGTGGCTTAAAAATATTGGATAAACCGCGCGTAGCTGTTAGGTATGCTGGTGAATAGGTGTAGGTAGTACTTAGGCTGTAGTAAACCCTCCGCCGCATGGATGCGGCGGCGGAGCTCCCATAGATGGGTTCACAGCGTGTTTACGGAAGCCTAAGTACTGAACTGCGCCAAATTCTCAAGCCCTACCTCCTACAGCGTGATGTGCACTCATTATTGAGATTGCTTGATATCCTGAAATGCAGAGAAAAGAAGTATGATTGAACAAATTAAAGCGAACTTTACTGAAAGTATTCAAACCAAAATTGCTGCATCTGAAATTTTGCCTGAATCAATTGAAAAAGCAGCCATGATGATGGTTGAAGCGTTAATTCGCGGCAATAAGATTTTAAGCTGTGGTAATGGTGGTTCAGCAGGTGATGCACAGCATTTTTCTTCTGAAATGCTTAATCGCTATGAGCGCGACCGCCCTAGCCTTCCTGCTATTGCGTTAAGTACTGATACTTCTACTATTACCTCAATTGCCAACGATTATAGCTACGACGAAATTTTTGCTAAGCAAGTGCGTGCTTTAGGTCAGTCTGGCGATATTTTGTTTGCTATATCAACCAGTGGTAACTCACGCAATGTAATAGCCGCCATGGAAGCTGCTTTATCACGCGATATGACCATTGTGGCCCTTACCGGAAAAGACGGCGGTGAAATGGCAGGTTTCTTAAGCGAGCACGATGTTGAAGTGCGTGTGCCTTCTAACCGCACTGCCCGTATTCAGGAAGTTCACTTGTTGGTTATTCACAACTTATGTGAATGCATTGATGACAGCTTATTCCCAGCCGACCTTGGAGACGAATAACGTTTACCCATTTATGAAACGAGTTAAAACGTTAAGTATTACCCTTGTATCACTACTTTTTGTAATGCAATTACAGGGCTGCGTAGTGGCGGTTGGTGCTGCGGGTGCCATGGCAGCAAAAGTGGCGAACGACAGACGCACCGTTGGGACTCAACTTGATGACCAAAACGCAGGTCGCTCTGTAGCTTATCAGTGGTCCAAAAGTGAAGCGCTTAAAGAGCAAACCAACCTACAAGTAGATATGTATAACGGCATTGCTTTGCTTACTGGCCAAGCCCCCACGCAAGCGTTAATTGATGAAGCGGTTAGACGGGCTCAAGAAGTCGATTACCTTAAGAAAATACACAATCAAATTCGCATTGGCGAGCCTATTGGCGCGGGCACCCAAGCCAACGATATTTGGCTTGCATCAAAAGTCCGCACCAAGATAGTGGCCGATGAACGCGTGCCTGCATTGCAGGTTAGCGTGGTAGTGCAAGACTCTGAAGTGTTCTTAATGGGCCGATTAACCAATGCAGAAGCTAATGCTGCTGTAGATATCGCAAGGAACATAACGGGCGTAGCCCGCGTAGTGCGCGCATTTGAGATCATTTAGTCGCGATACCGCAACGGCCCTACTGGTTGCTGGGGCCTTGTTTATGGAAATTCTGGATGCCACGGTGATCACCACCGCGCTTCCCGTTATTGCTGCTGATTTTGGCGTGCCAGCAACCCAGCTTTCTATTGGCGTTTCTGCCTACCTTGTTGCAGTTACCTTTTTTATTCCGCTAAGTGGTTATGTTGCCGACAAATTTGGTGCCCGTAACGTTTTTATGGCTGCCATTGTTATTTTTGTGGTGGCATCAATACTGTGTGGCATTAGCACTAACCTAACCAGCTTTACCTTATCTCGTATTATGCAGGGCATTGGCGGAGCCCTGATGGTGCCCGTAGGCCGATTAGTGGTGCTGCGAGACTTACCCAAAGAAAAGCTGGTAAAAACCGTGGCCATTATTACGTGGCCCGCATTAAGTGCGCCTATTCTTGGCCCTGTATTAGGGGGGTGGATTGCCACCCACTTAAGCTGGCAATGGATATTCTTTATGAATGTGCCATTAGGTATATTCGCGCTTATTGCTTCCGCTTATTTGCTTGAGAACTTCACCGCCAATGTAGGTAAGTTTGATGTGGTAGGTTTTCTGCTAACCGGCATTGGCTTTGCCTCTTTTATGGCCGGTATAGAGCTATTTGCTGGGCACAACACCTCTACCCTATTGGGCGCTGTGATGACCGTGTTTGGGCTTTTACTATTGTTAACTGCAGTATTTCATATTCGCCGTGCTGATAAACCTTTGTTTTCTTTTGAAGCTATGCAGTTTCGTACCTTTCGACTGTCGATGTACGGCGGCTCGGTGGTACGTATTGCCCTAGGCAGTGCGCCGTTTTTGGTGCCGCTTATGCTGCAATTAGGTATGGGTTACTCGCCGGTAGAAGCGGGCACATTATTACTATGGCTATTTGTAGGCAATATTGCCATTAAGCCAGCTACCACATGGATAATGAACACCTTTGGTTTTAAGCGAGTGCTTATTGCAAATGGCATTATGATTTCGCTGGGCTTTGTGGCGTTATCGTTAATAACCCAACAAAGCTCATCGTTTATTATTGCTGTAATTTTGTTTGTTAGCGGTGTGAATAGGTCGATGCACTTAACCTTGTTAAACACCATCGCCTTTGCAGATGTGCCGAAAGATAAAATGCGCGATGCGAATACACTGGGTGCTATTTTGATGCAAATGAACCGTGGCATGGGGATAACCATTTCTGCGCTTATGCTGGCCGTTGCTTCATTAATGGTAGGAAATTCAAGCAGTGATCCTTCGCTTATCAACTTTAAAATTGCCATGGCCATGATGGCGGTAGTGGCGCTGCTTAGTATTACCGACAGCCTAATGCTATCGAAAACCGATGGCGACTCGGTTTTAAAAAAGCGGCTTAAAAAGCAGGTAAGCTAAGGCAAGGCAGGCCGCTGTGTACGTAAACCGGACGGCCAATATTCATTCCTATACAAACACTGGTAAATGGTTTTTTAGGGGTAACGGATGTTACTATGAATTCTCAGTAATAAGCTTTTATGTCAGCTCAAATTCATCACGTTAAATTAGATTTAAGAGATAGAATGGAAAATAAAACCAGAATTTGCATTTCAGGAATGATCGCCGTTGGAAAATCAACACTAGCACGCGCTTTAGCTAAAGATTTCGATATGGAGCTTATATCTGAGGCAAAACTTGGAATATCGTATTTGGAAAGGCTGTTTGATGATCCAGCCCGCTGGAGTTATGAAGCTCAAGCAGCATTCTTGATTGGAAAGGCAAATGCTATAAGAAAAATAGAAAAGAAGCATAAGTCGTATGTTTTAGACCGGTCTATTTGTGAAGACGCGAGTATATTTTTTGAGTACTTCAAAGAGGTATATCAACTAGATGACCTGACATGTTTGAACTACCAATATTTGTACGATCTTATCGATGACTGTACACCCAAAGAAGACATTAGCATCATTTGTACAATCGATTATGAAAGCGTAGTCAATAGGATTATTTCACGAGATAAATTTAATGCCTATGTGGAAGGTTACGTAAATTCTGTTTATGACCGATATACAAAGTTCATCGAGGAGAAGCGCGGCAATCAAAATACATACATTTGTGACAGTAACATTTTTGATTGGACCGACGACAAAGTTTGCAAGTTGATAATAGATGATGTTCAAAGATTGATAGATCGCGACGCCTCAAATTCGGATATAAACCTAAATGTCTTGAGGGCTCATATATGAATCAATCCACAAGAAAGAATATAATATTTTTTATTGGCGTATTTATGGCTCTAGCGAGTGCTGGTGTCGAGTTATGGCTATTTGTTGTCTTAGTTAACGAGGGTAGCTTTGAAGCTCTAAAGCTCACGGTAGCCGCCGCAAACGGTCTTTTGGTTTTTGGCTCAATTAAAATGATTCTCAAGTCATGGGGTTCTATGTTTATTGAAGAATCGAACCCTGTTGCTCTAGGGAGCCTCTCTAGTTGTTACTCAAGTAGGTTTCAGGTGGTTAGTCAGACAGATCTTAATAGCCGCCATATAGTTCCGCCATTAAACCGTCAATTGATTACCCAGTATCTTGTTCTTCTTGAAGGGTTGTTGCAGACGAATCTGGGACGTCATCATTACGAGTTATCGCTTTTTTGTGGTTCTGAAGCTCCAGAAATAATCGCGTACTTCGATTCTAATAGAAATATGACCCCAAGAAGTCATTCCAAACGTGCCGAAAATTCACAGTACTATATAGAGAACAACTATGAAGTAGTGGAAATTCTTAAAAATCCCAGTACGGAGACGCAGTTCATTGAAAATACGTTAGTTGATTCAGAGGACTATTCATTTACATCAGAAGAGCAGAAGGGAAAAGTTCGGTCAACACTTCTCCATTGCATAGATGTAAGGATACCTGCGGCTATTGTGATTACATGTAATAAAGAAAAAATTCTTGGGCCGGGTAGCGATTTTAAAGAAGCCTTTCTGTCTGTTTATTTTGGAATAGCAACCGACCTATATCTCGGCTTGCTAATGGGAGCTACCGAACAAAAATGACATAACAATACTTGCCAGTGGACCAGTTTGCTTCGTGGCTTTTTTATGCTGATCGCTACGCTAGTACAAAACGCAGTTCCACCGACTGTAGCTGCACTTGGCGTTGAATGTCTGCTGTTTGTCTATTGATGGCAGTCTTTGCTAGCAAAAGGAATGCTGTATACGTATAACTGACGAACATCACCGCTTTGGTGGCAGCTAAGTAAGGCGATAATTAGAAAAGGGAAATTCTGAGTGTCAAATGAATTAAGGGATTACATTTATACATTAATGCCCAATATCGATGCGTTGCTAGCGGAAAAGGGAATTCCCATACCTAAACGGTTTCTAGTCGCCGGGAGGTTCTTTGTTGATCATTTCGTTAAGAATTCGTCTTTTGAGTCGAAAGAACAACTACTTGAAAGTAAAGTGTATCGCGAATCCATTCTTCCTATATTCAACGAGTGGTTTTATGAAAAATATAGAGATCTGACAAAGGCAAACGTAAAAAGCTTTTACCTAGGTGTGACCTTCGTCCACGGTCAACCCATAGAGCTAAGAATACCTGCAACTACATCGGAGGTCGTGGAGGAAGGGAAATTATCAAAGTTGATGTTTCCAGATCACATGCAAAAAAGTGAAAAAATAGAGGATATAATTCAACCTACTATCAATTTTGAGCACATGACAGAGAAAGATAAGTTTGACCTCAAAAAGCAAATCGCTGAAATCGTCGCCTATTCAAGATCAATAAATATTGACCTCAATACATCTTGTGAACTTGACCAACTGGCGCGAAATATGTCAATGGGTGTGTGGGGGCATTTTGAAAAAGGTGTAACTGATTTACTTTCAAACAATGCTGCATCATCAGCCGTGGCTTGCTGGGAATTCCACTTAGCAATAGAGAAAGCCCTAAAAGTGTTAATCCATTCTAAAACCGGTCAAGGCATACACGGTCACAGCCTGGAAAAGCTTGTTTTGCGGCTTAACCAGTATGGATGCGAGTTGAATTCATCAGAGTTAATGAAACTTCCAAACGATAAGGAAGCTATTAAATTGAGATATGCGGAAATGATTAGTAAACCCATAGATGCATTCAAATACTATCTAGTTGCACTTTATTTTGTTGCTGATGTGTGCACGAAGCTCGAACATAAGCACGGCTTTAAAAATTCTTCGTTTACCTTAAAGATGGCACCATGGGCAAGATAATTTCGACAAATTGATGGCTGACCGAAACGTTGAACATCTGCTGTATGTCTATTGATGCCAGTGAAAACTCACTGTTGTTCTGCTCGGTTCGTGAAGCGGACCTTATTTAAAAGTTATACCTAAATAGGGAGGTGCAAACATGGATGTGGTTTATGAGATAATTTCTGCAAACCCACAATTTTTTACTTGGATTTTTGGATTGATAAATGTCCTATGGGGCGTGTTTATCTATTTCAACAAAAAACGGCATCAAAATGAGCTTGTAAAGCTTAAGTCATCTCTTAATCTTGATTTAGAAAGAAGGAAAAAAGTTTTTGAGATGAAAACGGCTCAGTATGAGGATTACTTTAAAAACATGGACGCAATCCATAATCGTCATCAGAGTGATTATCAGAAAATACTTGTTCCTATAATCAATGAGTTTAATGCTTCCTACCAGAGAGCATGTGCTATTGGGGACGAACAAAATGCAGCTGAAGCATCAATTAATTTTCAAGAAAAAATAAGCAAAATCACATTTGATGGGTTTGAAGAGCTTCAAGTAATACGTTCTCAAACGAACACGTTGCGATTAACAGCAAGTGATGAAGTAGCTAACTTGTTAGATGAACTTCAAGATCTTTATGAGAGTTTGTTTGAGATATCGTCAAAAATGGTTAAAGACCTTGTGCAAGTAATTCTTCAAGGAAACACTGCTCTCGCTGATGAAAATCAGAAACGGCTAAACGCAGTGGGAGAAGCAACGAAGAAAAAAGCAAATTTACTCAGGGAGCAGATGAGGCAAGACTTAACGACCATTTAGATATAACAATCAAATCAAGTCGCTCGCAAGCTCGCTGGGACAGTAACACATGGGCACTGGCGCTTCGCTCTGATTTTAACCCATGTATTATTGCCCCTTATTTGGGTGTTATTATGCTTCCATTCTAAGGTCGTTACATGTCATTAAATATTCATGAAAAATGCAAAGAAAGATTAGTGCAAGTCATTGCTGACAGTTTAGAGAAAATCGACGTTAAAAATAAGATGTTTGTTGAGCGAATGTCTTGTGTTGACTTAGTTAGCGCAGATTCTATTTTACCAACTTCGGGAAGAATTAAATCAACATTACAAAGCGCTATAGGTGAGCTTCCTGTCTTTGAGTTTATTTATGCCACTTTGTCTAGAGAGTTAACTGAAAAATTTGGATATGATTCAGACATTCCTTTATCAAAACTAACAGAAATTGATGGTTATCAAGATACTGCCGACGTTGCTAGGCGATTGGTTGATGAATTTGACAGCCTACCTTGGCAGTATATTTTCAGTATTGAATTGAATAGTGATATTGCGAAGCTATTCCAAGAAGGCTTAGATAACTTTGATATATCTGAAAGTATAGCTATCCGAAAGTCTGACGACGACTTTTCATTAATTTATCCTCCGAAGTCGGGAATTGAAAAAAGGGATCAGTCAATTTCAGGAAGTGGCTTAGGTTTGTTTTCGTTATTCACTGAGAATACATGGAATTCCAAAGGCGCATTTCTCCAAATAAAAAGTGAAGGTTTTGTTGGTCAATATGGCCCTGATGAAACTCATACCCAAGTGATTGAAAAATTAAAATCGTTTTGCGGGTTAGGTATCGCACTTAGACTTTTTAAAATTAATGCTAAATATCGTTCAACTCCAACAAAAGCAAAATTTTTCATTCATAAACTAGAAAATGAAAACTGGGTAGTGCAAGGAAAGCATGAGTTAGATTATGATATTTCGGACACCTTTCACGATCTTGTAATCCATGATTTTGATGGCGTCCTTGATACTCAAGATAAACAAGCTTCATGGGTAAATCGTAAACTTAGTGATATGAACACTGTTTTTTCATGCGAAGATAAAGCTAAAACACAGAAATTGCTATTGGCCTGCCAGTGGTTATTTGAAAGCTTTAGTGGTAAAAATGAGTTGCTTTCCTTTGTTCAAACTACTGTAGTAATTGAAATTCTATTAGGTGACAAGGCGTCATCTGAACAAGTTGGTCTAGGCACATTATTAAGAAACCGTTGTGCGTACTTAATAGGTACAAGCCAAAGTCAACGGAACGAAATATTAGATGACTTTCAAAAAATTTATGATGTTAGATCTAAAATTGTTCATGGCGGTAAAAGTAGACTAAATTACGTCGAACGAGGCCTTATGGATAAACTACAATGGATGTGCCGCAGAGTAATTCAAGAAGAAGTAAAATTGCTTTGTAAAGATGAGCAAAAAGAAGCATAACAAATCAATCCAGCAGGACAAAAAACAGTTGCTTTTGCTCCTGCGTCGCTAATTTTAATCAACTATTTTATTGCCTCTGATTGAGGCGTTGAATGTCCGTTGTTTGTCTATAGCCGACTGTCATACCCTGCCCGAACCCACAAACTATTCATGACAAATGTCATGTTACTTTGCTTACCTTTGTGACTAACTAAAACTCTCCACGCACTACATACTTTCATCACTGCTTACGCACTTTTATTTATCAACTAAAAGGCATCGTGATGAACACACAAACACTAACGCTAGAACAGCAACGCGACATTATGAAACAACGCCGCTTTATCGCCATGCCACTGGCCGGCACATTAGTTTGGGCGGCAATTGGTTGTGCATCGCCTTTTTTCAATGAGGTAATTCAAACTTGGATGCTCTACCTTGGAACCGGCGCTATTTTCTATATTGGTTCAGGGCTTTCTTATTTAACTGGCGAACGCTTCTTTTCGAAAGACCGCCAAAATACTGAATTCGACACCTTGTTTTTTATTGGAATGGCCATGGCATTACTGGTATTTGCCATCGCCCTGCCCGTTGCCGCTATCGACCATACTACGCTTCCACTCAGTATTGGCATACTCACTGGGCTTATGTGGATGCCGCTATCGTGGGCTATCCAACACTGGGTTGGCTACTTTCACACTATTGCCCGTACCTTGGGCATTCTCATTGCTTGGTATGTGTTTCCAGAAGCTCGTATTGAAGCCATATCAGCGGTTATTGTGGCGGTGTATTTGGTCTCGCTCGTTACCCTAGAATCTAGGTACCAGAATATTAAACTTGCCACTTCGAACGCCGTTGACGGCACTGCAACTAGTGCTACAAATACCTCTGCCACTGACACAGGCTCTACTTCACGGGCCAATCCAAAGGTTGCCACTAGAACTTCGCTAGCTTCTTTTTGAAGAAAGGGGTTTTGTCAGGAGGTCGCTATACACTAGACCCTTTTTAAACTAGAGCAAATTTAGCCCAAAAATCTCAATTAACCGAGACACTATTTCGACCTAAGGTTTATACCGGAGAAAAAACATGACTTATTTATTACTCGCCCTAGCCATTGTGACAGAGGTCACTGCCACCTTATTACTAAAAGCCTCAAACGGCTGGGAGAAATGGTACTTCGGCTACGGCGCTATCGCGTTTTACATGATTTCAGGAATACTCTTTGCCACTGTACTCAAGCATATGGGGGTAGGTGTTGCTTATGCTATATGGTCTGGAATGGGTATTGCCCTTATTACCGCAGCCTCTGTCATCTTATGGAAACAAACTTTCGACTTCTATGCTGCAATGGGTATTATATTAATTGTTTCAGGTACTTTGCTTATCACCAGCAAGTCTGCCGTTGTATTTCAATAAGGACGAAATACCTAGATGAATAGCAGTTCAATAAAAAGCAATGCTCAGGCACAAGTTCCCGCATTACCTTTGCTGGCACATGGACGTAAGAAGAAGTGGTCGTACAGCTCGTTAATTTTTTCGCTGTTCTATTTTGTTCCACCGCTATTCATGCGAGATGCGCCTTCCAATGGGGTAATGGCGCTTATTGTTATGGGCTTTGTCACCTTTGTTTTTCTTTACGTACTGAGTGTAAATCAACCTGTAAATCGCCTGCCTTATTACCTAACGGGAATGATTTTATTAGCCTATACCACCAGCTTGGTTAACCCGGGTGGCACGGTGATTTTTGGCTTTGTTAGCTTTATTGTTGGCTACTACTATCGCTTCAGTATTGGCATTATCTTGTTACTGGCAGTATCTGCTTCGCTTATTTTTATGAAAGTGTATTTATACCCTACCGGTTTGTTTTTTTTCCTCGCCGCAGGGGCAAACATCGCTGTACTATTTGGCTTTGGCGTAATGGAACGCAAAGAAACCCTTTTCCAACAAAAGGAAGCGAAACACGCTGCCGCATTGGGCACTTTAAGTGCTATTGCCGAACGAGAACGCATAGGTCGTGATCTTCACGATGTGGCCGGCCATGCATTAAGCAGTATTTCGTTGAAAGCTCAAGTGGCCGACAAGCTACTAACCAAGGGCCGCACTGCTGAAGCGCAAGCAGAAGTAAAAGCATTGGCTCAGCTTTCTCAGCAATTGCTCAGTGAGATTAGGCAAACGGTAAGTGGCATTAAACAGCTATCGTTGCGCGAAGAAATAGCTAAAAACATGGCTAAATTGTCTGAGCAAGGCTTTGATGTAATGAGCGACGTGGTAAGTGATGCAGTGAGCGATGTAGACGAGAGCCGCTTCACTCACCTTACTCCTCTTACTCCCCTTCAAGAAACCCAATTGTCGTTAATTATAAAAGAAGCGACTACAAATATTCTGCGCCACAGCAAGGGCAATCAAGTAACGCTTACCCTTCAATGCACAAACGATATATTGAACCTTGTTATTGCTGACAATGGTAACAGTCGCTGCAAAACAGAGGGCAACGGCGTTCAAGGTATTCGTGAGCGGGCTGAACTCATTAATGCAACAGTTGAGTTTCAGTGGGGCTCACCAACGGTGCTTACACTTCAATTACCGCTACTTGCTAAACATAATAGTAGCGAGCCGAGCGCATAGTGCATGTGCACATAGATAAAAATGACTAATTTCATATCGAGCAACCAGCAATGAATCGAATCTTAGTAGTAGAAGATCAATCTTTAGTGCGTGATGCTATTGCCACCTTATTGTCGTTAGAAGACGACTTTGAAATAAGCGGGAAGTGCGCCAACGGACAAGAAGCTTTAGATTGGCTTGGCGCGAACAACGCACCCGATATTATTCTTACCGACATTGAAATGCCCTTAGTATCGGGGCTAGATTTAGCAGAAAAGCTAAACGCTTTATCTATAAGCAGCAAAGTGGTGGTAATGACCACATTCTCTAAACCTGGCTATATAAAGCGAGCGCTGGCATTGGGCGCTAAAGGGTTTGTTCTAAAAGAGGCCGACAGTGAGTACTTAGTGAATGCGCTACAAAAAATAGCAAAAGGTGAAAGGGTTATTAGCCCTGAACTTGCGTTAATGGCGCTGGATGACAGTAACCCGCTTTCGGCAAAAGAAAGTAAAGCGTTAAAGCTCGCAGGAGATGGATTAAAAACCCAAGATATCGCGAAAACGCTATTTTTATCAGAAGGTACTGTGCGTAATTATTTATCTGAAGCTATAGCAAAACTAGATGCAACAAACCGTGTCGATGCTGCCAGAATCGCAAAACAAAAAGGCTGGTTATAAACCAGCCTTTTTGTTTGCCTATATCCGCTGCATTTAGTACAAATGCAGCGGTTATTTTTTTGCTCTTAAGCTTTTTAGCTTACTCAATTCGTTAATTAAAACTCAGTTGAGAAACGTACACCAAATTCGCTCGCGTCGTTGCTTAATACTTGCAGAATATAATCGCCCGTATTCAAGCGAGCATTGTCATAACGCTCATCAAAAATGTTACGACCATATAATGCAACCGTGTAAGCCTCATCCGCTGGCGTGTACGCCACATCGAAGTTAACTAATTCGCGGCTTTCAATTTCTGTCATGCGAGCAGGCTCTGAGCTAGGCTCACCGTACATGTCTGCGCGGTATGAATAGTCGATACGAGCGCGAATTTTGTCGCCACCTTCAAGGTCGAAAGTATACGACGGGCCAATCGCAAACGTTAAATCAGGCGTTAATGGCGCGACAGGGTTAAAACCGTCTTGCTCATCAACTTCAACATCCATGTAACCAATGCTGGTTAGCATGCTGAAGTTGCCTACGTTCAAGGTAGTGTCTAGTTCGATACCGCGAGAGGTTTGTTCAACCACTAAGTTTGCTGTATCAAAACCACCTTCGCTTACTCGGCTAACTTGGTACGGAAGATCTTCAAACTCAGTGTTGAATACTGCAACGCTTACGTCGAAGTATTCATTAACACGACCTTTAACACCCACTTCGTAGTTCACAGCAGTGATGTTATCAGAAGCGACGAAACAGTTGCTCGCATTAACTGCCGCTACTGCATTGTCTAAATCATCAAAACCGCCAGCGCCAAAGAACTCGCCAATCAAGCAATAAGGGCGTGCTGGATATTGACCAGACTGATACCCATTTTGAATAGTGGCATAACCTGTCATGCCATTTTCAAAGGTATAGTTGGTGGCCAGTTCCCAGGTAACTTCATCCCAATCATTTGCATCGTAAATAGTGCCAAGGGCATCAAATACGTTTGCAGACGCGTCTTTTTCATCTTCAGTGTAACGAATACCACCAGACACACTAAGCTCGTCAGTTAAATCATGACGAAGGTTTAGGTATACCGCTTTACTTGTGGTTTCTTGGTCGAGTTGAAGGGTGTTTCCACCGCCATCGAAACTTGAATCGCTACCTTGGCGGTTGCTACCTTCTTCATTGAAATAATAAAGGCCAGCAACGAAGTCAGTGTACTCATTGATGTAACCATTTAATTGAACTTCAATTGACGTTTGGTCGGCTTCACCGCGCTCTGGGTATTGGTCTAACGAGTAAATAGTACCATCATCATCAAGCCCAGCTTTGTACTTAGATGTACGACGGCTCGCTACTACCTTGGCGGTATAGTCATCGCTAATATCCCACTCTGTAGTTAGAGACACACCGCGGGCTTCATTCGATACGCTAGTCACTTCAGGTGTGCCAGTAGCGTTATCGTATATATCATACCCTTCTGGGGTAACATCGGTATTTCTAAGTTCTAGCCCTAAGCTGTTTGTGCCAGCATAAAAACGCCCTTCTGGCATTTCATCAATAAGCACAGTATAAGGACGTAAACCACCATCACCATTATTGGCATCGGCAGTTAATACCATACGGAAGTCATCAGACGGCTCAAATTTTACCGAGATACGACCTGAAATATCTTCAGTTTCACCAACATCATATTCTGCATTAGGTACGTTAATGAACTCGCCCAAACCATCACGGGTGTTGTAAGCAAGGTTCATGTTAAATGCCAAGGTGTCAGATAATGCATGGTTCACGAACAAGTCAGTTTTAACACGACCGCGAGTACCGAACTCTGCATTTACTTTGGTAACATCGCCTTGATCTGGCTCTTTGGTGATGATGTTAATAGCACCACCAATCGAGTTACGACCATAAAGTGTACCTTGAGGACCACGAAGTACCTCAATACGCTCGATGTTGTTCAAGCTCCAGTTTTGACCTACTTGGCGGCCTAAATACACGCCATCCACATACACACTTACACCTGGATCAGTAGTGATAAGGTGATCTTGAAGACCAATACCACGAATGAAAGGGTTTACTGAGGAAGTGTGACCCGCTGAGAAGCCAGTTACGTTTAAGTTTGGAACAAACTTACCAACATCCGTTAAGTCAGTAATGCCTTGTTCAGCTAGCATATCACCGTCAAATGCACTAATTGCAATTGGTACTTCATAGATAACCTGAGGGCGCTTAGTCGCAGTAACGGTAATGGCTTCGTACTTTTGCTCTTCAGTTACTTCAGCTTCTTGAGCAAATGTAGAAAAAGAAATAGCAGGTACAGTTAGTGCTACTGCCAAAGCGACAGGCGAAAGCTTACTGGCGAGTGTCTTAGACACGTCAGTATTCGTGATCATGTGTAACCCCTTTGCGAGAGTGTTTAGTGTCGAAAATTTATTGTTTTTAGGCTGCTTCACGTTCTCTTTGGAACTTTAAAAGCCAGTAAACTCACAAATAGAGGGTGTTACGAAGCGTAACGTTTAGCTGATTTATGGATATCCTTATGAAAGTGGCGTGTATCCCTACTGGTATCAATGTCACTTTCTCTACCCTACCAGCCCCCATCTACTCACGACTGGAGTTTTGGCTTGAAGACTGGAAAAATATGATACTGACTTCCTGATAGCTTGCATAGCGAAATATTGCACTTTTATTAAATTGAGCTTTTAAAATTAGACCAATTGGTTAGGCTAATTACTCATCAATGCTTTCTTCACTAACCCTGACTTTTTGTCTAATAATCATACTGTTAGGTAGCAATGTTAAACGCTTTCTACACAACTGTGTGCGTCAGGTTTACTAGACCATTTAGACAATCATTTTTTCTCTGCTTCTGCCGAGCGAGAAGTTGAACTGCTTCGCTGGCAATCAATGTTTAGGCTCATAATAAATGAGTAGGGCCTCGCGTATGTGTTAACCCAAGGGATAGATAGCCTAGGCAAAGGTAGTCTATGCTACAAACCGTATTTACTCGCCCTCAACTTAGTTTGAACATTTAAAACGACCGGCACTTTGTCGACAATTAATAGCAATTTAGTTTGACCAAAGCCTAAATCACCCCTATATTGTCGACATGTCATTATTTTAGGGTGCCTAACTTGTCGGTGCAAATAGACCTAGAAAAGCCTGTAACAAATGCAGATAGAACCTTTTTTCAATTGCGTAAAGACATTGTAGAAGGGGTTATTCCTGCGGGCTCCAAACTCAGTGAAACTGAGTTGTCGACAAAATATGAAGTCAGCCGCGCGGTTATTCGCGAAGGAATTAACCGACTTGCTGCCTGCCACCTTGTAGAACGCAAAGCCAACGTAGGAGCCAAAGTTGTTTCCCTCACCCCAGAAGGGCTTATTCAACTTTATCAAGTACGAGAAGCGTTAGAAGGTATGGCAGCCCGCTTAGCCGCTAGGCATATGAGTGATGAAGAAGTTGCGTCACTGCAAGCCTTATTAGATTCCCATTTCAACACAGTAAAAGACGCCCAGCTTTATTACCAAGAAGCGGGAGATGTAGACTTTCACTACCGCATCGTCACTGGCAGTAAGAACAATCACCTGATTAGCGTGTTAATAGATGGACTCTATCATCTTGTACGCATGTATCGCGTGCAACTTGGTATGGCTGGCCCACGAGTAAGCACCGCTTTCGATGAACACAGACATATTGTGAATGCCATTGCGAATCGCGATGAAGAGCTAGCCGAAATGCTAATGCGCCGCCATATTCTTTATTCAAAGAACAATATTGAAAACAAACTTAGCCCCACACCAACCTAATTTGAAACCAGAGAGTGTTATTTATGAGTGCAGGAAAGAAATTCAGACAAGCACTGGCCGACAATAAGCCACTGCAAATATTAGGCACCATTAATGCCTATACCGCCATGATGGCAAAATCTATCGGCCATAAAGCGATATACCTCTCCGGTGGCGGCGTTGCCAATGCTTCATACGGTTTACCCGATTTGGGCATGACATCACTTAACGACGTTATTGTTGATGTACAACGCATTACATCAGCCTGCGATTTACCGTTATTGGTAGACATAGACACGGGCTGGGGCGGCGCATTTAATATTGCAAAAACCATTCGCGATATGGAAAAAGCCGGTGCAGCAGCTGTTCACATGGAAGATCAAGTCGCGCAAAAGCGCTGCGGCCATCGCCCTAACAAAGAAATTGTGAGCACTGAAGAAATGGTCGACCGAATTAAAGCCGCGGTAGATGCTAGAACCGACCCCGACTTTTTCATTATGGCGCGAACCGATTCTTTCGCACAAGAAGGATTAGAAAAAGCCATTGAACGCGCCAAGGCTTATGTAGCCGCTGGGGCTGACGGCATATTCGCAGAAGCGGTAAAGACTGAAGAACATTACCGTGCATTTTCAGAAGCGCTAGACGTCCCTATTCTTGCCAACATTACCGAATTCGGACAAACCGAACTATGGAACAAAGAACAGCTTGGCGAATGGGGTGCCGCGATGGTGCTTTACCCACTAAGTGCCTTCCGCGCCATGAACAAAGCCGCTGAAAACGTGTACCAATCAATACTTGATAATGGCGATCAAAAAGCCGTTGTCGACACCATGCAAACCCGCATGGAGTTATACGATTACCTTGGCTATCACGACTACGAGCAAAAGCTCGACGAACTGTTCGCCAAGGGCAAAGGCTAACGGCTGGCGGCTAAAGCTGCTTTGGCTACGGAGGTCACTTTGGCTGCGGAGGTCGCTTTGGCTGCGGAGGTCGCTTTGGCTGCGGAGGTCGCTTTGGCTGCGGAGGTCGCCTTGGCTGCGGAGGCAGGGATACGGCGCTGCCACGCCGTAAACCCATCCATGGGGGCTCCGCCTCGGCATCCATGCCTCGGAGGGGCAGCGCTCGTATTCCCTGCCTCCACATCCGCGGCCTCGAGCGACAATTTGCATCGAGTAATATTTTGTTAAAAGCAGCAATTTTTCATAACGATTGTTGAATTAGAAAACTAAACAAACTTTTGTACCTTACATACACAAGACCGGAGACAACAAGATGGCTAAACAATTAAGTGGCGCGGGATTACGCGGCCAAGTTGCAGGAAAAACAGCACTGTCTACTGTAGGCGTATCAGGTTCTGGCCTGACATACCGTGGTTACGATGTAAAAGATTTAGCAGCCAGTTGCCAGTTTGAAGAAGTAGCTTATCTTATTTTAAAAGGTAAATTGCCTAATCAATCCGAGTTAGATGGATACAAAACCACACTTCGTAGTATGCGCGGATTACCCCAAGCCCTTAAAGATGTGCTAGAGCGTATTCCAAAAGACGCCCATCCTATGGATGTACTTCGTACGGGTTGTTCTATGTTGGGTAATCTTGAAATGGAAAACGATTTCAGTGAGCAGGGCCATGCTACCGACCGCATGCTGGCCTGCTTCCCAAGCATTATCTGTTACTGGTATCGCTTTACTCACGATGGCGTTCGTATTGATGTAGAAACCGATGACGATTCTATCGGTGGTCATTTCTTGCATATGCTACACGGCGAAAAACCACGTGAGCTACATGAACAAGTGATGCACGTTTCACTTATTTTGTACGCAGAGCACGAATTCAACGCATCTACCTTCACCGCTCGTGTGTGTGCCTCAACATTGTCTGATATGCACTCATGTGTCACTGGTGCTATTGGCTCACTTCGCGGTCCATTACATGGTGGGGCTAATGAAGCAGCCATGGAAATGATTGAAGGCTTTACCTCAGCCGACGACGCTGAAGAAAAAATGATGGCTATGCTATCGCGTAAAGACAAAATCATGGGCTTTGGTCATGCCATTTATTCTGAATCTGACCCACGCAACGAGATTATTAAAGGCTGGTCTGAAAAACTGGCAGCCGATGTGGGTGACAATGTGCTTTACCCTGTTTCTGTACGCTGTGAAGAAGTGATGTGGCGCGAGAAGAAGCTTTTCTGTAACGCTGATTTCTTCCATGCATCAGCCTACAACTTTATGGGTATTCCTACTAAGTTGTTTACCCCTATATTCGTAATGTCTCGCCTAACCGGCTGGGCAGCCCACGTGATGGAACAGCGCGCTGACAACCGCATTATTCGTCCGTCAGCGGAATATACAGGTGAAGATATTCGTGACGTACCTCCTATGTCTGCACGTAGTTAATGACTAAGGCTTAAAATCATGAGTAATATGAATTACGAATACCGTAAACCTCTGCCTGGCGCAGGAATCGATTTTTTCGATACCCGCGAGGCAGTGGAAGCCATTGAACCTGGCGCCTACGACAAACTTCCCTACACTTCTCGTGTGTTTGCTGAAAACTTAGTGCGCCGTTGTAACCCAGACGCACTAACAGAGTCACTCAAGCAGTTTATTTACCGCAAGAACGACTTAGATTTTCCGTGGTTTCCTGCCCGGGTGGTATGCCACGATATTTTAGGGCAAACCGCGTTAGTCGACTTAGCTGGTTTACGGGATGCCATTGCCGCAAAAGGCGGCGATCCGGCGAAAGTAAATCCTGTAGTGCCTACCCAGTTAATTGTCGATCACTCATTAGCCGTTGAACATGCGGGTTTTGAACCCGACGCGTTTGAAAAAAACCGCGCTATTGAAGACAGACGTAACGACGACCGTTTTCATTTTATCGACTGGACTAAATTAGCGTTTAAAAACGTGGATGTGATACCGCCAGGTAACGGCATCATGCACCAAATCAATTTAGAGCGGATGTCGCCGGTTATTCAGTCTCGCGATGGTGTAGCCTTTCCTGATACCTTGGTTGGCACCGACAGTCACACCCCGCATGTTGATGCGCTAGGCGTTATTGCTATTGGTGTGGGCGGCCTTGAAGCGGAAAGCGTTATGCTAGGGCGCGCCTCTTACATGCGCCTACCCGATATAGTGGGTGTCGAGCTTACGGGTAAACCACAGCCAAATATTACGGCTACCGATATTGTACTTGCCCTTACCGAGTTTTTACGTAAAGAGCGCGTGGTGTCTTCTTATTTGGAATTTTATGGCGAGGGAACCACTCACCTCACCCTTGGCGACCGCGCCACTATTTCAAACATGACACCCGAATATGGCGCTACCGCGGCCATGTTCTACATCGACCAACAAACTATCGATTATTTGCGTTTAACAGGCCGAGAAGAAAAGCAAATTGCGTTAGTTGAACAGTATGCCAAACACACTGGTTTATGGGCAGATTCATTAGCGAGTGCCGAATACGAGCGTGTTCTTACCTTTGATTTATCATCAGTTGGCCGCAACATGGCTGGCCCATCGAATCCACATGCTCGTTTAGCCACCAGCGATTTGGCACAGCGCGGTGTCGCCAGCGCATGGGAACAAGAAGAAGGCAAAATGCCTGATGGCGCAGTAATTATTGCTGCCATTACCAGTTGTACCAATACATCAAACCCTCGCAATGTAATTGCAGCAGGCTTAATTGCCCGCAATGCAAACCAGCGTGGTTTAACCCGCAAACCTTGGGTGAAAAGTTCATTAGCCCCTGGATCTAAAGCAGTAAAACTGTATTTAGAAGAGGCCGATTTAATGGGCGAACTAGAACAGTTAGGCTTTGGTGTAGTGGCCTTTGCCTGTACAACGTGTAACGGTATGAGCGGCGCGCTAGACCCTAAAATTCAGCAAGAAATTATAGACCGAGACTTATACGCCACAGCGGTACTTTCTGGTAACCGTAACTTCGATGGTCGTATTCACCCATATGCGAAACAAGCCTTTTTGGCCTCACCGCCATTAGTGGTGGCGTACGCTATTGCGGGCACTGTCCGTTTTGATATTGAAAAAGACGTGTTAGGTATTGATAACGACGGTAACCCGGTCACGCTTAAAGATATTTGGCCAAGCGATGAAGAGATTGATGCCATTGTCGCGAAAAGCGTGAAACCAGAGCATTTTCGTAAAGTGTACGAGCCTATGTTCGACTTAAAAGTGAATACTGGCAGCGACATTAGCCCGCTATACGATTGGCGTGAAATGAGCACCTATATTCGCCGCCCACCTTATTGGGAAGGCGCGATGGATGCTGAACGTACCATGACGGGCATGCGTCCGCTGGCTATATTGGGCGATAACATTACTACCGATCATTTGTCGCCCTCTAACGCGATTATGGCGGCGAGTGCGGCAGGTGAGTATTTGGCGAAAATGGGATTGCCAGAAGAGGACTTTAACTCTTATGCCACCCACAGGGGCGATCATTTAACGGCGCTTCGCGCCACCCTTGCGAACCCGAAAGTGTTCAACGAGATGGTGCTTGAAAATGGCGAAGTGAAGCAAGGTTCGCTGGCTCGCATTGAGCCTGAAGGCAAAGTGGTTCGCATGTGGGAAGCCATTGAAGCCTATATGCAGCGCAGACAGCCACTAATTATTGTGGCGGGCGCCGACTATGGTCAGGGTTCTTCACGTGATTGGGCTGCTAAAGGTGTACGCCTAGCTGGGGTAGAAGTAATTGCAGCGGAAGGCTTCGAGCGCATTCACCGGACCAACTTGCTTGGCATGGGTGTATTACCCCTTGAGTTTAAACCGGGCACAACCCGTAAAACGCTTGAGCTTGATGGTACTGAAACCTACGACGTTAAAGGCGAACCTGCACCGGGTGCAACATTAACCTTGGTGGTAAATCGTACTAATGGTGAAACCCTCGACGTACCGGTAACTTGCCGTTTAGATACCGCTGAAGAGGTATCGATTTACAGCGCAGGCGGTGTACTTCAGCGTTTTGCCAAAGACTTCTTAGAAGCTGAAGCTACTTAGTTATCGCTGGGATAGGGGAAAGTAATGTCGGTACCGGGCACGCCGTAAATACGTCCCTGTAGGCTCCCAATTCGCATCCATGCGAATTGAGGGCCCTGAACCGACATCACCTTTCCCCTACCATTCTCCAACAACGTTAATTAGAAGATGAATTTAGGTGGTGGATTTAGAGGTTGTTCAGGATTTGAATGTTTACCTCCTCTAACTACAGTATGGATTGGTGTGTTTTGAGCGGGGCTTAATCGTTATCACTCTTAGTAAGCAACCATCGCAACCAGCCAATGCCACCAATCATCGTAAAAAACCATTGCCATCACTCAAAAAAGGAATAACCAATGAAGCATGCTCCTCAAATTCGTGTACCGGCTACTTATATGCGTGGTGGCACAAGTAAAGGTGTGTTCTTTAACGTATCTGATTTACCCGAAGCAGCTCAACAGCCTGGCCCTGCGCGAGATGCGCTATTATTGCGTGTAATTGGCAGCCCAGATCCTTACGGCAAGCAAACTGATGGCATGGGTGGCGCTACATCTAGCACCAGCAAAACCGTACTTATTAGTAAGAGCGAACACGACGGCTACGATGTTGACTACTTATTTGGTCAAGTCTCTATCGATAAGCCTTTTGTAGATTGGAGCGGTAACTGCGGTAACTTAACTGCCGCCGTGGGCGCATTTGCAATCAATAATGGACTGGTTGATGCCAGTAAAATTCCAGACAACGGCGTTGCCGTAGTAGATATTTGGCAAGCTAATATCAGCAAAGCCATTATTGCCAAGGTGCCTATTACTAATGGTGAAGTGCAAGAAACTGGCGACTTTGAGTTAGACGGAGTGACGTTTCCAGCCGCTGAAGTTGAAGTTGCTTTTGTCGATCCTGCCGATGGCGAGGGGGCGATATTTCCTACCGGCCGTTTAGTCGATACTCTTGAAGTGCCTGATGTAGGCTCTTTCAGCGCCACTATGATTAACGCGGGTATTCCTACTATCTTCATCAACGCGGAAGACATTGGCTACACGGGTACAGAACTGCAAGATGATATTAATAATGATGATACCGCCCTTGCCAAATTTGAAGCTATTCGGGCTTATGGCGCAGTTAAAATGGGGCTAATCAACGACATTGGCGAAGCGGTCACACGCCAACACACCCCCAAAGTAGCTATGGTTGCGCCACCTAAAGGCTATAAGGCCTCTAGTGGTAAAGACATTTTGGGAAATGACATTGATGTACTCGTGCGCGCTATGTCTATGGGTAAACTGCACCACGCCATGATGGGCACGGCCGCTGTAGCCATTGCTGCAGCCGCAGCTATTCCCGGCACATTAGTGAACCTTGCTGCTGGCGGCACAGAACGTGAAGCGATAGTTTTCGGGCACCCATCTGGCACCTTGCGTGTAGGTGCAAAAGCTAGCTTCGAAAACGATAAATGGAACATTGAACAAGCGGTCATGAGCAGAAGCGCCCGTATTTTAATGGAAGGTTGGGTTCGCGTACCCCCAGAGCAGAATTAGTTGGCAGTACAAAATTTAACCCACTGAGGTGTAACAGCTTTTTTCGCTTATCGCGAAGGTAGACTTCAGTATAATATTGCGCTCCTAGGGGCGCATTGTTCCTACATTTTCGTTATTCTTGGCGTCTAGTTTCTAAGAGCCGATGTCGTCATGAATAAAGTATTGGTGGTAGAAGACAGCCTAACCGTCCGCAAAATTTTAAGTAAACTGTTGGAAGACAATCCTTACCTTACGCCAGTCCTTTGCAAAGATTTTGCCGAGGCTACTCGGGAACTTGAAAAAGGGAGCGATTTTCTCGCCGCTATTGTGGATTTGAATTTACCTGATGCCCCCAATGGGGAGAGCGTAGAACTCAGCTTATCGTACTCAATACCCACCTTGGTGTTAACGGGTAATTTTGATGAGTTTACGCGTTCGCAGCTTCTCGATTTAGGCGTACTTGATTATATAACCAAAGAATCTCGCTATTCCTACAATCAGGTTATTAAACTCATTGATCGCTTGAGAAAAAACCTCACCACTAAGGTACTTGTTGTTGAAGACTCTGTTACCAGTCGAAACTATATCTGCAGCCTGCTTAAAAAATTTCAATTCCAAATATATGAGGCAAGTGATGGTAGAGAGGCACTTAACGTGCTTTCTGAACATCAAGATATCCGCATGGTAATTTCTGATCACCGTATGCCGAATATGGATGGATACGAACTGATCAAAGCCATAAGACACGAGCGTCGCATGCAAGACTTAATCTTTATTGGACTTTCCGGTACCAATGATGGCGTACTTTCCTCCAAATTTATTAAAAGTGGCGCAAATGACTTTCTTTCTAAACCTTTCTATCACGAAGAGTTTTTTTGCCGAGTGATGCAAAATTTAGAAGCACAGGAAATGATTCAAACCATCAGGCAGTCTGCCAATATCGACCCCCTTACTCAAGTTTACAACCGCCGCTACCTTATTGAGCAAGGTGGGGCAATACTAGCCCAAAACACACTCTTCTCTGGGGTAACGGTATGCATGATTGATATCGATAATTTTAAAGAAGTAAACGACAACCAGGGCCATAAAGCGGGTGATATGTTGCTTCAAGAGTTTGCCACTCTATTAAAAGAACATTTTAGTGAAGATTTAGTGGTTCGCTATGGGGGTGAAGAGTTTACAGTGATATCTACCCGAGCGTTGAAGGAACACCTAGGGAACGTTTCGCAATTTATTAATCTTGTACGAAGTACACACTTTACGCAGCACGAATTAAGCATAACGTGCAGCATTGGTATTTGCGCAGAAAAACACACTAACCTTGAGACGCAAATTGATATAGCCGACAAACGGCTTTATCAAGCTAAGCGTACTGGTAAAGATAGAATTGTTGCCAGTGACAGTTAACGCTACATCCTTCTGATGCGGTGACTAAAGAAACCACTCTCTTAAAGGTAGCGTCGCCGCGCCTACTGCAACAGGACTCCTAGTGACTTTCGCGCACACAATTTCAGGTAAGGGGCGCTTTGCGCCTCGTCTAAACTGCGCATAAACATCGATTCGGGGAATTACCTTTTCTGCCAGCTGGGTAGGGATATGCCCACCAATTATAATGGCTTGACTGTCGAGTAGCGCTGAACTTGCGGTGGCGACTAAATCAAAAGAATCCTGAACCTTGTAAATCCATTCATCTACCCCAGGCCAGTTAGGATCGAAGATTTCATTTAACTTATAAATTGAAGGCACGTCGACGCCATGCTTTGACAAGATTCGCTGTAGCAATTGCAAGTTAGGATGGCTGTAAAGCTTGGCTGGAAGCATGTCTCCGAGCTCGCCGGCGTTGCCATGCGTACCACGAATCATTTCGCCGTTGTTCACCAGCCCACCGCCAAACGCACTTGAAACAAACAAGTACACAAAATTCTTGTACTGTCTTCCTACTCCTGCAATACCCTCACCGGCTGCCGCGCCAGTACCATCGTTAACCACCCAAGTAGGCAGTTGAAAGGCTTCTGCAACAGTTTCTGCAATGTTAATATCCGCCCACTCTTCAATGGCATGGTGGGTATTCATTTTTCCATCGGTGGAACTGAAAAAGCCAGAGATCCCCACTCCAATACCTAAAATTCGGTCAGTAGGAATAGCGTGGGTATCAATCAATTCATTCGCCATTGCTACCGCTTTTCGCAATACCGATTCAATACCCATATCACCAAGCTCAAGAATTAAGGTATCGACAACCTCGCCAGTAAAATCCAGCACAGCTACCGAAATGGCATCAAGTAGTACCGATAAACCAAACGAATAGGCGAACTTTGGGTTTGGCGCTATGCCTGATGCACTTTTTCCTTTCGAAGATTTGGTTGCAGTGCTGCTTTCTCCTTTTTCTTCGTTAACTCGAAGTACGCCTTGCTCAATCAGTCCTTTCACAAGTCGTGACACGGTTTGCTGAGGAATTTGAGTCTGCTCTGCTATTTTACTTTGCGTGGTGTTCATGTTCCAAAACACTTCACGCACAATAGCGCGAGGGTTATCCGGTAATAATTTATCACCTTTGCTAACAGTAAAAGCCGATCGTAAAAGCTGATTATTTTTAATAGACGCAAGCATAATTAGCACTTCATTAACGTAGGAGGGCAAGGTATAAAACCGAATTATACCCTTGCCATGACACAGTTGCAGTTTTAAAAAACACAAATAACGCGAAAGTCGTTTACGTTGGTGCGAGTGGGCCCAATAATAATATGATCTTTTAAGCCATCAAAAAACGCAAAACTATTGTGCTGTTTGATAAGTTTTTTTAAGTCTAGCCCTTTTTCTGATGCGCGAGAAAGCGTACTTTCATCAATATAGCCTCCCGCTACATCTTTGCTGCCATCAACCCCATCGGTGTCAGCGGCAAGCGCACATATACCTGCTTGCTCTTGTAAGGCTTCGGCCAATACCATCAAATACTCTTGGTTTGGCCCGCCCTCGCCTTCTGTATCACCCAAGGTTACTGTAAGTTCGCCACCAGAAAACAATAAGCAGGTTTTACCTTTTCTTTTATAGTCTAACGCTATCTCAGCATGACGTTTTGCCACCTCGGCAGCTTCGCCAGTTTCAGCGTAGCTAATAACGTGCGTATTCCAGCCCTCGGTTTGTGCACTTTTAACCGCAGCATCTATTGCCGTATTCGCGTTGGCAACAATGTGATAATCACCACTTATTTTGGGCAACGGTGGGGCGTGCTTCAAATGTTCGGCAATACCACTGTCTTCATCCCAGCCATATTGTTCTAATATAGCAAGTGCTTCGTCAGGGGTTGAGTTATCTTGTACCGTTAAACCAGACGCAATAAAGGCGGGGTTATCACCCACAACATCCGATATCACCAAAGACGTGTTTTTACCTTTACTGGCTGCGGCTAACCGCCCTCCTTTAATTAATGAAACATGCTTTCGTACCGTGTTCATTTCTTCAATACTGGCACCACTTCGTAGTAAGAACTTATGTAGTATCAGTTTTTCTTCAAGAGTAACGCCCTTAGCCGGTGCACAGGCCAGCGCAGAGCCACCACCAGAGATAAGAAAAATAACCTGCTCGTTTTTCGGTACACGGCTAGCGATGTCCATTAAGGTATTAGCCGCTATAACACTGTTTTCATCGGGTACCGGATGAGAAGCACTCATAACCTTTATGTTCCCGGTTGAGCCCGTGGCTTCGTACCCATAACGGGTAACCACCGCACCGTAAGCATTGTTGCCAAAATAACGATAGGCCTCTTGAGCCATATCGGCGGCGGCTTTACCCGCGCCTAATATGCATACCCGCTCGTAAGGAGACAAAGCGGTAAAATAAGGACCAAGACACGCTTTAGGTTTACTTACATCTACCCCTGAAAGATAAAGCGAGGTTAAGAAATCTTTATTCATAGCACATCCTGTTAGCTAAAAAGTGATGGTAAAATCATGCAGGTTATCACCATGAAAGCGAAAAATGCGCTTAGTAAAATGATGTCTTTCCACGTTAAAATTGAATGGAAAGTTAATTTTTGCAGTGCTACCCCTTTTGGGTGATGTGTAGGCCACACAATGCTAGTAACCCACGCTACCGAACATGTCACCACAAACCCAATCACGTTCCACCAGAACCAGAACACATCGGGTACAAATAACCACACTATGATATTAGTGCCTACGCCAGCGATAAGTCCTAGGTTCACATGCCGTCCTTTAAGCGTTTGGCTTAATACTGCCAACAAGAACAGCGCTAAAATAGGGCCATAGAAAACCGATCCCACTTTATTGATAGCTTCAATAATAGTAGGCGCAATATTACCTGCGAACAGTGAAAGCACTAAGGTAATAGCGCCCCATACCAGCCCTGTAAACTTAGCCAAACGCAGGTAGTTAGAATGCTCTAAGTCTTTATTGGTAATGCGACAATAGTCTTCAACGGTAACCGCAGACAATGAATTAATGGCCGAACTAAGTGAAGACATAGCCGCTGACAATATGGCTACAATCAGCAAGCCGATAAGCCCGTGTGGCAAATAGTTAAGAATAAACGTGGGCATTAACCAATCAGGGTTATTGGCTGGAATTTTTTCAAAGAAATCTAAGTTTGTTAACGCTAGCGTACCGACAATAAGCCCTGAAAAGCAGTACAGCAAGGTGATCGGAAAACGTACTATGCCGTTTGCCACAATCATTTTTCTTAGGTCGTTTTCATTCCTAGCCGATAAAGCGCGCTGCGCCTGTGTTTGGTCACAGCCATAATAAGATGCATATAAAACAAGGCCACCAAATAGCATAGGTAGAAAGCCAAACCCATCACCATTGAAGCCGAATGACGTAAAGTTAATCGCCACTAAACGTTCTTTTGGCACCTCGGCGATAAGCACATCTAGCCCACCTAGAGCATTAAGGCCAATGGCGATACAAGCAATGGTGCCAAGCACTATAATAACCATTTGAATGGCATCAGCGTACACCACCGCTTTCATGCCGCCTTGAAGCGAGTAAAGCACGGTAATGATACCGGTCAATATTACCGCTTGCCAGGCTTCAATACCCATAGTGCCCTGTAGAATGATAGACACCGCATAAATCATTATTCCCGTGGCAAACGCACGGCTAAATTGAAACACAACGCTAATTAACACCCGCGTTGCGCGGCCAAAGCGTTGCTCAAGGTAATCATAAATACTAACCACGCCCGACTTATACAGTGTGGGCAAAACAGTACCTAGTAGCAATATCATCGCAATAGGAATTGCTAGCTCGTAGGAAAGCCAAATCATGCCCCCACCTTCACGCAACCCTACGAATGCAGGTGCAGAGATAAAACTAATAGCAGAAAGTTGAGTCGCCATGACTGAAAGAGTAAGGGGTTTCCAGCCTAATGAACGGCCGCCAAGAAAATAATCACCCTTGCTTTCTTGTTGTCGCATGGAAAAACCCATTACAAGCAAAGCACCCAAGTAGCCAACCACGACAATATAATCTAGTAAATTCATATGCGGTTCTTATTATGCGTTAGTAATAAAAAATGCTGATAGCGCCATACGGAACTATCAGCAATGGGGAGCGTCAACGTCGACTAAAAATCGTAACGTACACGCAGCGATACGCGGCGTGGTAAAATGGGACGACCTACAAAATAAGACTCGCCCGCCGTTTGGCTATTGCCAAGACGTGGAGATCCTTCTGTAACACCATCTGAATCAAACAAGTTCCAAACCGCGATACTGGTTCGAATGCGTTCGCCTTGTCCAAGCTCCCAGGTGTAACCTGTATCTAAACGGAACACATGGAAATCATCTAGCTCAACGGAGTTCGCATCATTGGTGAAGTTTTTTCCGTGGTAGTTGTGATAAAAAGAGATGTCCCAGTCATCTAGTGTGTAGCGCAGTGAAGAGTTGAACATGACTTTCGGCTTTCTGCGTAACTCGTTACCTACCACACTTGGATCAGATTCATACTCAGTGAACTCATGGTCGGTGTAGGTGAAGTTGGCATCGAAAATAAGGTCGTCAGTAATATTGTAGCTACCCACTACCTCAACCCCGTAAGCCTCGGTAGATTGGAAAACGGGCACTTCTACAGCAACGCCATTTTCATCATTTACAAAGTCGACTGAGCGGCGATCTTCAAGGTCGGTTTTAAACAGCGCTACCGTACCCACGAAATCGTTGAAGAAGAATTTGGCTCCAAGTTCCGCTTGCTTAACAATTTCACTTTCGTAAGTGCCTGGCTCACCGTTCGGATCGAACGCAACACCACGCAATTCTGGGAAGAAGAACCCTCGAGAATAGTTGGCGTACACATTGAAGTTGTCTGCCATTTTATACAATGCAGCAACTGAGTAAGCGATTTCAGAGTTAGACACGTTGCCATGTGTCAGGGCACCATTACCTGTGACGTTTTGCTGTAAATCGGTATAAAGAGAAGGGTCATCGTTTACAATTACTGTTTGGCTTCCTTCGCGTGTTATGGTGCCGTCAATATCTTCCCAGCGAATACCTACGTCAATAATCCAATCGTCGCTTTGCATTTGATCGGCAATATAGAATGCGGTTCTGCGAGCAGAAATAGTGGCATCAGAGAAGCTTATGCCTGGGCCTGTTACCCCGTTTTGACTAACAATAATGTCGTTGTTGTCGCTATCGGTGATGGTTAAATCAACCAATCTTGCTTGGTTGTTAAATTCACCTAAGTAACGGGTAATAACATTGTTGTCTTCTGCTTCTGAACTTGAAAAGAAGGTACCCACAGTAATGCTGTGAGAAAAGTCGCCTACATCTAGGTATTTCACAAGGTTAAGTTCAGATGAAAAGTCAGTAACCGGTCTGTCTCGGTCCAAAATACGGTTAGCAAATAACAAATCACCTTCAGGTAACGCAATATCGGTACCGGCATAGGTAAACTGCGCATCTTGAACATCGCCTAATCCACGGCTTGCTAAATACTCACTTTGCGTTTCGGGTACGTTGATAATACCGTCACCATCAAGGAATAGGTTAAATTGATGGTCGTAGCTGGCATACTTAGCACGAGCAAGCACGTTAAAGTCGTTGCCCAGCTCTTTTTGAAACTCCATAGAAATTGAGCCACCCTGAGTGGCCACACCTTCTTCAATGGGGGTTGTATATCTGCCGTTCGCGGTATCGTAGGATAAGCCAGAAGCATAAAAGGTTTGTGTCGATTCTACTTCGCTACCATCATTACCGGCTACGCGGTCTCGGCTTTGAGAATCCAGCGGTATAGGTAAAAAGAACTGCACTTCATCATCAATCGCTTGGCCGTAAATAGTGAAATAACCACTGCCATCATCAAATTCTTTGTGTAAGTTACCGCGAAGCTGATAACCCTCTGTAGGTAAACCAGTATCAATGGGGCCCTCATCGTAACGATAAAAACCTGATAGCGCGTAAAATAGCCCTTTTTCGTTAAGCGGGCCGCTAGTCGCAAAATCTATTCTTTTACGATTATTGTCTGATAGCTCAAGTTGCACTGTGCTTTCTGATTCTTCAGTGCCCTTTTTAGACAGGTAGTTAATGACACCAGCTACAGAACCTTGCCCAAACAAGTTAGATACACCGCCTCGCACAAACTCAACGCGTTCAATACCTAGGTCATTTCGATAGTAAACATCGTAAGCGGATGAGTTTAAGCCAAACGCACTCAATGTTGGCGACCCGTCATATAACAAAGGCGTAAATTGGAACTGACCTGAAGAAGGTAAACCGCGAACTTGTAAGTTAGTTGCTACTTCACCTCCACCACCTTCAACTTTAACGCCTGGAACATAACGCAGCACATCTGCTTGGCTACTCATCGAAAGCTTTGCCACTTCAGCCTCACCCAGTGAGGTTGTCGATTGCGGCGTTTCGGCAATTAGCCGCGCTCGGCTTGTCCCTGTTACGACAATCTGTTCGTAGTCGGCTTTATTCTTATCAACACTTTCTTCTTTGGTTTGCTGATTTGTATCTTGAGCTAATGCATTTCCTGCTAGTAGCGAAGAAATGGTAGTGGCTAGAAGTAGTTTGTTCACGGTGTATCTCCAATATGTTTTGGCATTTGGTGTTGCTAACGGCTTCCCACTTTGCC
This sequence comes from Alteromonas stellipolaris, assembly GCF_001562115.1. Classification (NCBI taxonomy): domain Bacteria; kingdom Pseudomonadati; phylum Pseudomonadota; class Gammaproteobacteria; order Alteromonadales; family Alteromonadaceae; genus Alteromonas; species Alteromonas stellipolaris. Next base: position 3,653,788 of record NZ_CP013926.1, read on the forward strand.
GTACATCACCTATTTATAATTAACTTCGCATTTACAATAAAACACATTTTTCTTACTTTCAACCCAAAATGGGTTTATTTTTTTGCCTATTGTGCAATAATCATCTTAATTAGAACTCAATATGGGTATTTAGATGACTACTATCGCCACACAAACTGACGACCAGTTAATTGCTGATGCAAAAGCTACGCTAATTAAGAACGACTTAGGTGGGTACACAGTGCCTACTCACGGCCTCTACCCTTTTCAGTGGAATTGGGACTCTGCCATTGTGGCGCTAGGCTGGCTTCCATTTGATGAACCTCGTGCATGGGAAGAAACCACTTCACTGTTAAGTGCTCAATGGAAAAACGGCATGGTGCCTCACGTTGTATTCCACCAACATTCTGATACCTATTTCCCTGGCCCTGATATTTGGGGTGTTAAAAATAACCCCGACAGTACATCGATTACTCAACCGCCGGTGCTGGCCACGGTTATTCGCCAATTATTCGAACAAACTAAAGATAGAGCGCTAGTCGACTCTCAAATATCGCAGATTGTTCAACAACTTATTGACTATCACTTATGGTGGTATAAGCAGCGCGATCCTGAATATACGGGACTAGTGGTAAGCTATCACCCATGGGAATCAGGCATGGATAACAGCCCAGCGTGGGATGATGCATTACGCGCTGTACCTAAAGTGGGTTGGGAATACACCCGCCGTGATATTAATCACATCGATGCATCTGAGCGTCCGCACAAAGAAGAGTACGACCGTTTTCTATACCTTGTAGATTTCTTCCGCAAAATGAATTTTGATGACACGCTGATTTATCAAGACTGCCCTTATCGTGTTAATGATGTGAGTATCATCTCGATTTTGCATCGCGGGACAAAGGATCTCCTTGCCCTATGCGAAACGCTAAATATCGATAACAAACAAACGGCCTATTTAGCCCATCGTATGGATTTAACCGAAGCGGCAATAGGTAAATTGTGGTCTGGCGAAACCAGTATGTTTCATAGCTTTGATACCCGCAGTGGCAAACTGTGCGGTGCAAGAACCAATGCTGGGTTACTGCCGTTTTTTGCAGGGCTGGTAAACGAAAACCTCATGCCAAAACTTATCGACGTACTTGATGACTGGCTTGCCGATCAACCCTTTGCTATATCGTCAACTCATCCTGAAGACCCTTGTTATGAGCCACAACGTTATTGGCGCGGACCTATTTGGTTACACATTAACTGGATGATTACGCTGGGGTTAGAAGACTACGGTTTCTTCAAGCAAGCTAAACAAGTGACCGATGCGAGCAGAAACCTTATTTACACTAGCGGGTTTAATGAGTCGTTCCATGCAGAAACAGGCGCAAGAAGTGGGGGAGCTGACTTTTCATGGACAGCGGCCATGGCACTTTATTGGCTTCTACCCAATCAAGAATAACAAGGTGAGGGAATAATGATGACTTCAGTGACAACGAATAAAACGCCTAGCGATCTCGGGTTTTCATCACCGGATTTTCTTAGCCAACATATAAAAAGTATTTTGGCATTTTACGAACCGAATGTTGATGCCCTATCTGGTGGCTTCCATCAAAATTTTTCTGATGATGGCAGTGTGTTTGACGAAAACACACGCCATCTGGTTAGCTCAACCAGATTTGTTTTCAATTACGCTCGCGCTTATTTAACTTTTGGTGATAGCCGGTATCTATCTAGAGTGGCGTCTGGAATTAAGTTTCTTCGGGAGTATCACTTAAACCCCGAAACCCAAGGCTATGCGTGGGTGTTAAATGTAGAGGGTGTTGAGCACAGCGTTAAAGATGCTACCAATCATTGTTATGGATTAGCCTTCGTAATGCTAGCCTACAGCTGGGCATATCGAGCTGGTATTACTGAGGCGAAATACTATTTAGACGAGACCTTCGCGTTAATGGACACCCACTTTTGGGATAAGGATTACGGGCTCTACAAAGACGAGTTTAACGCTGATTTTAGTATTTGCAGTGACTACCGTGGACAGAATGCAAATATGCATAGCTGCGAAGCGTTAATAGCGGCCTTTGAAGCCACCCAAGACCAGCGCTTTTTAAAACGCGCTTTACTGGTTGCCGAAAATATTACCTTACGCCAAGCAGCAAAAGCTGATAACCGTATATGGGAACATTACACTTCAAACTGGGAGGTTGATTGGGAGTACAACAAAAACGATCCTAAAAACCTATTCCGCCCATGGGGTTTTCAGCCTGGTCATCATACAGAATGGTCTAAACTGTTGTTACAGCTTAATCAGTATAGCCCTCAACCTTGGCTGGTCGAGCGAGCGCAAAGCCTGTTTGATGCTGTGATAGATATAAGTTGGGATAGCATAAATGGCGGTATAGCCTATGGGTTTGCGCCAGATAGCAGCGTTTGCGACAACGAAAAATATTTCTGGGTACAGGCAGAAAGTTTCGCCTGTGCGGCAAGGTTGGCTATCGTCACTCAAGATGATAAATACTGGGATTGGTACTATCGTATTTGGCAATACGCGTGGACGCATTTTGTCGATCATGAGTATGGGGCGTGGTTCAGAATTCTATCGCCTGAAAATGGCAAGTTAGAAACCACTAAAAGCCCAGTCGGGAAAACCGATTACCATACTATGGGTGCCTGCTACGATATAATGGACGCATTAACCTTTAATGCTCATAAATAGTAGATAGTAGATAGTAGATACCTGATAACAGATAGTGGCAATATTACTTTTTAATACCTTGGATGCAGCGGCGCATCGCTTTTTATCAGCGTTGCCGCTACATCCAAGATTTTCGTTTCGATTCCACTTCAAACAACACGTTATTCGCCAACTCATTCGCATAGTCTTCAGGTAAAAACGGTACTGAAATAGCCCCTGATGCTAATACAAACTGCACCGTTGCCAGCTTTCGCCTTTTCATGAATACACTTTGCTTTACCACCACCTGCTGAACTTTGTAGGGTTCGAAGCATAAGTAATCCACGCCTATGCGGCCTCGCCTTACATAAATGTATTTATCATCACTTGCCACGCCCCAGCGCCACCATCTAAGCGCAATAACACCCAGCAGTAATACGCTAACAAAGGTCACCCCTGCGGTAATATCTAAATGCTCTATATAGATACCAAATCCAGCACCCACCACAAAAGGAATAGAAAGCCCTGCGATAACCCAATGTAAAATATACCGCTTGCTAATAGACTGGTAATCGCTACGGCGAATTTTACTTTCCGGCATAACCTCTTGGCTTAATTCATCCGCTTCGTCTTCGGTAACAGAAGGTACAATAAGCCGGTTTGGCGACATTAGTTCATTGGTACTGTGCCCAATCGATGCATTTTGCTCGAAATACAAGTTCACACGCTTAAGTATTCTATCTAACCAATCTTGCTTTGCCGAGATAACCTGAATGCGAGATGCCCGCATACTCACTTCTTGTTTATTCAATAAACCACTTCTGCGAATGTACCTATCATCTTGGCGTGACAAGGTATAGTCGTAAAAGGTAAACAGAGCGCCGCCAATACTAATCAGTGCCACTACTGCCATGGCCATCATCAACATAACAAAAGCATACAAGCCGAACTGCCACCACGCTATAGTCTGTTCTCCCACAAGTTGATTTAACTGCAAGCCCTTTTCAGCCAACCATTCCGATAGATAGCCAAAGGCATTGTCATAAAAGGGGGCTGCAGCACCTAATAAAATCCATACTCGGTTGTTGGTAATGCCGTGGATCACGATATCGGTGATAGAGCGCCTATTAAGTATGGTTTCGCCATCTTCATTGGTTTCAGAATAGCGCTTGCTTGGGTCGCCCTCAACACAAGCTTGGCTGCTATTATTCGCATGCGCTCTAATATTTACATGACCGCTGTCATTTACATTGGCGCTGGTCTCGCGTTCTTGATGGCCATGCTCTTGGTGCTCGGCCAGCACTTGTTTTCTAAGGGCATGGGCATACACCAATGGAACCGCTACTATTTTCGCCTCTTCTCCTGCACTTCCAGCAGTATCTAGGATCACCAATGCGAAACCGAATGGGCGGTAGTAGAAAGGTAATTCAATTTTTACATTCTGAATACGCCAAAATGGCAGATTGGTATAACTTCGAGAAAATACCCCACTGTGAATTTCAACATGCTGATTGCTAACTCGAAAGCGGTACATGAAGAAGCTAACCACACCGCTTGAAAAGAAAATAATGAGGATAGCTGCAATACTTAACAAGGTGTTGGGGGATTGAATGTTATCGGTAATGTTGGCCGTTACTGCAATGGCGGGTACGGCATAAATAGCACCTTGTGCCATATTTTTAATGCTACGTAGGGTAAAATACGCAATAGCTATGGGTGACAGTCTGCGCCACTCTTCGCCGGTGTCAACCTTAACCGCTTGGGCGCCCTCGCTGCTTTTGGAAGGCTTCACCGTGTCTACTTCGGGGGAAGCCACTATTTTGCACTCACATCTTTATGATCGAGAATAAACTGCCTTAATCGTTCTGCTACTTCTACCTCTATACCTGGAATTTCAAATGTGTGGGTAGCACCACCAGCTGAAAATACCTGTAAAGAAGCTAGCCCGGCTAAACGAGCAATAGGCCCACGCTTTAATTCAACGTGTTGAACACGCAATATAGGCTGGCAAGACAACGACCTAAATACCAAGCCTGATTGCAAGCTTAAGTCTTGTTCTCGTAAGGCATATTTGATGAGCGGATCGGCAAAAAAGTGATAGGTCGTCCATAAACATCCCAGCACACAAATTCCCATCACAATTAACGGGTAAGCAATCACTAAGGGGTCTGGTAACACAAAGAACGACTGATACCGTAGCGCGCTAGCAACCATGATCAATACAAACGCACTGCAAAAAGCCAATGAGATGTTAATAACGCGGTAACGCGGAGAAATAGCTTCTAAGTTTAGTTGGTAAAGTTGCGGTATGTCTGATGCAGACGTGTTTTCATTAGTTGTTATAGCGTTTAGCTGAGCATTACTAAACGTTTCGTTTTCGGTTCCTAATGTCATTATGTCTACCCCTTGTAAACTCGCGAAATCGACTTCTAAATAAAAACGGGGCTTAACCAGCCCCGTTTTTTGTTAAACGATTTAATCGTCTACCCGCTGCTGATTAAGCCACTCCTGCAGTGCTTTCATGTCGTGCTGTACAGCCATTTGCAACTCTTCAACCCAATCGTGGACGTTCTGCCACCAGGTAGGGTGATCCCCTTGTTGAATTTGATTGGCAATACGTTGCACACGTGCAAGCCCTACAGAGCCTGCAGCCCCTTTAATCTTATGCGCTTGAGAGCACACTTCAGATTTTTCATCTGCACTTAGGCTTAACTGCAGAATTTCCATGTATTCAGGCATTTTTTCCTGAAACACTTTAACGCTTGCCCGCACCATATCATCGCCTATTGTATCCACTAACATCTGGAGCAAGTCCATATCTAAAATGTTACTTAATATTTTACTCGGCTCTGGTGGGCGCTCTACCTGCCCTTCAATTTCCAACGGCGCAGGTGGCGCATGGAATAACTCGTTAAACACCTCAATCACGCGAGACTTCTTAATGGGCTTGGCGATAATATCGTCCATGCCGTTCTGCAAATACTCTTCCCGCTTTTTAATCACGTTCGCAGTAAGTGCCACAATAGGCGTTTGCATCACTAAGTCTTCTTCATGCAGCGTACTGGCCACGTCGAAGCCGGTCATATCTGGTAATTGAATGTCTAACAGTATCAGGTCGTATTGGGTAGCTCGGGCTTTATCAATGGCTTCTTGCCCTGTCATGGCCACATCTACCTTTTGTCCCATTTTTTCTAGCAAGGCTTTGGCAACCATCACGTTAAGCTCAATATCTTCTACCAACAGAATATTCAAATCGGTAACTTGAAGCTGCGCCACTTGCATAGGCTTTTTCGATATCTCTACCGGTAGCTCTATTTCAAAGCGCGTACCTTTACCTACCACACTGGTAACTTTGATATTACCCTTCATCAAATCGACCATTTGCTTACAAATAGCCAATCCAATGCCAGTACCCGTAGCAGACTGGTGGTCAGGGTGATCAACCTGATAGTACATGGCGAAGATCTTTTCTATCTCTTCTTCAGGTATGCCTACCCCAGTATCTTCAATCACAAAGGTGACGAACGCTAAGTCATTTTCAGGTTTGGTGGCTTCAATCGATAAGCTTACGTGACCTTTTTGGGTAAACTTCACTGCGTTAAACAGGATATTCCACAAAATCTGGCGCAAGCGCGTACCGTCTACTTCAACCAACCTTGGTAGAGGCTCTTTAATCGTGGTTTTAAGCTCTAACTGTTTATCACCGGCTAACAGTCGAATAATACTGCTTAGCTCTTCGGTAAAATCTCGAAGCGATACGGTCTTCAAGCTCAGTTCAACTTTGTCTCTATCTAGCTTATCAAGGTCGATAATATCGTTGAAGATATTGCCAAGGGTGATAGCACTGGCATAAATAGTACTTACCCAGCTAAATTGCTCTTCGCTTAACTCGGTATCGCGAAGCATTCTACTTAAGCCAACAATACCGTTTAGCGGCGTACGTAGCTCGTGGCTAATCGTGGCGATAAAGCGCGTTTTATCGGTACTGGCTTTCGCTGCTGCATTTTCTGCTTGTTTACGTTCAGTCATGTCTCGACCAAATGATAGCAAGCCTAAACGATTGCCTTCTTTATCGAAGAAAGGTACTCGCTTCATTTCGAAGTAGCGACGGCGGCCATCGGCAAAGCGCAGCCATAACTCTTCGGTGATACTGGCGTTAGTTTCCAGCACTTCGTGGTCGCTGGCGACTATTTGACGGGCTAGGTCTTCTTCATAAACATCAGTTGGCGTTAAACCAAGCAGTTCTTGCTCGGTCTTACCTGTCATGAGCTCTGCTATACGATTGCAGCCAGCAAAACGCCCTTCTTCATTTCGGTAGTAAATAAGATCTGGCGAGGCATCGATAATCGAGCGAAGTAAGGTAGACAAGCGGCGGGCTTGTGCTTCTTGTTCAGATTTATCCTGAATTTCACGCTCTAAGTCTTTAAATAAGGCTTCACGCTCTTCTTGCGCTAATTTACGCTGCTCAATTTCGTGATTTAATTGGCGAATATTAGTTTGCAACTCGCGGTTAAGAAAAACATCTTCTTCTCGCAAGCGCTCTAATTGGCTTACCACTTCTTTAAGATTGGTACGTGAGTTTTCTAACTGCTTTATTAGTTCGCTAAAAAAGTACAGCACCCAAGGTGCCGAAAGCATGGTTAGAATAACCGCGCTGATAAAGTCATCAGGTTGTACCGCACTGCCCATGCTTACACGAATTACGTAAGAGCCGCCAAGCGTAAATACCAGCGAAAATACCACGAACAGAATACTTAACTTAAGCGTACCAAAGCGCTGCACAAATTGTGCAAAGCGAATAGCCCAAGAGTCATTTGGAGAATCTGAATGCATGAACGACTTATTTTTAGGATTATTTTCGACATATCCTATCAGGGTTTATGCATTACGGAAATGCTCACTGAGTTCGCAAATATTGAAGAGTGGCTGCGCGTTTGGGTGAATTGACTTACTACGGTGCATTATTTGTACAATACTGAATGATTCTGGTATCGTGTAAGAAAGGATTTACAACTACATAAAAATACAGCAAACAAGCCCTTGACTAGATATTAAACGCCTCAACATGAATTTTTATTCACTTTTGGCGATTTAAAGACACTTGCTATACTTTCATTGCCTACCAATAAGACGATATATTGGGTTATAACATTTTTGTTACAAAGATGAATTTATAAGTTTAACACCATGAAAATAGTGAATATTTTAAACTATATGCTAAATCTTTGTTATACCCCCTACTTTAGCGTTTGATTTTACATATCAATATAGGTATTTTGTACGCCCCGCAAAGCAATAATGCATAAAAATGCGGAACACGACTGGAATCCTCTAATAATAAATAACGACAAGAAAAGGCGCATAGAGCGGTAATAGTGCCAGCTCGACAAAAGACGTCTGAACAATGTTGTGATACGCAATACCTAGGCGCATCTACACGCAACGCACACCTTGCCCCAGTCAAAGGTTGAAGGAGTTAAGAGATGAGTTTATACAACCCCAACGATTCCCGGGATAACTGTGGATTTGGCTTAATCGCCCATACCCACGGAGAAGCTAGCCATACGCTAGTAGAGACTGCTATTCACGGTTTAGACCGTATGCAGCATCGAGGCGGTATTGCCGCTGACGGGAAAACCGGAGACGGCTGTGGTTTACTACTGCAGAAACCGGATGCGTTCTTCCATACTATCGCCGCAGAAAATGGCTGGAAACTCAGCAAAAAATACGGCGTTGGCATGATCTTTCTAAGCCAGGACCAGGCCCTTGCGCAAACTGCGCGTGAGGTGTTGAATGAAGAACTTGAAAAAGAAACCCTTAGTGTTGTTGGCTGGCGCGAAGTGCCTGTCGATCGCTCTGTTTTGGGTGAACTTGCTCTTACCGGCGTGCCACAAATAGAACAAGTATTTGTGAATGCACCAGCAGGTTGGCGCAAGCGCGATCTTGAACGCCGCCTTTATATGGTGCGTCGACGTGCTGAAAAGCGCCTTGAAAGCGATCCAGATTTTTACGTTGCCTGCCTATCTGGTTTGGTAACGATATATAAAGGCTTGGTAATGCCGAAAGACTTACCAGCTTTCTATTTAGATTTAGCCGACGAGCGTTTAAAAAGTGCTATTTGTGTATTCCACCAGCGCTTTTCAACCAACACGCTTCCACGTTGGCCGTTGGCTCAGCCGTTCCGTTTCTTGGCCCATAATGGTGAAATTAATACCATTAAAGGTAACCGAGATTGGGCAATGGCACGTGCATCTAAATTTGCTACGCCGCTTATTCCTGATTTGAAAGAAGCAGCCCCTTTTGTTAATACCGAAGGTTCTGATTCATCGTCACTTGATAACATGCTTGAGCTATTTTTAGCCGGTGGTATGGATTTATTCCGTGCCATGCGTTTATTAGTGCCGCCTGCATATCAAAACAACAAAACTATGGATAACGACCTACGTGCATTTTATGAGTTTAACTCAATGCACATGGAACCGTGGGATGGCCCTGCCGGTATCGTATTAACGAACGGTCGCCATGTGGCATGTAACCTTGACCGTAATGGTCTTCGCCCTGCCCGCTACGTTATCACTAAAAATGGCTTCATCACGCTTGCCTCGGAAGTAGGTATTTGGGATTACGAAGAAGCTGACGTTATTGAAAAAGGCCGCGTAGGCCCTGGTGAAATGCTAGCCGTTGATACCTACACAGGTAAAATCTGGCGTTCCACTGAAATTGATGAAGAGTTAAAAGCGCGCCACCCTTATAAAGAGTGGCTCGATAAACATATTCGTCATTTAACCCCTATTGAAGAACTTGATGCTTCACTGATTGGCAAGCGCGTTTTTGATGACGACACCATTTCGGTATTCCACAAGCAGTTCAGCTATAGCTATGAAGAAATTCAGCAAGTTATCAAGGTACTTGCGAAAGACGGTCAAGAAGCCGTAGGTTCTATGGGTGATGATACGCCAATGGCGGTCATGTCTTCACGCCAGCGTACCGTTTACGATTATTTCCGTCAGCAGTTTGCACAGGTAACTAACCCGCCTATCGATCCGTTACGTGAAAACCATGTAATGTCGTTAGCCACCTGTATTGGCCGAGAGCAAAACGTATTCAGCGAAACCTCAGGTTATGCAGACCGCGTATTGTTTAACTCGCCAATACTCATGTATACCGATTTAAAACAGCTACGTGAATTTAACCCTGATAACTACTATTCAGAAGTGGTTGAACTTCAGTACCAACCGCAAGAAGGCTTGAAGAAAGCCATCGAGCGTATCTGTAATGAAGTAGAACACTTAGTTAAACAAAAGCGTGCGGCGTTCGTGATTTTATCCGACCGCAACATCAGACAAAACCGCTTACCTATTCCAGCTGCTATGGCCGTTGGTGCAGTACAGCGCCGTCTAGTTGATAAATCACTACGTTGCGACGCTAACGTAGTCATTGAAACAGCCAGTGCCCGTGACCCTCATCACTTCGCCGTACTCATAGGTTTAGGTGCTACCGCGGTTTATCCGTTCTTAGCCTACGAAACCATTGAGCAGCTTTGTGAAAAAGGCGAACTCGACATTTCACCAATGCAAGCCACATTGAATTACCGTAAAGGTATTAACAAAGGCTTGTACAAAATAATGTCGAAAATGGGTATCAGTACCGTGGCGAGTTACCGTAGTTCGAAACTATTTGAAGCTATCGGTATTAACGATGCGGTAATGGATCTGTGTTTCAGAGGTGTTACCTCGCGCCTTCAAGGTGCCGATTTCGACGACTTCCAACAAGATACTGTTAACCTGAACCGTGTTGCTTGGTTAAAACGCAAGCCTGTTGATCATGGTGGTTTGCTCAAGTATGTTCACGGCGGCGAATACCATGCATATAACCCTGATGTAGTCAGCACACTGCAAAAAGCAGTAATGAGTGGCGAATACAGCGATTACCAACAGTATGCAAAACTGGTTAACGAGCGCTCTCCTGCGCACATTCGTGACTTGCTAGCGCTAGACCCACAAAGCGAGCCTGTTGATATTAGCGAAGTAGAAAGCGCGCAGAACTTGTTCCCGCGTTTCGATACCGCCGCTATGTCTATTGGTGCATTAAGCCCAGAGGCGCATGAAGCTTTGGCGATTGCGATGAACCGCTTAGGCGGGCAGTCGAACTCAGGAGAAGGTGGTGAACATCCATCACGCTTTGGAACTGAAAAGAACTCGAAAATAAAGCAGGTTGCTTCTGGTCGCTTTGGGGTAACACCGCATTACCTTGTGAATGCGAATGTTATTCAAATTAAAGTGGCCCAAGGCGCGAAGCCTGGTGAAGGTGGTCAGTTACCTGGCGACAAAGTGAATAAGTACATTGCCCAGCTGCGCTTCTCAGTGCCTGGAGTAACCCTTATTTCGCCTCCACCACATCACGATATTTATTCAATTGAAGATTTAGCCCAGCTTATCTTCGACTTGAAACAGGTGAACCCAACTGCACTGATTTCAGTGAAGTTAGTGTCTGAACCTGGTGTAGGTACTATTGCTACTGGTGTAGCAAAAGCCTATGCAGACCTTATTACAGTGTCAGGCTACGACGGCGGCACAGGCGCTAGCCCACTAACGTCGGTTAAGTATGCTGGAAGCCCGTTCGAATTAGGTTTGTCTGAAACACAACAAGCCCTAATTGAAAACGGCCTTCGCCATAAAGTACGCGTACAAACTGACGGCGGCCTAAAAACAGGCTTAGACGTTGTTAAAGCGGGTATTTTAGGTGCGGAAAGCTTCGGTTTCGGTACGGGTCCTATGGTGGCGTTAGGGTGTAAATACTTACGTATTTGTCACTTGAACAACTGTGCGACCGGTGTAGCAACACAAGATCAAAAGCTTCGTGACGACCACTTCATTGGTTTGCCAGACATGGTAATGAACTACTTTAAGTTTATTGCTCAAGAAGTACGTGAAATTATGGCCGCCCTTGGCGTGACTAAGTTTGACGACCTTGTTGGCCGTACTGAGCTACTTAAAGTGATTGACGGTGTGACTGCGAAGCAAAACCGCCTTGATTTAACGCCGTTGTTGGTAAGACCGAAAGCAGGTGAACATACCCGTTTATTCTGCTCGCAAACCACCAATGAGCCCGTTGATAAAGGTGTGCTTAACGCACAAATGCTCAAAGACGCACAACAAGCAGTTGTTGACGGCGAGTCACTTGAATTGAAATATCCTGTTCGCAATACTGACCGTTCGGTAGGTGCATTGTTGTCAGGTGAAATTGCCAAGCACCATGGTAACCACGACTTTGAAGATACACCGATAAAAGTGAATCTTACCGGTACTGCCGGCCAAAGTTTTGGTGTGTGGAACGCAGGCGGCTTGCACATGCATCTTGAAGGTGACGCCAACGATTACGTAGGTAAAGGAATGACTGGCGGTAAGCTTGTTATTCATCCACCAAGAAACATGACTTATAATGCGCATGAAAGTGCCATTATGGGTAATACCTGCTTATATGGTGCAACTGGCGGTAAATTATTTGCTGCAGGCCGAGCCGGTGAGCGTTTTGGTGTACGTAACTCAGGTGCTATTGCGGTAGTTGAAGGTATTGGTGACAACGGTTGTGAATACATGACCGGTGGTATTGTTGCTGTACTTGGCCCAGTAGGCGTGAACTTCGGTGCCGGTATGACAGGTGGTTTTGCGTACCTTATGGACGACAACGACGACCTCGATAACCGTGTAAACCAAGATCTTATTGAGATTATGCCTGTTGACGGTAAAGCGATTTTAGTAGAGCACTTACGTGGTCTTATTAATCAGCATTACGAAGAAACTGGCAGCGACCATTCGTTAGGCTTGCTAACCGATTTCGCGGCAACGCTGAAACGCTTCAAGCTTATTAAGCCGAAGACCAGTGATGTGAAGAACCTATTAGGCCACATCAGTCGTTCAAGCGCTGAATTGCGCATTCAGGCTCAGTAGGAGGAGAAAAGTTTATGGCAAAGAACGTATACCAGTTTGTCGATGTTGAACGTATCGATCCGCCGAAAAAGCCGATCATGGTGCGTAAACACGAGTTCGCTGAAATTTATCAGCCGTTAAGTCAGTCACAAACCGAAGGCCAGGCAGATCGCTGCTTGGACTGCGGTAACCCGTATTGCGAATGGAAATGCCCAGTACATAACTACATTCCTCAATGGTTAGACCTTGCCAATGAAGGCCGTATTATTGAGGCGGCTGAGTTATCGCACAAAACCAATAGCTTGCCAGAAGTATGTGGCCGTGTTTGTCCTCAAGACAGACTATGCGAAGGGGCATGTACCCTAAATGACGACTTTGGCGCGGTAACTATCGGTAGTATTGAAAAATACATTACCGATACCGCATTTAAAATGGGCTGGCGCCCAGATATGTCTGACGTAGTTTGGACAGATAAGAAAGTCGCTATTGTAGGTGCGGGCCCAGCCGGATTAGCTTGTGCCGACATTCTTGTTCGAAACGGTGTGAAGCCTGTTGTATTCGACAAGTATGAAGAAATTGGCGGCTTGCTAACCTTTGGTATTCCATCATTTAAGCTTGAAAAAGACGTGATTAAGCTTCGCCGCGAAATCTTTACCGACATGGGTGTTGAGTTTGTACTTAAGACTGAAATTGGTAAAGACATTGAAATGCAAACCCTGCTAGATGACTACGACGCTGTGTTCTTAGGCATGGGGACGTATAAATCGATGCAAGGCGGCTTTGAAAATGAACATGTACACGGTGTTCATGATGCCCTGCCTTTCCTTATCTCAAACACAAACCGCGTGATGGGTCTTGAAAAAGACGAAGCCGACTTTGTTGATATGAAAGGCAAACGCGTAGTGGTTCTTGGGGGTGGTGATACCACCATGGACTGTGTACGTACGTCTATCCGCCAAGAAGCCGACCGCGTAATATGTGCTTATCGTCGAGATGAAGAAAGCATGCCTGGCTCTCGCCGAGAAGTGGTTAACGCAAAAGAAGAAGGGGTTGAATTCATGTTCAACATTCAACCTTTAGACATTGCTGTTGATAGTGAAGGCAACGCATGCGGTGTTAAATTCGTAAAAACCGAAATGGGCCCACCGGATATTAACGGCCGTCGTCGCCCCGTTGAAATTGAAGGTTCAGAGCACGTGGTTGAAGCAGATGCAATTATTATCGCGTTTGGTTTCCAGCCTAGCCCTGCCCCTTGGTTTGCTGAGTTTGGCATTATGCTAGACGAAAAAGGTCGCGTACGCGCCCCTGCTGCCGGTAAATATGCTTTCCAAACATCACACCCGCAAATCTTTGCTGGCGGTGATATGGTGCGTGGTAGTGACCTTGTGGTTACGGCTATCGATGAAGGCAGAAAAGCTGCAGACGGTATTATGGATTATATTGGCGTTTAATATCGACATGTGAAACAGCACGTTAACCGTGCCTCGTTGCACGTAATCTATTTAAAAGCTCGCTTAGGCGAGCTTTTTTGTGGCCAGCATATCTAAACCTTCAAAGAAATCCGCCTAGGGTACTTTCACCTACTACAACATCGCCTACAACATACTTTGTAACAACCTACCACAAGCTTTCTACAAGCACAAATGTATAGTATATTTAACATCAAGTTATATTTAATATACACAAAGTAAAACTTAATCACCATTAATAGGGCGCGGAGAAAAATAATGATTTCGTTCAGAGAGAAAAGTTTGTGGGTGTCTTTGCTAGTATCTGCGGTGATCGCCTCTATCTTTGGAGATAGCGTATACACACTTATGTTTTTGCAACCAAATACTAGCCTAGATGACACCACCGCCCTCATCATGCGAATTACTATTGCCTTCATAATCTTAGAGGTAGCTTTACACATCGCGTTAGCAATGAACCAGCAAGAAGATGCTAACATCCCTGAAGATGAGCGAGAGCGTTATCATCGACTTACCGCAAACAATGCGGGCTACTGGGTGCTATCAGCTGGTATTGTTAGTTGTGTGATACAGCAGATGATCAATAACCATATCGATTTTGACGTGCAAAATAGCTATAGCAATTATGCTCTTGCACCTATTGAGCTAAAATTAGTCCTTATTTTTTGGCTCTCGGAAGTAACCCGATTTGGTACTGAGATTTACTACTTCCGGAAAGAAAGTTAATGACGGCTAAATACACAATTACCAACAATATAAGAACCTTACGCTTTCTTGTCGATGAAATGACTCAGCAAGAGCTCGCGTCAAAGGTGGGCGTTACGCGACAAACTATCATGGCAATTGAAAAAGGAAAATACTCCCCTTCCCTTGAAGTCGCCTTCAAAATTGCCTTGGTATTTAATAAGCCCTTTAATGAGGTATTTCAGTATTCGAAAGAGGGGGAGTGATGCCATTAATACGCTAAAGCTAATACCTTAGAGACGTGCGTTTTAAGATATTTTTCTGACATTCAAAAGCGCCATTATCTTCTCAATAATGGCGCTTTTCAACTCATCATCAGTTTGCGTATTAGTGTTTACCTGGAATAGCAGACATATCTTGGATAATCTTACCTACGCCAGAGTGATTAATAACACGCTGCTTCACGACATCTGCGTTTTCAAGCACATAATCGTAAGGTACTTCAAAACTTGATGTAGGAGTTGCATCTGGCCCAGCGACAACATCCCCTTCTTCAGGCTCAGACCACGTGACTCCCTCACCGAATACGTTACCCGATGTGTTCCAATACCCAATAACATCGGAGTAAAAAGATACTATTGGGTTTTTGGTATTCTCGAACACGTTGTTCTCAATTTGTAACTCAGCACCAATTCTCGAATTGATGGCGGTAGAGGATATTTGGTTATAGTAGTTATTATACAAATGCCCGTGGCCATAGCGAAATAATGGCAATCGAGATTCAATATTCTCAAAGCGATTGTGATGGAAGGTAATTAAGCGCTCAGTGCTTGCACTGCTAGTATCGCTTTCGGTATGACCGTGCAACGATGCCTTCCAGTGATCATGCAGATAATTGTATGAAATAGTAATATTTTTTGCGCCCCGTTTACTATCAACTAACCCATCGTAAAAATCTTTATCTACCGCTAAGGTGCTATATAACTCGTTATGGTCGATCCAAATATTGCTTGTGCTTGAACCGTCGTTATCACCTTCAATAGAGATAGCATCTTTACCTTCTGTAAGTACATGGTGGATACGTAAGTTGCGAATTATCACATTATTGGCACGTTTAATTAAAATACCAATTCCATCAAATTCACCTCTGTTGGCCACACCAATAATCGACACATCATTCATATCACGTATTTCAATGGCAGACCCCGTGCCTCCTGAGTTGGCATCAGTAATAGTGCCATCAACATAAATCGTTATCGGTGTATTCGCTGCACTTGCATTATCCAGTGCAGTCTTTAAATCCAAACCGTTATCCACAGTAACGACCGTTCCACCCGCTCCACCAGTTAAATCGAAACTATACTGTGCGAAGCCGCTTGCCGTAAAGGTAGGTGCCGGCGCAATCTCTGGTACATTGGGTGCTTGCGGTTCCCAGCCTTCACCATTGTTAAAATGAGAAAAAATATCACTTCGATTGGTAAGCGCAGCAACCTCACTCTCAGATAAAATGTACACGAACTCTCTAGCTGAAAGATCTAGTGGGTTACCGTTGATGTCCATACTGCCATACTCGCGCCAGCCTGCCGTCGATGTTGCTGGACTAGGATTGGTAGCGGGTTGGTTTCGAACGCCTTCACCCGCCCAGCCCCTAGTCGCTATGTGAGTATCAAATCGATTATTAATAAGGGTGATATTATCGAAGTAATCCGCACTTCCACCACTGCGTGCAATATAGGTTGAGTTATCAAGTACACCGTTACCGATAGGACCTGGTCCATGGGTAAATTGATTGTTCAGGAAAATAAAACCTTTATTGGTAATCTCAGGAACTCTCGCCTGCAGAATGTACCCACCTGCGGTGTCTTCCTCTGGATCTCCATTTTTAGAATCACCAATTGTTCGAATTTCACTCTCTTCAAACAACGCAGTATCAACATAGCCCCAGATGAAATCTACATTGCCTGCCACTAACGATTGGTAGAACCAACTAAAGCCTTTAAGCAAGAGCGTATCTTGTTCACTGACAAAGTTCATACGCACCGCGGTTAATCTTCCGGCATCGCTATTAAAATAATAGTGTTTCTGCTTGGTTTGAATAGGCATTACTTCGAATATGTGAATTTTTCAGAGTAAAGTTATTAAAGGTTAAGTCATCTACGCCCTCTATAAGAAACACACTTCTGCCGCCTGAAGGAGTCCCTGTTGAGGGCGCTTCGCTTTTGCCACTCCCGCTGTTAAAGCTTTCAAAGTTGTCGTAATAAACAAGGGTATTGTCACGGCTCTCTCCTTGCAAAGTAACCTTATTGTTACCCCGTAAGAACAGCATTTCTTGATATTCACCGTCTCTAATCGTGACGTTCGACGGTGTTTCAACAGGGACATTTTGCATAATGTGATTAAGCGCGCCCTGCACCGTGCGAAAATCGGCCTCAGCGTCGTCATCAACGACAATCGAATTGCCTGAAGGAGCGGCCTCTCGAGTACTAAAGGCCCAATCCGCATCTTTCCCAAGGCCTACAAACGTTTCTCCATTCAGAGTACCGCTGGTTAAGACGTTATCCCCAATAGATACATAGTAAGAATGACCGTAATCGAGTGCATTTGTATGCGGCTTAACTACAAGTGAATTCCCCTTAACGTAAACTGGACGATAATTAACTTTGCGTTGTCTTTCCTGGCCTTTGAAACCAATGTAGTCGGTATCACCAGCTACATTCACCACATCGACAAGCGTATCGTCAGAAGCGTTGTAAATGCGAATTTCACCGCTACTCCCTAACGTGGGCGTATCGTCAAACGTTAAGGTGAGTAGCGTATCGACATAAGCATTTTGATTGCCAGAACTGGGGATCGTATCCGCAGACAAATCACCATAAGCGGCCGTCGGCATAATAAATCCTTCCTCGACAGTAACAGCAATGTGCTTTACTAACGTGGGGTCAGAACCCGATGTGATTGTGACTATCGCATTTCCTTCAGCCGTAGGCGTAAGTGTCACCTGCGGGCCATCTTGAGCAATCGTTAATACATTGGCATCACTGGTTGTTACGGTAAATGTATCTTCGGTAATACCATCATCTTGCACTGCGGTGACATAGATAAACAACGGATCGCTACTGGTGGTGGTTTCCCAATTAGGCTCTTTATAATCAAGCGTAAGCTGAACCGGCTTTACCAACGGGTTTCCAACCTTGAGGTCATCTAATTCAAAAGATCTGTTGTTGGTAAAAATTCCTATTAAACCCGCTGCGTTATAGGTTGAATCCACAGTACTCCCCATGTTTTCACCATCAAGGTAAACCGTTAGGTTTTCACCATCCATGTCAAAACGTACTCGATACCACGTGCCATCAGTTTCCTCTTTTTCACCTAGCAAGATAGGTGATTTTTTCTGTACAGGACGGGCAATGCTCCCATCAGTACTAATCGCCACTTCAACTTGCGTGCTACTCGATGAATTTTGTATATTAAGTCCACCAGCGTACCAGTTGCCAGCACTAACATAACGCCCCATTAAGAAAAGTTGTTTGTTACGAGTAGTACTATTTTGACGCGGACGAATACGGGCTTCGACATAATAATTGCCGCTTTCAGGCAACCCACTTAGTGCCGTTTCTTTAACTAACAAAATTTCCCCGCCTTCGCCACCAGCGGTATAACGAAGAACGTTGTTGCCATCATCATCAAGAATATCGAATACGCCTTGAGGTCCGTTAGTGCCTGCATCGTCTGCAATCAGGGTAAAGTTATCCAATGAACCTTCTGCAAAATCGTCACAAAAATAAAGTTCAGGCTCGCTATCACAATTGAACTGACTATTGTTAGGCGCATCACCAACGTAGGCGATGACCACGTTATCAATCACTACTTTACCGCCACTTTCAGTTCGCATTTGAAGAAACGACGTGGGCGTTGCAACCAATCCTTCTATCGTCAACTTTTGGCCTGGTATGAGGGAGGTAATGAGTTCGCTGTAGAACTTAGAATCACTGCCATGTATCGACTTACCACTACTACTGGTATTGTTATCGACATAGATTTGGAAGTTGTTATTAGCTTCGGCATCTTCTATAGCAATCACATCCATGCTAATCGTGTATTCACGGCTTAAATCAAGCACGCCAGTCGTGGTGGTATCTTCAGCTGTGGTATCGATTTCAGGAGTGGTATTGCCCAACGTGAATCGAGCGCTGTCCATAGATAATTCGCCGTCAGTGATGGTAATACCTGAACCACCACCGGTAACACTATAAAAAGGCGTAGTAGCATCGGTCGCTTTATACTCTGCACTAAAGAAAGTATCGATATCGGTTTCAAACGTTTCATCTAACAATACATTCGCTTCGATATACTCAATATGAATATTGTCGATTACGACAACTGAGCCACTTTCGGTTCTAAATTGTAGGTATGAATTTGGTGTCGCTACCTGCCCCTCTACGGTCATGGTAGTCCCTGCTACTAAATCAACCACCGGCTCATTAAAGAAACGTGAATCTCCCCCTAAGTGTGAATTAGCGCTACCTGACGTATTATTATCTACGTAAATTTGGAAGTGATTATCGCCTTCGGTATCTTCCGCTGAGATAACATCGAATACCACCGTGTATGGCCGACTTAAATCGAGTGCGCCGGTAGAAGATGTATCGTCAGACGAGCTTATTACATCCGGCTCAGTGTTTCCTAACGTGAAACGACCACCATCCAGTTCAATACCGGTTGCAACCTGAGTTACAGAGCCGCCGGTAATACTAAGCATAGGAACTTGTTCACCCTCCCCATTTTCTATTGCAGCAAAATTAGTTGAAAATATATCTTCACTCTCTTCGGCAAAGCTGAGCGACAGGGGTAGCGATACACTTGGAATAATAACGGGTTCTTCAGGCTCGGTAGGATCCGGTTCTGACGGCGGAGGCGGTTCAACCGCATCTGCTATCGTCTCAATTTTTAAATTATCAATGGTAATCGTTGCACTTGAGTCTGTGCGTAATTGGAAGAAGCTATTAGTGATACTGCTGTCGAGTATTTTGGCATCTGGAGCCGTGGGATCACCACCGCCAATATCGTCGCCAGGCTCGTAGGTATAAGTGAAACGTTCACCCGCCACTATAGCGCCATCCGCTAAACCTTCACTCACAAATTTAGAGGCAGCACCATGTACAGAGTTATCTTGTCCTGTCGTGTTGTTGTCGACATAAAGCGAGAATGACCCACCACTATTATGAGAAATAACATCGAAGCTAATGGTAAAACCTTCACTCAGGTTGTAAATACCCGAGCCTACGGTATTAGATGAAGATGTGTTTGCACCAGGGTTTTGAGCGGCGTTTCCAATGCTAAACCGATCGCCTTCCAAGGTAAGCTGTCCTGTAGTAGCATCAACTAATGGGCTACCACCGGTAACGTAATAAAGCGCACCAGCATCAGGCTCGTCACTTAGACGTTTATATGAAGATGAAAAAAATGTATCTGTATCGGTATCAAAATTCTCTTCTAGTGCGGCTTGAATAGCGTTCGCGGCCTCCTCTAACTTCATCAATTGTGCGTCAGACTGTGCTTGAGTAAAAGCGAACAAATACGCTGCGGGATCGTCTTTAGCCAGACAACTTTCAACTTGTAGTGCTAACGCGTTAGTCGTGGCTTCTTCGCCCGATACCACACAAAGGCTGTATACATCGTTTACCGTATTGTAAGCCCGAGAAATAAGGTGCTCAGTCTGATCGTCATAATTTAACGTAATGACTTTTCTGCCAAATGAAAACGTGTAACTGCCAGTAACGTTAGTTTCGCCGTGAACCCGTACAAAACCACCTGCTAAATTTGTTTCATCGCTTGGTGTAAAGGTATAAGTGGCTTGAGAAACCGTACGCCCTTTAATGTTTGGGGCGTATATTTCCCCAGTAAATTTTGTCACATCAAAGGTATTTGGAAACAATGTACCAAGATCAGTTTCAAGATAATTGACGAAGTGAGTTACGGCAGTTGCTTTATCAACAAGGGTACTACTCGCCCCGCCAGCCGAGCCTAGCCAAATTTCTACGTCGGCGGCAAAATCAGCATCTGATTGATTAAAGAAATCACCAAGTGACTGCCCGTCATCAAGGGTGGCCACTGCCACATTAGCCGCGCTATCGCTAACCGATATACCGTTGCTAGCATCGCCATCAATATCTAACGATTGAAGCAAACGAATGGTATTCACTACCGATTGATTAAATGGGTTGTCGGTAGCGAATAAATCGAGAGGTGATATAACACTAGATGCTGGCGCATCAGGAAATATGAGGTCACCTATATGAAAGCTTAGTTGCTCACCTCTAAAATAAGAAAACTCTCCACTGGCATTGGTTACGCCATCGGGGACCGATGCAGATGTATAACCCAACCCCGACACCGGACTGTCTACAAACACCCCTGTTAATGCGGGATCTGGGGGAAGGGTGACATTAGTGTTGCTTTTTTCGCCGCAGGCGCTAATGAGAATAACACCGCCCACAAGGGCTGCTATTTTTGTGAGTTTCATAGTACTCAATCTCCATTTTCTACTGGGCGCACTACGTCTTAAATTGTCCGCTCCAGCGATATAGGGTGGATAAAGCCGGGTTACCCCAGCACAAACAATTAGTAGAACTTAATATTTACGCCAAGCTGATAGCTGCGGCCATACTCTTCCTTTTGAAACAGCACATTACCGCCACTTAAGGCATTGCCTTCGAAATAGCGCAAGTCGGCTTCATCGGTAAGGTTAATTGCATCGAAATAGACTTGGGCATAATCAGTGATGTCGTACTGAAGTTTGAAGTCGAGACTTTTCACATCGTCTTGATATTGGTCACCCCATACCTTACAAGCTTTTGGATCGTTCAAATTAGCAGTGCCTGGACAGGAGCCAATTTGCTCAAGAACTTCTGAGCGCATATTGCCAATCAATCGAGCCGAAAAGGTTTTACTTTCCCACCCTACAACAAGATTAAATGTTGTATCAGCCTGATCCGGTAAGGCCACAGTTCCCTGACGAATACTGCTATCTAAAGTGGCTTCGCTATCTAGCAAAGTCGCGTTGCTTTGCAAGAAAAAACCATTTTCAAAGTATTGATTGTAGCTAAGCTCTATCCCAAATACGGTGGCTTTGTCCCCATTAACGGTAATGTTGATTTCGTTGAGGTATAAGTCTTGTGGAATGACAAACTCGGTCACCTGATTAACCGGTAACGTAAGGGGAAGTTCATCAAGCGACATGCCTATACCGTTAACATCAACAATAAAATTATCGATGTCTTTGTAAAACACAGCCGCTTCCATGAATAGGTTTTCGCTAGGATACCATCCAATTGATGCATCGTAGTTAATCGAGGTCATTGCCAATAAATTAGGATTGCCAACATCTAATGCGTTGTCAGAGCCCAATACAAACTGGCTAAGCTGTTGTAACGAAGCGCCACCTTGGCTATCGTCACAGTCATCAGAGCCCGGAGGGCACAGCTCAATATCACTATCAAAAATGGCATATGCGCGTGCTTGTTTAAATGATGGACGCGTAAAGCTGGTCCATACCGCTCCCCGAACTAACAAGGTTTCAGAGGGCTCCCATTTCACATGTGCGCTTGGGAAAAACTCACTGTATTTGATGGTTGCATCAGGAAGAGGAATAGCAATATCTAACGTACCCGCTCCTGCCCCATTGAACTCAAAGTCATCGTTTTCAAGTGACATATAACCCGCAGATGAAAATTCTGTTTGTGCCCAACGAACGCCCGTTGTTAACGTAGCGTCAGCTCCAAGTGGAAGTTCCGCCATTGCGTAGACTGCTTGTGTATCTTCAACAATGCTGTAGTCGCCTTTAGTACTTTCTATTGATACTTCACCGTTGGTCGCGGGCACCACCGTTTGCCGTGTAGCATTAACGATTTCATCAACAACACTACGACTTTCGAAGGGCAGTTGAAAGGCGCTGTTGTCAGGAATACTACTTTCATAATCGGCCAAAGTGGAATTAACAGCCGCAATGCAAACCTCGTCGCTACAATCACTCGCAGAAGGATCGAAACTCCACCGGTCTTTATTACGCACATGGTCTCGTTCGGTAACTTCGGCACCTATCTTAATGAAGTCTAACCAGTCGTTAAAAACATCGGCGCGTAAATTCAAACTGAAGGTTTTAATCTCATCAACACGGTCGCCTCCTTCGAGAAACAAATTATCGAATTGATAATTGGAAAGGTCAGAGCCATCTCCACTTCCCGACGTGCCAAATATGCTGTTATTGGGGTCATAAGAAAGACCAGCGATACCTGCTGCTTCATCTGGACTAAGCGTTTTTGCGCGTATGTTATCTCTAGATGCTTGGCCATATACAATCAGGTCGCGCTCGCGAAATTGAACCCGCCTATCACCGTTTGAGTCTTCGTCAGAACGAGACTGGGCATACTCATAATCGAACACAAATCTATCGGCAATTCTATTTTCTCCCCCGATACTGAAGGTCGCCGTTTTGTTCTCACTTTCTTGAATAAAATGCTGATGAAAAACATCGATATCACTGAGAATAAATTCTTTTGTTTGGCTGTTTACGTAAACAATTTCCCCATTACCTACCGAACCGGCATCTTGAAAGTCGTAGAATTCCCTTAAGGCTAAATCGTCGTCTTCGAATTGCGTGTACGTTCCTTTAACATAGTAGTACGCATCTGCAGAAGGCTTGTATTCAATATTAAGCGCTGCAGCTTGTCGGGTTCTCCCCGCTATTTCTCGGCGAACTTCAAGCTGAGCCGGAGCGAGAATTTCGTCTCCCGCAGCAATTTCTTCCTCGGTTTTACCTAAATCAGCCGTGTAAAACTTCATTTCGTTACTACTATGATGACGGGTTTCGTCTATTTGCGTTTTTCGGTCTTCATGTGAAAGCGCAAATCCTATGCCAAGGGTGTTCTCAAGAAAAAATTGAGTCCCGTCAATGCTAAATTTAGGTGAATGGGCTTCACGAGCATCTGAATATGCATCTTGAATGCGCATTTTGAGGGTGTTCTTTCCTCGATCAAACGCCGATATTGCTTTTACGTTAACGGTGCCGCCAATCGAATTTAAATTCTGATCTGGGGTCAGCGTTTTCAGTACCTCAATGGTTCCTAATAAATCAGCGGGCAGCGCATCTAGGCCTACTTTGCGCTCTTCGCCTGCGCCTGACATCTGTGAACCGTTCATGTTGATAGATACAAAACCAGGCCCAAGGCCTCGAACCGTTACGTACTTCCCTTCACCTTCAGAACGCTGCAGCGTAACACCAGGCAACCGTCTAAGAGACTCAGCAACGTTTTGATCAACAAAATTTCCTAAATCGTCGGTTGAAATAACAGAACTAAACCCGCTTTTCATCCGCTCTAAATCACGAGCTTTCAAATCGGCTTGTTTAACCCCTTTTACTTCAACTACTTCTATATCATCAGGGGTGTCACTAGCTTGGGTTTGTTCAGTTTGATCTTCTATCGACTCATTGGTTTGTGCCATGCCTGAAAAGGCTGTGGAAACCGTTAGCGCAAGCGCTGTCCATTTAAACACTTTCATGTTTTGAACTCCTAAATTCCAAAATCAACACAGCGCTGTAGGTGCCTTTGCCGTGCCACCGGTGGCATTATCACTCAAAAGGAAAAGATTTCACATTAAAATTAACCACTTCTTAACAAAATATTAAAATATGAATCATTAATGCTGATTTGGAGTAATTCCAGCAAGTATTTGCCACTTTTCGTCACTAACAGGTTGCTGAATTTTAATGTTGGAAGGTATTTTCAGGTTAAAGTATTCGTTGTAGTCTTCCCATGCCATTACATCTAACTCATTATCTATAATTCCCTTTTCATACATATACGTATTAGTTGTTAGCTGGGCAAGAATCCGAGTATCGACAGGGTCTAATTGCATACCGTACCGAGTTTGATTTGCGCCTATATTCCTGTTAATGATCAATGTATTCCAGCTCGCTTCTGCACTTACAATAGGGTCATTCAGCGCATCAATCGCCTTTGTATTAAGCGGCTTATCCACTAAGACGTTGTCTAATATAAGCTGTGCGGATGGGGTATTTAACTTAAGATTCTTTACAACAACACCTAACCGGTTATTAGATGTCATCTGTGGATGAGAACGCATTACGTTGTCGGCAATAAAAACCGACGTTGCGGGATTATCAAGCGCCCATATTTGATAGAACCACACTTTCTGTGTAGCTGGTCCTGGCACGTATACATTACCTACAAGGTTGGCTTTCCCATTTTCCCCTCCATAGGTTGAGTTGCTCTGCCAATTGGCAATTATGTTGTTTCTGATGTCGACAAATTCATTTTTCTGAGCATAAAGAGGCTTAAGCCGCCACCCATTAATTCTAGGATTTCGGCTGGTGTGGTTTGCAAGTAAATTCTGTATAAAACTTGCATTGCTTCCCCCCCATATCCCGCCATACCCATGGTTACCCTTGTGGTGCCCCGCATTATTCAGGCTCTCAGATAGAATGCTGTTTTGAAGTGTGAACCGTTCGTTGTTGTAGAAAGATCCTACTTCGTCGCTAGACCAGCTAAGAGAACAATGGTCTATTATGACATCTTTTGTGTTGCGTACCGTGAGGGCATCGCCCTCTTCGCTTGAGCGGCCAGGCCGAAAGCGCAAGTGCCGAAAAATAACCTGATTAGCCTCTATGCTGGTAGAAGCTCCTGAAATAACGATGCCTCTAGGGGAAGTATGCCCTGCGATAGTCACGTTTCCATGTTTTATTTCAAGCTCTTTCTCCAAGTGAATAATGCCTGAAACGCTAAACACGATGAGCCGAGGATAAGCCTGTCTTACTGCCCACCTAAGCGTACCTTTTTGAGGGGATTTAGCATTATCATTTAATGACGAAACTACTAGGACTCTTCCACGGTTTCCGCCTTCTGTATACTTTCCAAATCCTCTTGCCCCATCAAACGCTAACGGCGTGGCTTCACACCTAAATAAACCGCAATAGAAAAATACACACGATAGTATTACGCATCCAGATACTAAATATTTCACACTGATTCCTCTTCATCAGCAAGACTAAAGGTTAGGGGTATTCGAGCGATGGACTTTAGTTTTTCACCCCATGATTGTAATGTCTTGTAATCGAACTCTTTGCCTTCAAGTTCTACCGCCAACATGGCAACAAACTCTCCTTCTTTTGCAAATACAGGAACCGAAAGTAACGTTGCATTCCGTCTAGTGTAATAGCTCATGGCAAACCCACGAGTACATACTTCAGTCCGGTATTTCGTGGCTAGATTTTTATCGAAAAACGCTATTTTTTCAGAATCTTTAAGGCGTGTATAACGATTATGATATGTGAGCATAATATGACCTGGTGCAGAGTTAAAAAGTGGAAGTTTGCTTCCTGGACGAATGCTTGATATACGGCTTGGGCGCGCATCCAATACATCAATAACAAATGCACAATAATCGCCTGGCACACATATAATGGCACTGCAGTCTGAAGAAGCTAACAAAGAAGCAAGCGACGGTGCGATAAGCCTTTGAAGATGGCGGGCGCGAGAATTAGCCGCAGAAATTTCGTAAACTCTACTACCGTAAAAGTAGCGAGTTCCTCGTTTTTCAATTACCCGTTCACTCGACAACGTTCTTAGTAATCTAAATACAGATGTACGCGGTAGGTGAAGTGTCTCTTCAATTTGAGTAGCCGTTAATCCAGTTTTAGATTTAGCAATGAATTGACACAATTGAATTGCTTGAAAAACACTGGGAATAATATATCGCTCCATTCCTAACCTGCTCCAAATTTGAACAATCAGGCGATATTAACATGAATTTAATAAAATGCTACCGGTGGCATATAAAAGCGCCCACACCACAAGTTGGGCGCGTATTTATTTACTGTCTAGTCAATTCAAACATTTGATTGTCTGCTTGAGCAATACAAGTCCACTGAATTATATTGGCACCATTACCCCCGCCCTGCCCAGCTATATCAAGGCATAGCTCGCTGTTTCTTGCTACAATTCGCCACTTACCCGAACCGGCAGATTGAAAGCGGAACAGTTGATTATTGCCTCCACTATATTGCCACAATTGAACGTTCTCCCCTGCAGATGTCGAGTTATTTGATATCTCTAAACTCTGCTGCAATGCGTTTAATGGTGAGATACGGTGCCAAATTCCATCCACTTGCGAAATGGTAAATTTTTGACAATCATTGTCTAACCATTCCCATTGGCGAATATTTGAACCATTTGTAGTTCCGCAGTTGGCTACATCAAAACTTCGTCCGCTATGTACAGGGGTAATTCTATAGATTCCGTTCACCGTGCCATTGACAACATTTGAACCTCCATCACTACTGCCCCCTCCATTACTATCTAGCCCAAAATAAATTTCGAATTCAGCTATTTGAGGCGTCGATGATGATGAATCAATGACAAAGTTAAGTTTGCCTAAGCTTACATCTGAAAACGTTATGGGATCAGGAATAGTGTTACCTGATGTAATGATTGAACCAGTGTCGTTATTAACCAATCTCCAAGACGTAACGCGCCCTTCAGCACCACTTCTTTCTACAATTCGAACTGCGTTAATGGTTGTGTCCAACCCTTTGATACTAACGCGACCGGTTGAACCGTTAGGTGACCAATAGGTGCTGGTATCCCCATCTTTAACGTTGCCATAACTGGTACCACTTGCTTTTGAACTACCATCAGCATCGGCCGAGAGAGAGAGGTTAACGCCGGAAGGCGTATCGCCGTTATCACCGCCGCCGTTATCACCGCCGCCGTTATCACCGCCGCCGTTGTCACCACCGCCGTTGTCACCACCGCCGTTGTCACCACCGCCAGTAGTTCCACAACTACCGTCAGATACTTGCAAATTTTTATTCGCGCCAGCTGTTTGTTGCAAGATGTTGCGGACGCATGAGGCATTATCGAGAGTATAAGAATACGGGATGCCAACACTAGTGGTAGAAACCACGTTCGGACCGGCTGGCTGATAGTCATCGTCAGATGAACTCCATGTTACGCCGCTTCCAAAAATGTTCCCGGCTACCTGCCAATCGCCATCAGTCGTGGTATAAAACGTTCCCAACACATCTTTAGCATCTTCAAAATAGTTATTCTCAACTTTAACCTCAGCCCCTGCTCTTGAATTGATACCCGACGATTCAATACCGTCGTAATGATTGTTGTAAATATGCGCAGTGGCCCCTCGCACTAGAGGTACTCGCGAGTTTAAATTCTCAAAAATATTATGGTGATAGGTTAATGGCCCATTATTGACTTGGGATTCGCTTGAACCTACTAATCCCCCACGACCAGAGTTGAGCAAATGACTGTACGAAAGCGTGATATATTTTGAATTGTCCTTTACATCAAATAACCCGTCGTAACCCTCGCTTTCGCCGCCACTTGCTTCTAATGTTACGTGATCTACCCACACGTTTCGCACATCGGTTTCAATACCGATGGCATCGCCACCGTTAGATGTTGGTGAACCCGATTTTTTCACATTTCGAACGTGAACATTTCGTATAATAATGTTGGTAGAATTCCGTATGTGTATTCCAAGTTCATCAAACAAGGCACCTTGACCTACCCCTATAAGGGTTACGTTACTAATGTCTTTTAATTCAATTTTATCCTCTGCGGTATTGCAACTACTTCCCGACACTTTTTCAGTATTACCGTGATTTATAGTGCCTTCTACTTCGATGATAATCGGTGTTTCACTGGTGTTCCGATTACAGAGTGCCTCATGTATCTGTTTGCCCGTTGTTACGCGTACCACATCACCTCCTGCGCCACCGGTCGCACCCCCGTTTTGGGTATGAAAGCCCGAGCCATAAGCACCTGACATTGAGCACACAAGCAATACAGCAATCGAGGCTCTACCTTTCTTCAAATTAGTTATAACATTCATCTTTAATCCCTGAATTTTATTAAAAAAATAAAAATAAACTTTTACCAAAAACTAAGAAAACATTACCTTCAATTACTTCAAAAAAGATATTAAAGCTAAACTAAAGCAAAAGTTCACAAGCTATTTTAAATAAGTAAACCAACCACCAAATGCCACCGGTGGCAAATGTAGAGTAGTTTAATTTGAAAAAAATGTTAAATAAATATTAAAAATAATCGAGATCATTATTACTATCTTTTATCCCAAGGCTAATGGGCCATACTTTCAAGTAGATACTAGGGGGCATGATGATGATATTGGAATGCGTTATATAAAGAAGTACAAATAATAGGTTGAATACATAGCGCAAAAGATAAAAGTGGCCGCAATATACCCATCATGTAATGAACATACCTTGTGCAACTATTTGTCTATTGCTCTTATATAGTTAGCCCACTATTATCGATACAAAGAGTGATTACGGGTTAACAAGAATAATGACAAGCGGTTTACGTAAAAGCATCAATATAGTTTTACTTGGCGGGCTAGCAATGGCCAGCCAAGCTTTAGCCGATACTGTGACCACCAACAGTTCATTAGATGCACCTGTTGTTCAGACTTGCCCTGCTTCCTTTTTTGACGTCTCGCTGATGACCAATGCCCGTCAGTGTCAGCAATTCGACGATAGCTTGCCTGCTAGCTTAGTTTATTTTACTAAGCACACACCTAAAGATGTTATTGCCTACTATCAAAATGCCTATCCGCAATTTGTAAAAAAATCGCCGGTTAACCACCGCACCATGCTTGCAGCAATAGATGACTCGGTTCGTATTGTGGTGTCACCGGATAATATGGGCACGCAAGTTGATGTACTTATCATTAGTAAGCCGTAACCTCCCCTAAGTTTTATTTCCGCCTAGCTCCTCTCCTCGTTCAATGTGGCACTGCCTTTGCAATTTCAGTAAAGAACCACAGTGGTGTCAAAAAAAGCGTCATTTTTATGACGCGCATTACACGTTGATATGCGAGGAATATGATGGAACTGGCAATTATTTTAATGATGTTACTTATTGTGGTGGCATTAGGCGCCATAAAATTATCAGATGGTGGCGTAGCGTTTCCTTTTCGCCGAAAGCCACAGCTTTTCACTCCTGTAGAGCACTCATTTTTAAACCTTATTGAACAAGCAATGGGGCGAGAGTTTCGTATCATTTGCCGTGTGCGCTTGAGCGACATAGTGTCAGTAAGGCAATCGGCCAACAAGAAAACGGCCAGCCAAGCTATTTCTAGAGCCTCTTCGCGCCAACTCGATTTTATTCTGGTCGATAAACAGGACATGAGCCCAATATTAGCTATCGACCTTGTGCATAACCAAGGGAAGGAAGGTTACAAAACCCAGCGCGATTGGTTTGTATCTGGCGCATTAGATGCGGCGGGTGTTCCTCATGCGCGCATTAAGGTTAAGTCGGGTTATACCGTCGACGACATTCGTGAATGCCTTGAAAACAAGCTTATTCCTTATAGAAGAATTCAACAAAAAATGTCACAGCTTCCTACGCACAACCCTGAACCGACTAAGCGCCCTACTCGCCCAGTAAGGTCTAGCCGCGCGGCAGCTGCGTAAAATATTACTATTTCCCCCTAGCCTTTGTTGCGCTCCATTATTGCTGTAATAGCAGGTGACAAAGGCTTTTTCCTGTCAGTTTTCCTCATTTCCTTATACAATTCATTACCATATCTATAGCAATTTTTGCTTTCCCCCATATTTGACTAAATCGTTAATGACGTGAAAGAGACTGACATGAAAGAGACTGGCATGAAAAAAATTGGCATTCTAGGCGCAATGGACGAAGAAGTTGCGTTACTTAAAGCTTCACTTTCAAACCTAAAAGAAACCACATGGAAACACTTAACCTTTTATGAAGGCACCCTTAATAATGTTGAGGTTGTGTTGGTAAAATGCGGCATAGGAAAAGTTGCAGCGGCACTTGCCACTACGGTACTTATTGAACAATACGCGCCAGATGCTGTAGTAAACACAGGTTCAGCTGGCGGCTTTGATAAAAGCTTAAACATTGGTGACTTGGTGATTGCCACACACGTTATCCATCACGACGTGGATTTAACCCATTTCGGTTACAAGCTTGGCCAATGTGCTGGCATGCCTGAAGACTACCGTTGTGACAATACGCTAATTGAAGCTGCCAAAACGGCGACGGGCGAGTTAGAAAACATCCAATCTACCAGTGGCCTTATTTGTACTGGCGATTCGTTTATCGGTACCGATGAAGCTGTAGAAGCGTTACGTGAAAGTTTCCCTGATATGAAAGCGGTTGAAATGGAAGGTGCTGCGATAGCCCAAACCTGTCACATGCTTGATGTTCCGTTTCTTGTCATACGTTCGCTGTCGGATATCGCAGGCAAGACATCAACGGTCAGTTTTAAAGAATATTTAGATACTGCTGCAAAACATTCAGCGCAACTTGTTATGGCTATGATTAAAGCGTTGGCGTAACAGTTAATGGAAGCATTGCTGACCCAATCAGCATATCAGTCGGTGCTGGTATTATGGTTGGCAGTTGTTTTAGATGCCGTTTGGCGGTGGCCGCTTAGCAGCCACCCGCTTACCCTTATGCGTTATCTGGTTAGGCAGATGGGGTTTAAAGTTCTTCCCTCTCTAAGCTACTCCCGTTCTCAACATTATATCTCCGGTTCATTGGCGGCCATTGTTTTATTGGCGCCCTTAATCGTTTGCCTTGCCATACTCATATACATGGCCCAATACCCTGCTTTTTTCGAAGCCGTGATCATGGTCGCCTTGCTCGATTTTGCCTATCAGCGCCATCAATTCAGTAAGATTTTAAAAACGGTAGGTAAAAATAAAAAAGTCCTTACCAGAGAAACGGTAGACACCATAGTCGCCCGTGAATGCACCCAATTAACCGATGTAGGTATTGCGAAAGCGGCTATTGAATCGCTATGGCTTAAGTTTTTATATCTATATTGCGGCGTTATTTTTTACTTTATGTTGGCTGGCCCGATTGGAGCGCTCACCTACCGTCTGTTATTGCTCACCTCATGGCAATGGCACTATCGAAATCCTAAAATGGTGCATTTTGCAAAACCGGTGAGAAAGCTTGTTTCTTTGTTAGTAGTTCCCCCTGCACTACTCGGGTGTGTCGCAGTGCTACTTTTCACTCATCCTGTAAAAGGTATTCGAGCGGTAAAACGAAGTAAAGCACGAGATAAAACCTCCCTGTTGCTCGCGCTATTTGGTGGAATACAAAACATTCAATTAGGCGGCCCTGCATTTTATCATGGTCGGAAGTACCGCTACCCTCGCGTGGGTGGTGCCGAGCAAGTAAAGTATTCAGATATGATACGCAGCAAACGCACTATAGTCGGTGCCATGGCTGTAGTTACCGCCATCGCGAGTGTCTTTTTGTTATTAGTCGCAGTACAAACACAAACCCTAAGCGAGGTCTTCTAACGTGAAAAGCGTATTTCACAAGCTGCGCACGCAAGTTGCGTTAATAACTACTACATTACTACTCGTACTAGCCCCTCATTGTGCTTCAGCTAATGAGTCAGCTCCGCGTATTATTACGCTTGCACCTCATTTAACCGAGTGGGTTTATAGCCTTGGTTTAGAAGCGCACTTAATTGGCGTTAGCGACTACAGTAACTTTCCTAAAGAAGCACAGCTATTACCTAAAGTAGCCGACTATCAAGGTGCAGATTTAACACAAATAATGGCGCTACAACCTACCCTTATATTAGCGTGGGAAGGGGGTAATAAGCCGCAAGATTTACACCGCTTAGAAAGCTTAGGTTATAAAGTGTTTCGAGCCAAAATCACCGAAGTTGAAGACATTGCCAGTGAGTTGAAGCGTTTAGGTAAAGTAACTAACACAGAAGAAAAAGCCAATGCGCTCACCAATGCGTTTTTACGCCATCTGGCGGCACTGAGAAACGAGTACGCCACGCCATCAAAGCACAAGGTGTTCTACTACTCTTGGACATCGCCACTAATGACCATAGGTGACAATGCGTGGCCGAATAAGCTGCTTAACGTATGTGGTGCGCAAACCTTATTTGGTGATAGCCCCGTCGATTACCCGCAAGTGTCGGTACAAGAAGTGTTATCTAGACAGCCTTTTGCATTGGTAGCCGCAAGCAAACAGCCAGCGTCCGATCTTGAGCAATTTTGGCATCCCCACCGCCGCTTTATGTCAGCCCCCTTGATTGTCGTCAATCCAGACATTACCAGCAGGTTCTCACTGCGGTTAATTAATGAACTAAAAACACTGTGTAAGGGTATTAACTAGCTCTGCCACAAGGTATAATATTGCTTCGTTTTATCTAAAGGTTTTTCATGCGAATCGTTTTAGTCACGTTTCTCTGCGTTGTTGCAATCACGTTATTTGTTTCGTTGCAATGCACAGCGAAAGCAACCTCTCAAGGATCGGTTGCGGCTTCCCCGTACCTCATTGAGCGGGTGAAAAACAATGACTGGATGCTTATAGACGTGCGTTCTCCAAGCGACTTTGCCGATGGACACATTCCTGGTGCTATCAATATGCCTCAAGAAAACATTAACGACTATCTTACCGAGCTAGAGGGCCATAAAGACAAGCCTATTATTATTTATTGCCAATCTGGCACTCAGGCTAAACTTGCTATGAAGTTTTTAAAAGACTTAGATTTTTCTGAAGTCATGCATTTAGAAGGCGACATGCTGGGCTGGAATGCTTCTCAAATGCCAATTGACAGAATGTAGTTTTCTGTAAAAAACTTCTGTAATTAAAGCCTTTTCAACTGCATTTCGTTTCTAACACCAACTAAACACTCACCTACACTACTATTCACTATCAGACGACAACATCCCTACACTTTTGATACACTGACACGCATTCACTAAGGTGACAGACAATTCATGAAAATAGATCTCGCAACACCCGCCATGCTCTTTCCAGCAATCTCATTGCTGTTGCTGGCCTATACCAACCGTTTTTTAACCCTTGCTACGCTTATTCGTAACTTTTCAAAAGAAGAGCGTGACGACAATACCCTAGCCCAAATCAAGAACTTGAGACTGCGTATTCAGCTTATTAAGCGGATGCAAATTGCCGGGGTTGGCAGTTTCTTTTTGTGTGTCGTCTCTATGCTTGCGATTTACCTTACTTATCAGCAAGTGGGTAATTGGATATTCGCATTAAGCCTAGTCTCCCTTCTGTATTCACTTTGGATGTCGGTAAAAGAAATACTCATTTCTGTAGAAGCATTAGATTTTCACCTTGATGGTATGAAAGAGCAACATGACAGCAGCAAACTTAAATAGCGTTAAATACCTACCTTTAGCGCCCGAACATTTTGATGATGTTATACGCTTAGGTAATGAGGTTCAGGGTGAAAATTACCTGATGCCTGACACATTAAAGGCCATGTACGATAAAAGCTGGCACAACAATATCAATGCTAGCTTGGTAAGCTATTGTGGTAACGACATTGTTGGTTTTCGAATTACCTACGCTCATTCGCAGTGGCAATGTGATAAATGGTGCAGCCCAGAACTTTGGCCGGTGGCACCGGAAAAAGTATGCTATTTCAAATGCAATACGGTATCGCCTGCTATGCAAGGAGTGGGCATTGGAAGTACCTTATTGGCAAAGTCGGTAAGCGCGGCCAAAGCGCAAGGCGCTGAAGCAGGCCTTGCTCATATTTGGCTTTCAAGCCCAGGTAATAGTGCGTTTAAATACTTTAGCAAAAACGGGGGTGAACTTATTAAAAAGCACCCAAACAAATGGCGCTATGAGTCAATCCACGAAGGTTACGACTGCCCTGTGTGCCCTGAAACCTGCGAATGTGAAGGCGCAGAAATGTTACTCCGGTTTTCCTAAAAATCTACTGAAATTAAAAAGCCCCGATAAATCGGGGCTTTTTGGTATTTGCGTTAACACCTAAATACTAAGGCCTAAGCGCTAATACCAAACTAGGCTAACGTAATTCTCGCAAATTTACGTTTACCCACTTGATAAACGTTTTCGCCAGCTTCGGTCAGTACAAGACGAGTATCTTCTACTTTATCGCCGTTAATTTTCACAGCACCTTGCTTAATCATACGCATTGCGTCAGACGTTGAACCTACTAGCTTGGTTTCTTTTAATAAGTTACCAATAGCAATACCTTCTTCGCCAAGTGCAATTTCGAACTCTGGCATTTCATCAGGAATAGCATTTTTCTGGAAACGCTGAATGAAATCTTGATGTGCGCCTTCCGCTGCCGCATCGTCGTGGAAACGAGCGATAATTTCTTTCGCTAGCAATATCTTAATATCACGTGGGTTTTCACCGTTTTCAACGCGCTGCTTAAGTTCAGCTATCTCTTCAAGCGGACGAAAGCTTACCAGGTCATAATAACGCCACATCAAGTCATCTGAAATCGACATTACTTTACCAAACATATCGTTTGGCGCATCAGTAATACCAATATAGTTATTTAATGACTTAGACATTTTTTGAACGCCATCTAGGCCTTCAAGTAATGGCACCATCACAATAGACTGTGGCTTGATACCTTGCTCTTTTTGAAGCTCGCGGCCCATTAGCAAATTAAAGCGTTGATCGGTACCGCCTAACTCAACATCAGATTTAAGCGCTACTGAATCCCAACCTTGCACAAGTGGATACAAAAATTCGTGTATCGCGATAGGTTGGCCATTGTTGTAACGCTTTTTAAAATCATCACGCTCTAGCATACGTGCAACAGTTTGGCTGGCAGCGAGTTTAATCATGCCAGCAGCGCCTAACTGATCCATCCACTCTGAGTTGAAGCGAATTTGAGTCAGTTCAGGATCAAGAATTTTGAACACTTGTTCTTGATACGTTTGCGCGTTTTCTAATACCTGTTCTTTATTTAAGGGCTTGCGTGTCACATTTTTCCCTGTAGGATCGCCAATCAGGCCAGTAAAATCCCCAATAAGAAAAACAACGGTATGGCCTAACTGCTGAAAGGTACGCAGTTTATTGATCAAAACAGTGTGACCAAGATGAAGATCAGGCGCAGTAGGATCAAAACCCGCTTTAATGGTTAGGGTTTTGCCGGATTTTAATTTCTCAATTAAATCCTCTTCGGGGAGAATTTCATCCGTTCCCCGTTTAATTTCAGCTAGCGCTGTTTGCCAGTCTTTCATCGGTTATTTCACACTCTTGATGTTGTAGAATCTATTTTGAGCGGCATTTTACGCGGACATTGGAACCATTAAAAGGTTTCTGCGTCAAAAAGCGGATGACTTGTCGTCACGTTCGTTATTGAACGCAATGGTTGAGGTGTGTTTATTGCCTTGCTATTACTTTAGTGAAGAGCGATAACTCGCATGTGTCTGTGGGGAAGAAGCTGTAACAAACCCTCCATCGCATGGATGCGATGGCGGAGCGCCCATGGATGGGTTTACAGCGTGTTTGTGGAAGCTTCTTCCCCGCGGGCGCAAAAGCGAGTTATCGCTCTCGACCTGCTCAGTCCAACTCAATAAGCAGGAGTTGGACTGCCATTGCGTTCAATAATTAACTTTTGCGCTAAAAAACAATGAGAAAAGTTGCATTTTTGAGCAACTTATGTGACAAGTACATTGCACATAAAATTCTCAAGTAGGTAGTATTATGAGAATCAAACTAGACGCCCTAAAGGCGCTAAACATATTTAAACAATTGCCAAAGCAACACCGAACAGGATTAGCTATTGCTAGTATGTTCTTAGGTGGGCTTATTCTTTTGCCGTCAGACACGGTAGAAGCGAGTCGTCATCAAGATGCTTTGGTACTTGATACCGGTATTCGTTACCCTCTCGATTTGAACATTATGCCGTCAACCGACGTCTTTTCAATCGAAGAAGAGTCGAACTGGCAAACCTATAAAGTTCGCAGCGGCGATACCCTAGCAAAGCTATTTAAGCGTGCGGGTTTTACCTCTCGTGACGTTTACAATGTTACTCAAGCTGGTGACCTTGCTAAAACACTGGTTACCTTGTTACCTGGTGATGAGCTTTCGTTCAAAATTAATAACGACGGTACGTTTGGTGAGCTTAAATATAAGCTTTCTTCTACCGAAACTTTATTCATTCGCCCCGACCCCACCAGTGAAGATAATAGCTTAACAGCCGATCTTGAAAAGCGTGACGTTGATATTCGCTATAATTTTGCACAAGGTGAAATTCATTCAAGCTTTTGGAATGCTGGGGCAACGGCCGGATTAACCAGCAATCAAATTATGAACCTTGCGGGTATTTTTGGCTGGGATATCGATTTTGCGACAGAAATTCGTTCAGGCGATACCTTTAACGTGGTGTTTGAAGAACAATACATCGATGGTGAGTTTGTGGGCTATGGCGACATAGTCGCCGCAGAGTTTACCAACCAAGGTGAAGACTTTAGCGCTATCTTGCATGAAGACGGCACTTACTACACGCCTGAGGGCAGAAGCATGCGTAAGAGCTTCTTACGTGCACCTATTAACTTTAGGTACGTGAGCTCTAACTTCTCCAAAGCACGTTTTCACCCTGTGCAAAAACGCTGGAAAGCACACCGTGGTACCGATTATGTTGCTGCCGTTGGTACGCCAGTTATGGCGGCGGGCGATGGTAAAGTCATTAAGTCAGCGTACGACAAGTACAATGGTCACCATGTATTTGTGCAACACGGTGAAAAATATACCACTAAGTATCTGCACTTTAAAAAACGTGCAGTGAAAGTAGGCGACACGGTAAAACAGGGTCAAACTATTGGTTATTTAGGTAGCACAGGCTTGGCGTCTGGCCCGCATGTTCACTATGAATTCTTGGTAGACGGCGTACACCGTAACCCTCGTACTGTTTCGCTGCCAAAAGCATTACCTATTGCCGCTGAAGAGCGTGAAGCATTCATGGACATTGCCCATGTACGTCAACAGCAGCTTAATAACAACAAACGCATAATGCTTGCAATGAAATAGCCTTCTTATGGCAAAGTATATTGGCCTTATGTCAGGAACTAGCATGGACGGCGTTGACGCCGTCCTTTGCGATATCACTGCCAATAAGTGCCAAACCTTACATGCGGTATCTATTTCTTATCCAGCTAATCTACTTTCTTTACTTCATTCACTTTGCACACCTACTCCTAACGAGCTCAATGCTATGGCAACAGCCGATAGGTTGGTGGCAGAAAGCTTTGCACATGCCGTAAGCGTGTTGCTATTAGAAACTCAGCTTTCATCAAGCGATATCACCGCAGTTGGCTCTCATGGACAAACCATTAGGCACTTCCCGCAGGGAGTTGAGCTTCACAACGACGTTGAGCAAAAAGGTTTTACGTGTCAGATTGGCGACCCAAATACACTTGCCGTACTCACAAATATTGATGTTGTTGCTGACTTTAGGCGCAAAGATATTGCCCTAGGCGGCCAAGGTGCGCCCTTAGTTCCAGCCTACCATAATGCTATCTTCGCGCACGATACCCAGCCAAGAGTGTTGGTTAACATTGGCGGTATTGCGAACATTTCAGTTTTAGCAGCAAAACAAAATACTATTGCTCCTCTTGGCTATGATACTGGCCCAGGCAATACCCTAATGGATGCGTGGGTTAAGCTGCATTTGAATAAGCCCTATGATGACAAGGGGCTATGGGCTAATACCGGTGTAGTAAGTGATGACTTATTAACAACGTTACTTTCCGATAGCTATTTTCATCAAACCGCGCCGAAGAGCACTGGCAGAGAATATTTCAATATAGCATGGTTAACGTCTTATCTTGATACGCTCGCCAATTCACAAGCCTGCACACTTCCCCCTCAAGATGTGCAAGCGACGCTACTAGCGCTAACAGCAACAAGCATTGCCGATGAGATTAACAAGCAAAAAATGCCTATAGGTGCACAAGTCATCGTTTGTGGGGGCGGTGCCTTTAACCCTGTGCTGATGCAACGCATAGCCAACTTATTGCCAAGTTATCAAGTGAGCGACAGCCACAGTATCAATATTCACCCCCAACACGTTGAAGGGGCTGCATTCGCGTGGCTAGCTTTTGCACACAACAATAATATTCCAGGCAACGTACCTGCTGTTACCGGCGCTTCGCGAGAGGCTGTATTGGGTATTTTTTGCCCTGCAAACTAAATGTAAGTGGGAATTTCAGTTGTTATAATAACCAGCGCGCCTCATTACGGCTTCAGATTGGTGTTGCGCTGTTTTTAATGCCTCTTGAATAGTAACTTGCTGCTTCACTGCTAAATTTATCTGAACTCCCACAAGGTAACCGAGCGCCGTAAATTCTGGGATTGGAACAAACTGGCTTCCAGTCGTGGGGACATTAATATTATCAAGCTCAGTTGCTAGCAGTGCGTTGTATTCATAGCTAGCATAAGGAATAGCGTTTATATAGCTGTCACTGTAGGTTGAATGACGAGTGCCAGCTGGCGCTGCGTAATAACCATACTTACCTTTAACCGAAGTAATAAACGCTTTAGAAGTTAACCAATAAGCTAATTGCTGTGCTATTTCTTTATTGTGAGCTAAATGAGGTATCGCGAAATTCCACGACCAAAACCATTGTGCCCCTTTTGGTGTTGTTCCTATTGGCGCATAAGTCACCCCGACATTCTCCGAAACTTTCGAAGAAGAAGGATCTAAGATGTAGCCACCTAATGATGATGCATCAACAAAGAATGCTAATTTTCCGTCAGCAAAGAGTTGCTGGTTATCTTTCCACCCTAAATCGTATTCACCTGGGGGACCGTTGTTTACCGCGATTGAAACATAGTCCTTGATTGCTCGCTCCCACGACCTAGAAGTAAGCAGCGGCTTCATATCTTCATCAAACCAGCTTCCACCGTACGTATTTACCATGGTGCCAATTAATGCCATATTTTGCCCCCAACCTACTTTTGTGCGCAGCCCTACACCATACAGTTGCGATTTGGGATCTTGAATTTCCATAGCAATGGCGCTTAGGTTTCTATAAGTCATCTGCTTGGGCAAACTAATATCAGCGTTCTGCAACAGATCTTTTCGGTAGAAGGTTAGCGTTGTTTCTCCTACAAACGGTAAACCATAGACCTCACCTTCGTATGTATTTGAATGCTTTGCGATGGGTATAATATCTTTCATATCGTAGTTCGAGGGCGGCTCGGGAAAAGGTAACAACCAACCATTTCTGGCCCAAATAGGCACCTCGAAATTACCTAGCATTACTAAGTCAAACTGTGTTTCGTTAACTGCAAAATCTCCCTGTATGTGCTTTCTGAGTATACTCTCCTCCATGACACGCCACTGAATATCTTGCTCTGGGAAAGTCGTACCGCTGTCATTCAAGTATCTAATAGCGGTTTCAATACCATTAATATTAGGCGCACCAACTATTAATTTTCTCTCTGTAACGACATTTTCCGGCTCGATGAAAATACCGTATCGCTTTAATATTGTATCGATGCTTCCATCAGCTTCTAGAGAAGCCAATGCTTGATTGAAACGCGCAATAATTTGGGGGGCGTCGGGCAAGTTTTTCGATATCCCTAAGAAATGGGGATTGCTTTTTCTAAGCGATTTAATGAATTTAAATTTCTGTGATAAGTGGGGACGATGATTAGTTATTGTTTGTTTTGCGCTGTATTCATCTATATAAATAAAGTCAACTCGCCCCCTATCTAACATATCTAACAATGTCGGTAATGATTTGGCTAAGAGTACATCGATATTTTCAGCCTCACGAAGACTCAACGGCAACTGTGCACCGCGTAAAACCCCAAGACGGGAAAGGCCTAAGTTGTTGAATTGTGATATCGAATCGCCTAATTCGGTGTTTAATAAGCTATGAATGTTTCGACTGTTATGGACAAGATAGTTGATGCTCCCACCACGGATAGCATCGGAATATATCATCCCCTCAACACGTACTGTGCTATCGCGAAGTGGAAAAACACCTTCAACTTTTCCGCCGTCGGCGAGATATATCGCTCTAGCATGTGGAAAGAATTCAATTTTGGGGATGTAGCCCATTTTTTCAAATGTAAGGTGAATGACCTCGTTTACGTACCCTTGTTTAGGGTTGTGCGCGCTACTGAATGGACTCGCTTCTGAGGTGGCTAAAGTAATTGTGTTTCGTTGCTCGGCGTAAACGCCAAGTGAAAACGTATAGCTTCCAAGTAGAACCAAAAATACCGAAAAATGGCTGATGATATTTGAGTTAATAGAGCCAGACCAATTATTCATAATCCCAATAGTAGTTGAAAACCATTAAGTTAGTATTGGCATGAACGACAGAAATTACCAGTTAATCTAGTTTTCTGCGCTACTCGAATTTTATGTAATTGGCTTTTTGATATTGAGGCTGCAATCTTATCTACTAGTATTTTTAGTCCACCCAACGTTACCTGCAACTATTAGATCCTTGCTTCTTGTGCCAATCTACTTCGCCGTTCATCTCACATAAAAAAATGCCAGCAAAGGCTGGCATTTTTTTAAATCATGATGAGCATCACTACAGTAAAGTAAGTATTACTTCGCCATGCTTGTCTTCAAATTGTTGGTCTTCAAATCGTCAATGGATACTTTCTGAGGACTTTTAACTGCTTTAATGTCAAACAGTCCATAGCAAGCCACAAATATAAAGCATATAGCAGGAACAATATAAGAAACGACAATACCTGCTGAATCGATAATTGCAGCTTGGAAGAGTGGCATAATTGCACCACCTAAAATAGCCATTACTAAGCCCGCCGCGCCAAGTTTAGTATCTTTCCCTAGCCCTTCTAATGCGATGCCGTAGATAGTAGGAAACATTAGCGATAGACATGCAGATATTGAAATTAGTGCCACCACACCAACGATATTTGGCGATTGTGTCATAACAATACACAAACCTACTGCCACCAGTGACATCACCATAAGCAGTCGTGCTGGGTAGAGATACTGCATTACCCACGTCATCACAAATCGTGAAATAAGAAACACTATCATGCTGTATTGAAGTACATCGCCACCTTGCACCTCGTTACCCCCAATCGCTTTCATGACGTATTGGATAGTAAAAGTCCACACACAGGTTTGCGCGCCTACATTGAAAAACTGCGCCATTACACCAAAGCGATAATGCTTATTCGCCACTAGGCGCTTCAATGATGCTGCGATATCGATATCGTCAGCTTTAGACTCAGTGGCTTCATCCACAGGGGTTTTAATCAAAGCTACGGCAACCCAAACCACTAGAAGTACACACGCCATAGCGACATAGGGGATCATCACTGCATCCAGTTCAGCACCTATAACAGATTTTAGCTCAGTCATAGACATAGCACTTCGCTCTTCAGCTGACGCCTGATTCAGATTAGGTAGTATGAGCGTAGCGGCTAAGAATACGCCAAAGTTTGTCCCTACAGGGTTGAATGCCTGTGCTAGGTTCAATCTTCTGGTGGCGCTTTGCTCGTTGCCCATCGCCATGACATAAGGATTAGCGGACGTTTCCAAAATAGACAACCCACCGGCCATCACAAACAAGGCCATCAGGAAAAAGCCATATGTCATTGTCTGACTTGCTGGGTAAAATAGAAAGGCACCGGCTGCAGCACATCCTAGCCCTACTAGCACACCCGTTTTATAAGAGTATCGTTTATTAATAAAGGCTGCGGGTATCGCTAAACAGAAATAAGCACCGTAGTAAGCGAACTGAACTAAGGCCGATTGTAGTGACGACATAGTAAATATCTTACTAAAGACTTTCACTAGTGGATCTGTCATGTTGGCGGCAACACCCCATGCAGCAAAACACACCGTCAATAGAATAAACGGCAATAGCATATCTCTGGAAACTATAGGCGTTTTAGTTTGCATCACCCCAACCTCATCTTGTAAACAATTTGTTGAGCAATTTAAACAACAAAAAATGTCCATGTCAATAAATCAACAAGACTTATTTAATAACGAACCAGACTACAAAAGTCACAACAAATTCACATCAATGCGATCACTTCAATTATCCATATCATTCCAAATCTTATTAATTCTTTATAATAAACAAGGTTTAAACTGCATTAAAACCTGCAAAAGATACTACAAAAGTCTATAAAAATTGTATGTCCGCACTAACAAAACATCATACTGCCTCACTTCAACCATTAACACCTTTGTAAAATAAAAATAAATAAACATGATTGATTTATTCCTTTAACTGCATTAAATTGCGTTTCCCATACGAAACTGTTAACACGATGTAACTTGAGCTCACTTTGTTCTAGGCGTTGGAAACAAATAGAAACATCGTGATGAGCACAAAGATAAGTGCAAGTTATAAGCACGTTCAATCAACTCTAAGGGTAAGATATGAAGCATACTTTTCATTGGTTAAAGCAAAAAACTTTGGCTTTAAAGCCACTTACACTTACTTCCTGCTATTTATTAGTCAGTTTTTCTTATCCTGCATTTTCTGCTCAAGATACATCGGAATACATAGAATGGCTGGCTAGCTACACGGGAGAAGCCGCTGCTAATGTTGATGGGGGTAAGCGTGAAGGGAGTGCTTATGCTGGTCAATTATTTTTGGGCGCAGAAATAGACTTAGAAAAATTTGCAGGTTGGGAAAATACTAAAGTCCATGTGGCATTTACTAATCGTCACGGACAAAACCTAGCGGCTACACATATTGGAAGCAGTACGTCTGTTCAAGAAATCTATGGCGGCCAAAACTCCCGTTTAGCCAGGCTTACCGTAGAGAAAAGCTTTTTTGACGACCAGCTACAAGTAGAGGTTGGCAGAACCGTGGCAAACATCAGCTTTCTTGGTTCAGAGCTATGTCAGTACTTTCAAACGAATTCTGCCTGCGGTAACCCCACCTTTGTATTTAAAACCAGTAACTTTACATGGTGGCCTGTTTCAAGTTGGGGAGGTCACGCGAAGTACTGGCTTTCGCCTGAAATCTACTTTCATACTGGAGTGTATGAAGAGAACACTCCTCACCAAGATTTGAGTGATCATGGCTTTGATTGGTCAACGGATGAATCTACTGGCGTAGTCGTACCTGTGACATTGGGCTATCAAACTACATGGGAAAATGACGCCTACCCAAAACGCTATGAAA
Organism: Alteromonas stellipolaris; assembly: GCF_001562115.1. Taxonomy (NCBI): domain Bacteria; kingdom Pseudomonadati; phylum Pseudomonadota; class Gammaproteobacteria; order Alteromonadales; family Alteromonadaceae; genus Alteromonas; species Alteromonas stellipolaris. Next base: position 3,697,513 of record NZ_CP013926.1, read on the forward strand.
TTGGCGGTTGGTATGATGGCGCGGACTATACCGATCCAGCTAAAGATGAGAATGGTAATTTTGCTGCTGTCACCGGTAATGACTATGCAACACAAAATGGGCGCTCTGGTATTTTCGCCCGATTCGAGCAAACCATTTTACGTCCAAATTTAAATTCTAAACGCAGTGTTACTATTTTTGGTGCCGTGTTAGCGGGCACATCTGGTGAGCTCATAGAAGATGAATATATTAAAGCAGGCTTTGTTAAACGCGGTACCTTCACAGGAAGAGATGAAGACACTATAGGCTTTGTCGTCACTCAACAGTTTTACAATAAAGATGCCATTGAAGACCAACGTATATTGCGCGAAGCAAAAGGTGGTTTAGGTCGCCCTGAAAGCAGTCAAACAATGATGGAGTTAAGTTATGGCATTCATATTAATGACAACATACGGGTTCAACCTAACGTGCATTATATAATCAATCCTGACCAGTTTAGCGAGCGTGACCGCCTTCAATCGTTAGATGATGTATGGGTGGTGGGCGTACGATTTGACGTGAACCTTGCAGGGTTACTACTGCGCTAGTTAAAGCCCCCCCTCTCATTTCCACCGCATGGGTCGTCATTTTGATGGCCTTTTTTCTTTTTAGTTTTAGCACTTTTTCATTAGTTAACGCCTCTTTCGGATTACGCTATTAACATCTGCATTACTAACTTCGCAGGGTACCCCTCGCCTTCCTCGCACTCATTTTGCTATTTGTTAGTGCCAATCGGCATATCCTTTCATCTTGAATCAATCCAAGTCGCGTCCATTTCTGTAATCACTAACACACAGTTTTAAAAGGAACGACAAATGTCAGAGTTATCTCTGTTTAAGCCTCTAGAGTGGGCAGACAATACGCTTCAAAACCGCATGGTATTAGCACCAATGACACGTGGCCGTGCAGGTAGTGACCGCATACCTAACAAAATCATGGGCGACCAATACGTACAGCGCGCCGATGCGGGCCTTATTATTACCGAAGCGACAGCTATATCAGAAGAAGGTATTGGCTGGGTAGACACCCCCGGCATCTATACGGATGAAATGGTAGAAGGATGGCGCTCTATTAACGAAAGAGTGCATGAAGCTGGCGGCAAGATTATCCTTCAATTATGGCATACAGGCCGTGCCTCTCACAGTGACTTTCATGACGGCGACCTCCCTTTCTCTGCTTCCGCTATTGCCATTGAGGGTGATGAAATTCACACACCAAAAGGTAAGAAACCTTACGAAGTGCCACGAGCAATGACACAAGATGACATTCGTAGGACGGTTGCTGATTTCAAACATGCAGCGGTTAATGCTAAAGCTGCAGGCTTTGATGGTATAGAAGTTCATGCAGCTAATGGTTACCTGCTGAATCAGTTTTTAGACAGTCGCAGCAATCAACGTAGTGATGAATATGGCGGCAGCGTAGATAATCGATATCGCTTCCTTAGTGAAGTGATGGACGCTGTACTAGAGATTTGGCCTGCAGAGCAAGTCGGTGTGCGTTTATCGCCTAACGGCGTATTTAATGACATGGGTGCAGATGATTTTCGCGATACATTCACTTATGTCGCCCAAGCACTTAATAAGCTTAACCTTGGCTATTTACATGTGATGGATGGCCTAGCGTTTGGTTTCCATGAACGCGGTGAGCCGATGACACTTGCTGAGTTTCGTGCATTGTTCGACGGCATGTTAATAGGTAACTGTGGTTACACCCAAGAAGAGGCAGAGAAACGTATTAGCGACGGTGATGCCGACATGATTGCTTTCGGGCGACCTTGGATCACTAACCCAGATTTACCGACACGGTTTAAAAACAACTACCCGCTGGCGGCGTTTGATGACCCATCTACATGGTACGGTGGCGGTGAAGAAGGTTATACTGACTACAATACTTACCGCGAAGAAAGCGGCAAAGCAGCCATGGAGTCTTTAACCTAAATAATAGAGTTAACCTAAATAAGGGTAACCTAATTTATAAGGTTAACCTCACTACTGGTGCAAATATCTTGTAATCAGTTAATAAAAAGCAGTCATTTCATGACTGCTTTTTTTATATCTTTAGTAATACTGTTCGCTAGTAATAGCGCACTAGTTAAACGCCACTTGTTTATCGGCTAATACTGCAAGCTTTTCTAGGCAAGACATCCATGCATATTGATGCTGGTCGCATTCTTCTTGGTTATTGAAACCACTATGAATTAACGTTAACGCCACTTCTCCTTCGCGCGTTTCTTCAAATAAAATTTCCACTGAGCTCATGACGGTTTCTTCTACGCCATCTTCCCACGCCCAAGAAAACACAAGCTTCTCGTTAGCTAAAATAGTCACGTATTCGCCAGTTAGTGCGATTTCTACCCCGTTGGGTTCAAGCAATTTTATGCGATACCTTCCGCCTTCTTTAAAGCTACTCATTATTTGCGATACCTTACAATTACCCGGCGCAAACCATTCAGATAAGTATTCAGGTTCGTGGAATGCTGCAAACAAAAAAGAGATGGGCGCATGAAGGGATACATTCAGGGTAAATTGAAACATGTTACGTCGCCTGTAAAAAAACCTAGAGCCTTGGTAAGTTTAGGCCCTAGAAGAAAAGGATTCTAGGTTGTTATCGGCTATGTTCGACATTTTCTTTAGTTCGAGCGGTAGCGTTGCCTTATGTGAATGATTATCTTAGGGTATCCTCACTAGCAGTATCTATTCTGCGTTAACTATTTAAGCTATGTATTCGTGTGCTAATTGTAAAAGCCACCAATAAAGATTCTTAAGGCTCACTTATGTCAACTCAATCGCCTACACTCAACGTCTCTATTCTCAGTGAAGATGCCAATGCACTAGCAGAGGAAATAGCAAATGCATGGCCCACGCCTAATACTTTGCATATCTGCCAAGCCGTTACGACTTCTGAACAAATTAACCCTGACGAGGTTGAGGTATTACTTGCCGCTCCTAATTTGGCGGCTAAAGTTATCGACCAATGCTCGGGCTTGAAATGGTGTCAATCCACGTGGGCTGGCAATGCACCGCTGCTTAATTTGGACAAAAGCGATTATATACTCACTGGCGTAAAAGGTGTGTTTGGAAAACTAATGCGCGAATATGTGTTTGCCTACCTTTTGCAATACGCTCGCAATATTCCAGCGTTCGCGCATAACCAAAATCACCAACCCCCAATTTGGGAAGAAAGTCCTCGCGCGCCTCTTACGGGTAAAACCCTTGGCATTTTAGGTGCAGGTTCAATAGCCCAAGCACTTATTCCCGTGGCCAAAAGCTTTGAAATGAAAGTAATTGGCTTAACGAGAAGCGGTCAAGCGATAGAGGGATTCGATAACGTCTATGCAGCAACTGACTTGCTCAAGTTTACTCAGAAAGTCGATCATGTAGTAAACCTGATGCCAGATACCCCCGCGACTACAGGGGTATTAGACCAAGCTTTCTTTGAAGCACTAAAGCCACACAGTGTGTTTATCAACGCAGGGCGTGGAAGTGCGATTGTCGATGATGCGCTTCTAAACGCATTAGATAGCGGGCAACTGCGAGCCGCCGTTCTTGATGTATTCACCCAAGAGCCCCTGCCAGAGCAGCACCCGTTCTGGAGCCACCCCAAGGTGGTGATTACTGCACATACTGCGGCAGTATCATCACCTGAGGATGTAGCTGGCGTGTTTGTTACAAACGCAACACGCTATATGGCCAACGAACCGCTTCTATATCAATTTGATTTTAACAAAGGCTACTGACGGGGATCGGTAGCGGTTAACTCTATACGGTCGCGGTGTTTTTCATGGAATTCCAGTAACAAAGGATAGTCTTTAAAACTGTGCAATTCTCTGAATAGCACCCAATCTACCATTGAGTACAAACATATTTCAGGATACGTCCAGCCACTAAAACCACCCGCTTCGAGCTGCTTAGACAGTGATGAAAAAACCGATTCGATACGTTCTTTTTGCAAACGAATGATGAGCTTATCTTGATTGATATCGATATCAGAGCGCTTAAGTAGCATCAATTGCACGAATGAATCGTTAGCTGCGTCTATCAGAGTAAGCAGGTTTTCTTCCTCCCATGACAGAGAGTCATGGTCGAGTTTGCTCGCCAAATAGCTATAAATAACTCTAGAATCAAAAATGAGTTGCCCATCGTCTTCTAGGCAAGGCACTTTCAAGGTGGGGTTTCGTGATGCGAGTAGCGCTCTGTCTTCCCCAGAGAATATTTGTAAATCGAGGAATTCATGGGGCGTGTTGGAAAGTACTACGCGAATTCGACGTACAAATGGAGATGTTACCGAACCATACAGTTTCATAGCTTCAACCTGAGTGAATTTATTTACACACTTAGTTTAGCCATAAAATTAACGAGGAGAAAAGCACTATACTGTAAAGGCGAGACAAGCATACACCAAGATGCGGTGTACGCCCGATAATCATTTACACGCTGAAACTAGCGCCGCATCCACAGGTAGTGGTTGCATTTGGATTTTGTACTAAAAAGCGTGACCCTTCTAAACCTTCAACATAATCAACAACGCCGCCCACTAAATATTGCAAGCTCATAGGGTCTACCACTAAGGTAACGTCATCTTTATCAATTGTCATATCGCCGTCGTTCACCTTCTCATCAAAAGTGAAACCATACTGAAAGCCTGAGCAACCGCCTCCAGTAACATAAACCCGCAGTTTTAACGCAGGATTTTCTTCTTCCGTGATGAGCGCTTTTACTTTTGTCGCCGCTGCATCAGAGAACTCAATTGGCAACGCCATTTCTACAGACATACTCACCTCTTCATTAACCATGTGCACCTGCACGCATTAGCGTACACGCATCGATAACCCAATTATCTAATACTTGAGTAACGCTATCAACTATTGGGGTGAAACTAACTGAAACAATAGCTAGTGCCTTTCATTTAGCATGAAAATAAGTGGCGACATGGACACTCATGGCCTTAAGGCATACTCTAAAAAGAAACCGACGGGACTAACATGACTTATTCAGTATCTTCTATTTCCCCTCAAAATCGTAAGCTTAGGCTGCCAGAAGGAGCACAAGCACCCGCTATTGATGAACATGAACACTACAAACAGGCATTGAAGAGCTGGCAAAAAAAGTTACTCCATGCTCAACAGGCTTACTACCACCAAGGCCGACGCGCAATTATTGTATTTGAAGGATGGGATGCCTCAGGAAAAGGCGGCGCGATTAGAAGGGTGACCGAAAAACTCGATCCTCGCGGTTTTCGAGTTCACCCCTTTGCCAAACCTACACCAGAAGAGCAAGGTCGCCATTACCTTTACCGGTTTCAAACTCGGCTCCCCACACCTGGCAGGCTTGCCATTTTCGATCGCTCTTACTACGGTCGAGTCATGGTCGAACGCATTGAAGGCTTCACACCACAACCTGCATGGGAAAGAGCCTTTCAGGAGATTAACGAGTTCGAGCGACTATTAATTGACGACGGCGTGACAATTATAAAACTCTTTATGCATATTTCAGCAGCCGAGCAATTAGAGCGCTTTGAAGAACGCTTAAGTAACCCTTACAAACGCTGGAAGCTTACCGAAGAAGATATACGAAATCGTGGCCGACGGGATGACTACATTACTGCCATAGAAGAGATGTTTGATAAAACCGATACTCAAATGGCGCCGTGGCATGTGATACAGGCTGAGCATAAATGGTTTGCTCGTATTAGCGTGTTAAAAACCATTGTTGAGGCGCTGAGTGAAGGCGTGACAGTAGAACCACCGCCAATCGACCCTACCGTGGTGCATTTAGCGAAGCAGCAACTTGGTATAACGTTAGACCAAAGCAAATAAACGACAGCAGTTTACCCATGTCTTGTTACCAAAACATGGGTAGCATTATTTATGGCAAGTCGTTGGCTCTGGGAAGCTTAGATGAGCTCTAGTTTTCAGGCAAGGTAACGTTTAGTTCTAGCACGCTACAATCGTCACTGCTTTCCAACTGTACCGATACTTGGTCATCTGCAATGCTCACATACTTGCGTATCACCTGAATGATTTCTTGCTGCATCATTGGCAGATAATCAGGCTCAGTACGTTTGCGTCTTTCATGCGCAACAATAATTTGTAACCGCTCTTTGGCCACGGCCGCAGTGCGCGGCTTTTCCTTTTTCTTGAGTAGGTAATCGAAAATACTCATTACTTGCCTCCTAGCAGGCGTTTAAAGAACCCTTTCTTCTCTGCTTCTAGAAATCTATGTTCAATGGTTTCACCTAACAAACGGCGAACGGCGTCTGAATATGCCTGACCTGCGTTAGCTTCTAAATCTAGAATAACTGGCTGACCTTGGTTAGACGCCTTAAGTACCGCTTCTGATTCAGGAATAACACCCAATAATGGTATGGCTAAGATTTCTTCAACGTCAGCAACGCTCAGCATTTCTGCACTTTCTACTCGCTGAGGGTTGTAGCGGGTAAGCAATAAATGCTCTTTTACCGGCTTTCCTTGTTCAGCGCGCAAAGACTTACTTTGCAAAATACCTAAAATACGATCTGAATCACGTACCGAAGATACTTCTGGGTTAGTAACCACGATAGCTTCATCGGCAAAATACAATGCCATTTGGGCGCCTTGTTCTATACCCGCTGGCGAATCACAAATAATAAAGTCGAAATCTTCTTTCAACTCGTTAAGTACGGCTTGAACACCATCGATGGTAAGCGCGTCTTTATCACGGGTTTGCGATGCTGGCAGAATAAACAAGTTGTCGGTACGCTTATCTTTAATAAGCGCTTGTTTCAGTGTAGCTTCTTTATTTATCACGTTAACGAAGTCGTAAACCACTCGGCGTTCACAGCCCATGATCAAATCAAGGTTACGCAAACCCACATCAAAGTCGATCACGACGGTTTTATGACCCGCTAAGGCTAAACCTGTACTGATAGCCGCACTTGAGGTGGTTTTACCAACCCCACCTTTACCCGATGTTACTACGATAATCTTTGCCATTTTTAATTCCTTGTAGAATACGTTAACACTTAGGCGATAGGCTCAATGCGTAACGTGTCCTCTTCTAAATAGATTTGTGCGGGCTGTTTCCAGCATGATGCTTTTACGGTTTCATGCATAATGAATTGCCCAGCGATTGAAATAAGTTCTGCATCTAACGACTGACAAAAAACGCGGGCATGCACGTTGCCTTTTACGCCCGCCAGAGCTCGGCCTCTAAGTGTGCCGTAAACGTGAATATTTCCATCTGCAAGTACTTCTGCCCCTTCACTTACTGCCGCGGTAATGACCAAATCACCACCTTCAGCATATACTTGCTGCCCTGAGCGTACCGGGCGGCTAATAACCTTTACTGGTTTAGTGGCAGGTGCTGGTGTTGGCACTGGTGAAGAAACTGGAGTGGATGCTGCAGGCTCATTCGCGGCCTGCTCTTTTAACGTGGTGCTTTCAGGTTTTGTGGTTTTCAACGAGCTTTCTGTAAATTTACTTTGGCTAACATCCGCTAAGCCCAAGTCGTTGATGATACTTCTCAGAGGCCCTACTTCACCGCGTACAGCCATAGGTTGAAGTTTAAAGCGTCGACACAATGCAACGAGCAACTCGAACTCGGTTGCATTCAGTGATTTGACTAAATGCAAAATTAGCGATGAACGAGTGAAAAACTGGGGTGCACTATTTACCTTTTCAGCAAGCTGAGATTCAAAGGTATCTGGATCAAAATCGATCACTTCTAACACGATGCTGGTTAGTGTGGTGCCCTTCATGCGAAAGCATGTATCTGTCATTAATTATTCCTGAGTAATTTTTATTGCTCAACTGCCCAACCATGAGGGCTTAAAGCGAGTATGCACTCTATCAAATTCCGCTTCATCGGCAATAGGCAAGCGCTTAACAAGCGCACAACTGCTCACAAAACAATCACAATCTAGCATTCCTTTGCACTAGGCATCTAGTATCGACCAAAAATAACATTCGAAACCCATAAAAAAAGCGTGGAGCGCCACGCTTTGTAAATCAACATTTTGTCCATAGAGCGTTTCAACCGGCGTATCAAAGCCAGTTTCAACACCCTATTAACAGCCTTAACGCTGAATTTCAGTCAGTTTTTTAGGATCTAACAACGATTCCAATTCAGACCTTGGCAAGTCAGTCATCGCTTCAGCAACATCGATAACAGGCATTTTATCTTTGTAAGCTTTTTTCGCTATTTCTGCGGCTTTCGCATATCCAATGATAGGGTTAAGCGCAGTCACTAAAATAGGATTTTTCGCCAATGCTTTCTCAAGGTTTTCTTGGTTGACTGTAAATCCTTCAATGGCCTGTTCGCCCAACAGCACACAGCTATTCGACATTAGCTTAATACTCGACAGCAAATTATCGGCAATCATAGGTAGCATAACGTTAAGCTCGAAATTACCCGACTGCCCCCCTATTGTTATGGCTGCATCGTTCCCTATCACCTGCGCCGAAGCCATTGCCACCGCTTCGGGTATTACTGGGTTCACTTTGCCCGGCATAATAGATGACCCTGGTTGTAATGCGGGTAGCGATACTTCACCTAAACCGGCAAGTGGCCCTGAATTCATCCAGCGTAAGTCATTTGAAACTTTCATTAAGGTAACCGCGAGAGATTTTATTGCGCCAGATAAGGTTACCGCAGTGTCTTGCGAACTAATTAATGCAAAGCAATTCTCAGCAGGGGTAAATGCGATGCCAGTAAGCTCAGATAGCTTACTAGCAAAGGTTTCAGCAAAGTCAGGATGTGCATTTACACCTGTGCCCACTGCTGTTCCACCTTGCGCTAACGTTTGAATGGCGGGTTGAAGCATTTTTACTGTTTCTAACTGCTGGCTAAGCTGCGCAGACCATGCCCGTAAACTTTGATCCATCCTAACCGGCATAGCATCCATTAAATGTGTACGGCCCGTTTTGCAATAGTCAGACACTGAATTCGCTTTGGTATCTATAATATCAATTAGCCTAGTAATAGCAGGGATAAGCGACTCTGACACTTCAATGGCGGCACTTGCATGAATAGTTGTGGGAATAACATCGTTTGAGCTTTGCCCGTTGTTCACATGATCGTTAGGGTGAACCACTCCCCCTTCACGTTTACCCTGTCGTTGATTCGCCAAGTTAGCGATAACCTCATTGGCATTCATATTTGTGCTAGTCCCCGAGCCTGTTTGAAATATATCTACAGGGAAATGCTGCTGTAACTCAGGGTCACTCAGTAATGTGTCACAGGCTTGTTCGATAGCGTCGGCAATGTCAGCATCAAGTGTATCGAGTTTTCTATTCGCAATTGCAGCGGCTTTTTTAATTGTCACTAGGGTGCGAATGAAAGTAAGCGGCATTCGCTCACCACTTACTGGAAAGTTATTGATTGCGCGTTGTGTTTGGGCGCCATATAACGCATCGCTAGGGACTTCTAACTCCCCCATGCTGTCACTTTCTGTTCGGGTATTTGTCATAACTATCCCCTTAATCTGAAGAAATCAATCTTACTACTACTCTTGCCTACTTCGCCCTGCACGGTTTGGATCCTTATTTTACCTTTCAACAACAGTGCTTCTATCAATGTAATCATCAAAGTCCACATGGATGCATTTATAGAAGCGCTGCCCAATACATGTAATTTATAAGCGCTGAAGATGAAGATTGACAGATTACTATTGAATGATAATAATTACCATTATCATTATTGGCGTTTGCAGCATGATCTGATCACGCGAGAATTCGTAGGAATTAGTACAGGTCGCTAACGAAAAACGTTGTAAGTGTCCTCGGTAAAACTTGTATTTTTTACCATATCGGGTGGGTTAACCACATATTGCTATCATTTGGAATCGAGAGTGTCTTCCCTAACCTCAACTGAAAAAGTCAGTAAATTCAGCATTAGGCAAAAAACACTAATGTTAAACAAGCGCCTCTTCTTACCGGCGTTTGTTGTTGTGCTCCTTGTTTACTCATTCACTCAGGAAGCGACCATCGCGGTTCTGTCTGATGCCTATTTCCAAGTAGCGGCATTTGTTTACGCATCACTCTCTATTTACTACATTGCCACGTTAAAAGTATCCGCTGAAGCCATCGGCGACTTTATGCGCAAGCATCCATTTTATGAAGTAGGCTTAGCCTCTTTCCTTGGTGCCCTTCCCGGCTGCGGGGGCGCGATCATAGTCGTCACGCAATACACGCGAGGTGTCACAAGCTTCGGTGCGGTAGTTGCTGTACTAACAAGTACCATGGGTGACGCCGCGTTCTTATTATTGGCACAAGCGCCGCTTGACGGTTTAACGGTCATGGGTGTTGGAATGGTGGTGGGTACCCTAACCGGCGTTATTGTGAACCGTTTCCACAATTACCAACCACCGTCCTCGACCAATGCTCTTGCTAGTACAGGTGGCAACGAAGGACATAATACCGACGACAGTGAGCAAGCACAAAGTACGGCTTCTTCTTCTATTGATAAACTTTCAACATACTTTTGGCTGATTGTAGCGTTACCGTCACTTGCCATCGCACTGGCCTTGTCGTTTCAATCGCCAGTTCATGAATATTTAGGTATTACGGAACCAACGTTGCAACTTATGGGTGCTGTATTGTGCTTATCGGCAATTACACTGTGGTCGTTAAATGGTGGCAGTGACGGTTACGCCTCGCTTACCAAAGAAGATGCTATTACGCCTCCACCACGCTGGCAGAGTAAAGCCGCGTTAGACACCCAATTTGTATTAGCTTGGGTTGTCGTCGCTTTTTTATTGTTTGAATTATCGATACTGTGGTTTGGACTAGATATAGGTGCCACGCTGACATCGATGGGCGCAAGCGTTGTAGGCTTAGCAATTTTAGTTGGCTTTTTACCTGGGTGTGGCCCACAAATTTTAATTACCAGTCTGTATTTGAATGGTGCAGTGCCATTTTCAGCTCAGCTTGGTAATGCTATTAGTAACGACGGTGATGCATTGTTTCCAGCCATTGCCCTATCGCCAAAAGCGGCCATTCTAGCCACTGTTTATTCCGCTTTTCCTGCTATAGCAGTAGGTTACGGGTATTATTTTCTATTTGAGAGATAGCGATGCAAGTAACGCTAACCACTGCATAACACTGTCGGTTTACATTTAACGTATCGACGAGGTGCTACTGAGTATCTTCTAACATACTGCCACTATTCAATGCGTCTTCCCACTTAACCGTTTTAGCTAAGTCTCCGCGCTTTGCATTATATTGGTATACAGTAGTTTCTAGGGTAATTGATGTAGGCTGAAATCCATCGGGTAGCGTAAAGCTTGTATTAATGGCTTGAAAATATTTAAACCTGTACTCAATTTCTTGCTGAATAAACTCTGGCTCACCAATAGTAACCGTGTACTCCTTCCCTTCCCGCTCACCTACTAAGGTGACAGCAAGTTTGCCCTTAACTAACGCTTTGTTTTGTCGCTGCTGAAGCACGACAAAACGCATTTGAAATTGATTAGGCTCTGGCAGTGAGACAACCTCTACACCTTCAATGACAAAACCATCTTGGGTGGTTTCAGGTGCCATAATTCGCTGATAAAAAGCTAATTGCTGTTGAAGCTCAGCCTGCTCGACTTGAACGTTATTGAGTTGCTCAGTAATCGATTTTTTTTCAAGTTCTGTTAACTGTAATGCGACTTCCAGTTGATTAACCTGAGTCACATATTGATTATTTTCACTGACTAATATCGCAATGGTTTTATCTTGAGCGGCTACCTTCACGCTATCGCCCTCATCCACTATTCGCGCTAACTTGTAGCCAAACGCTATCATCACCAGTAACAAAGCAGCGACAAGCAATGACCACTTATAATCGCCTAGGAGTTGTTTCAATTTATCAGTTGTCATGAATAGTTTTGGTTCTTAATTTACTTGAGCCAGACACATTAAAATTCTTAACATTATGAATTTCAAGTGTTTGTGGTAAGCTGCTTATATCTACGATTTCTCTACTGTATCACAACATGCGTTTGCAGGCTTTACGACAAGAAGTGGCTCACCCGAGGACGTCTATACAACTTTGCCTCTTGGGTATTGTGGGCGGCGTAAGTGCTGCATCGCTGATCATCATGTTTCGTCTTTGCGTTGAATGGCTTCAAGCGTCAGGTTTTGGCGCACTGCGGGAGTGGTTCAATGATGAATGGCCGGTTTGGTTTCTCATGCCCTTACTTAGCGTGCTGTGTATTTTGCTTATTGCCTATATCACTGGTTTTAAGCACTATCGAATGGGTATTCCCTTTGTTATCCATCGAGTAAAATATTACTACGGCCATATTCCCTTTCGCACCACTATTAATCAGTTTTTCGGCGGTATGCTGGCCTTAGCCGGCGGCTTCGTGGTAGGTCGAGAAGGCCCTTGCGTTCATTTAGGTGCATCGGCCAGCAGCTTCTTAGGTCAATGGCTACGACTTCCCTATAACAGCATTCGTATTTTAGCGGGATGTGGTATTGCTGCGGGTATATCCGCCTCATTTAACACCCCGTTTGCGGCAGTTATCTTCGTTATGGAAGTGGTGCTGAGAGAATATAAAATTCATATATTTGTGCCCGTAATGCTTGCCGCCGCCTGTGGCTCGGTGCTAACCCGTATCGTATTTGGGCAAGTAAATGAACTGTCGTTTTTGTCTTTTACTGCGTTCAGTCAATGGATGTACCTATACCTCGTTTTATTAGGCGTATTACTCGGTATGCTCGCTACATTATTTAATAATCAACTTATGCGGGTAATGACCTGGTTTAGACCTGTCCCTATGGTGTGGCGTCTCATGCTGGCGGCGCTAATAACGGGAACCGTGGGTATGTTGTTGCCCGAGGCACTAGGGGCCAACTTTGTTGATGTTGAAACGCTGTTTGCCAGTAACCCAGAAACCCTTTTACTGTGTGCTATTTTAGTGAGCAAGGTCGTGCTGGCTGTATTTGCTATTGGGCTGGGTATTCCCGGCGGCATTATTGGGCCTGTCATGGTTATCGGCATGCTTGCTGGCGCTGTACTATTGGTGCCCTTGTCATATTTTATTGACGTGCCTGAATTTACTAACAGCTTTGCCTTATTAGGCATTGCTGGCATGCTTACCGCCGTGCTTCATGCGCCGTTAGCGGCCTTATCTGCGGTAATGGAGTTATCTTACAGCCCTGAAATTATCCTGCCCGCTATGCTAGTCATCGTGCCTGCTTATGTGACATCAACACAGTTTTTCGGCAACCGGTCTATTTTTATTCGCCAATTAGACTATCAAAACTTACCCTATGCTATCTCTTCCATTCGCGAAGCCCTTGAAAAAACCGGTGTACTAGCTGCATTAAGCAAAGACTATAAGCTTTTTCATGATGCGCCAGATAAAGCGCTAGAAGACTATTTATCGAAAAATCCGACAAAAATTGTAATTCAGCAGTCAAAATTTGAAATAGATGTACAGTATCGTCTGGTCCAATATAATGTGAGCTTAGAACATGATGCTAATGCACTCAGTTATCACGAGATGGAAGGCTTAAATGCCCAAAGCACTCTGCATGAAGTGTATGAACATCTTAAAAATACGCGTTCTGGCGCAGTCTATATTTACGATCAGGAACACAACGACATCATTGGCGTTATTACCTGGAATATTTTGCAAAGCTTTTTACAAAAGGCACAGTATTAACAATGTACATTTTATGGTTTAAAGCACTTCACATTTTCTTCATGCTTGCGTGGATGGCAGGTATTTTCTATCTTCCTCGGCTTTTTGTTTACCACGCTGAAGCCACATCGCAAGACGTGAAAGATCAGTTTAAAGTGATGGAGAGAAGGCTATGGTTTTTTGTCACCCCTTTCGCTTTTTTAACCTTAGCGTTTGGCGTCGCACTTATTGTAAGTTACGGCAGTACGTGGTTTAAAATGTCAGGTTGGCTGCACATTAAATTCATGCTTTTGCTTGCGCTTTATAGCTATCACTTCTATTTGTTTAAGCTAGTAAAACAATTCTCCCGTGATGAAAACCGTCACAGTGCCAAATTTTACCGCATTATTAATGAAGCTCCGGTACTGCTTATATTGGCTATTGTTTGTTTAGCAGTAGTAAAACCGCTATAAATTGAACAGGCCGTATTACCACGGACTGATGTTATGGAATAACCGTTAAATAATCTAAAGGAAACTACATGGATGATAGTAACCAGCATTTAAAAGACTTGTTGTCGCAAACTGATTTGGCGTTTAAAGCGCTGATGCGCCAACCTGGCTCTAGTGAGCTGAGTAACGCTTACGACAGCGCTAAGGCTGAGTTAGACGCCTATATGAAGTCGTTGCGAAATACCCTTTCTCAGCGCAAACACCTGCAACGCCAGAAAGCCCGTTAAGAGGTTTTCGTAAAGGTTTCAAATTGGTTAGGTAATGCTGCGCTCAGCTCTCCAGCCAGAGCAATATAATCTTGGATCATCGCAGGAAGCTGCTTCCACAATAAGGGTAAGTTTTCTTTTAGCTGTTGAGCTTGGCCGGGGTTACGATACTGCAACGCCAGTTCAACATTCGCTAGGGTAGTAAATAACTTCAAGCAACGAGACAGCCTTTTCTCTGGGGTATCTGAGGCATTGATATCTTCACGCAAGGCCTCTTTTGCACTTAGCTTTTCCCACGCCTGTTGCCAGACGTCTTCAAGTTGCTGGTGCACATAAAGTAACCCTTCAAGCCATTGGGCTACTTCAGCTGGTATTTCAGGCGCAGTATCAACCTCACCATCTGAATACTCACAGCGCGTGGGCATTAAGGGGCTGTCGTCTGTCATACACTGCAGGTGAGCCCTTAAGTTATTCATTAGTACATCCGCTAAAGCATCTACATCTTTGTCTACTAGGGCACTTGAAGAGCTTTGAATCAACCATGGCATCCACTGCTCTGGCATAGGAATTTCTGGTGATGCCGCAACGGCGAATATCATACCGTCGGCTTTGTAAGCGCTAGGTAGTACATGCGTTAATTTGCCCTTTTCAAACACAGGCAAAAGAATATCGATGGGACGCGCCGTTTCTGACATTAAAATTTCCTACTAGCCGTTGAAATGACCTATTTATAACCTGTACCCTTCGCGCCCGTTTACAATGTTGGATTAAAAACGTTGGCTAAAAACGTATTTTTTCAATTGTATCGAAAGCACAAGAACACTGTGAGCGAATAGCAATAGCGTTTGTTTGCGTAGTTGCGCAATAGCTAACCTATTGTCATGATAGCAAAACTAAACTAAGAGTGACTGCAATGGCAAAAGATAAATCAGGATATATTATCGCGGCAGCCTTCATTGGCCCAGGTACAGTAACAACGGCAAGTCTAGCAGGCGCTAACTTCGGTTTTCATTTGGTGTGGGCATTATTGTTTTCAATTTTTGCCACCATCGTATTACAAGATATGGCTGCTCGCTTAGGGGTGGCAACGGGCAAAGGCTTGGCATCAGCGATGAAAGACATGGTGTCTACACCATGGCTGAAAATGCTTTTTATTGCGTTAATTGTTAGCGCAATTGGTATTGGGAACGCCGCCTATGAATCAGGCAACCTTACCGGCGCCGCCATTGGTCTGGATGCGTTTTGGGAAATTGGCACAGGCACTTGGGCATTTATTCTTGGTGCGCTAGCTATCGCACTGCTTTGGACGGGTAGCTATTCGTGGATAGAAAGCGTACTGGTGTACCTCGTGTTTATTATGGCTGGGGTGTTTTTCGTTACCCTTGTTGTGGCTAAGCCTGATATATCATTAATGTTTAGCCAGTTACTGCAACCCCGTTTAGCCGCCGATTCTATTACTACCATACTTGCGTTAATAGGCACCACCATTGTGCCTTACAACTTATTTCTTCATGCAAGCCTTGTGGCGAAGTCTTCCCCAAACACGGACAAAACGACTTCGGAAAACCCAAATACGGAAAATCAAAGCACGATTAAAAAGAATTCTGATAAAAGCGATGCGATTAAAGCGTGCAGAAAACAATCGGCAACGGCTATTAGCATGGGCGGCTTAATTACCCTTGTGGTGATGGCGACGGCCATGATGGCCTTTTTCAATCAAGCCGCCACTATGGACGCCGGAAACATGGGCGAACAGTTAAAGCCAGTGTTAGGCGACAAAGCCCAGTGGTTCTTTGCACTAGGTTTATTTGCGGCAGGGCTAACCAGTGCCATCACCGCCCCGCTTGCCGCTGCATATGCGGTTTGTGGAGCACTGGGGCTTTCTGACGACATGAAAAGTAAAGGATTTCGCACGGTATGGCTGGCAATAATTGTGTGCGGAGTTGCCGTTGCTGCATTAGGGTTTAAACCTTTGCCGGCTATCTTATTTGCTCAGGCTACCAACGGCTTATTGCTGCCTATTATTGCTATCTTTTTGTTGGTAGTCATGAATAAAAGCAAAGCCCTCGGTGATTTCAAAAATACCCTATGGAGTAACATCGCAGGCGTTTTAGTGGTATCGGTTGTGGTGGGGTTAGGTCTTTATAAACTGACTAGCCTATTCATCTAATCCGCTAATTTTAGCCACTAAAAAGCCCGTTATGCGTTAAGCAAACGGGCTTTTTAATATGCTAGTGTTTAATTAATAGTTAGCGCGTAAATAGGGGCTAGCGTGTAATTAGTTGCTAACTGGCCGGCTACTTAGCTAAACGTTGTAGCACATCATTAAGCATCGACTGACTGCAGCCGAAGTTTATTCGGAAGTGATCAGCTTTATGAAAGTCTGCGCCAGGAGAAGGCCCTACGCCTTTCTCTTCTGCCCATGTTTGCACGTTTTCTACGCCTAAACCACTTGCGTCCACCCAGGCTAAAAAGGTAGCGTCAGGTTTCAACATTGATAACCCGTCGATACCGTTTATCGTTTCATACACGGCATCACGGTTCGCACGTAAATAGTCAATTTGAGCACTGTGCCAATCATCACACAACGTAAATGCGGCTTCGGTAGCGGCTAATCCCAGCACGGTAACCCAAGGCATAATGCCCGCGGCTGCGCTGGTAAATTGCTGCCTAAGTTTAGGATCTGGAATAATCGCAAAAGACGTGCCTAAACCAGCTACGTTAAAGGTTTTGCTAGCTGCCATTAAGGTAACGCTGTTGTCGGCTAAGTTAGCCTCACGTCCTGCCGGAATATGCTTAACGCCTGGCTCTAAAATTAAGTCACAGTGGATTTCATCTGAACATAAACGCACGTCATTCGCGTTACAGATATCAGCAACCCGATCAAGCTCTGCTTTAGTTAACACCGAACCAACTGGGTTCATCGGATTACAAAGAATGAATAGCTTACATTTGGGGTCGGCAGCATTGGCTTCTAATGCTTCAAAATCCAACGTATAACGCTTTCCTTCTGATACTGGGTCAATCACAGTGCCAATATCGATGCGCTCTAGTTCATTTAATTTTGGCGCCGCTAGCAATGGGGGGTAGTTAGGCGTTTGAATAAGCACCTTATCGCCAGGTTCACAATACGCTTTACAGGCAACGTTAAACGCTGGTACTACACCTGGTGTCCACACAATCCATTCTGATTTTACATCCCAATCATGTTTTTGTTTCAACCAGCGCTGAATTGCGCTTATAGCGCCTTGATGCTGACCAGGTAATACATAACCTAAGTTGCCGTGCTCTACTTGTGCTGAAATTGCATCCAAAATAGGCTGTGCGCAACGAAATTCAGTGTCTGCAACCCAAGCAGGAATAATGTCCTTACCTTTGTATTTCTGCCACTTAAACGAATAGGTATCTTTACGAGGTGGGGTTTGGTCAAAATTAAACGTCACACTTTCATCCTGTTGCCATTACATTATGAGCACCAGTGTAATAATTCGTAAGCATATAAACTAGCGCTGCTTAGATCATTTAGGACTTTTTTATTTGTTTGCTAACACCATTGCATACTTTTGCTGACGAGTAGCTCGTTACTAACTAACGCGACTTTTTGTTTTTGCTAGCACTACGGATTTCGCCTTTGCGGCCAAGGCGTCCATTTCTAGGGGTTTCGCTAAAAATCCAGATACACCTAATTTGCGTGCTTCCATAACGAGTTCTTTATTAGGATCGCCAGTGATAAGTAAAAAAGGAACGGATAAATTCGCCGACCGGCATGCTTTTAATAAGCTTATGCCATCATACTCTTTCATGACTTGGTCGCTAATAATAAGTTGTAGTGTGTCTGGCGTTTGTTGAAGTAAAAATTCACGAGCAATTTTACTTCGGCTAAATGGGTAAACCGTAGCCGACAAGCGGGTTTCTAATGCATCGGTAATAAGATCGAGCGTGATAACATCGTCTTCAATAACTGCTACAGAGAACACGGGCTTAGCCTTTTTAGTTTCATTAACTTGATGATAGAGGCCAAACTCGATGTTGCCAACTCATCTTTCGTCGAAATTTCAGCAAAATGCTTTAGCAAAAAGCGCCAGCAAAAATACGTTGGCAAAAAAAACGCCGGCTTTAGGGCCGGCGTTTCTTGAATCATCTTTACTGCTTTTAATTACCTACAAGGCTATCAAAGCAAAAGTGATTACTTTTTCTCGCGTGAAGAACGCTTACGTTCGTTTTCAGTAAGAAGTTTCTTACGAATACGAATAGACACAGGCGTTACTTCTACTAGTTCGTCTTCATCGATGAACTCAAGCGCTTGCTCAAGAGACATCTTGATAGGCGGAACCAAAGTTTGCGCTTCATCAGTACCAGATGCACGAACGTTCGTTAACTGCTTACCTTTAAGGGCGTTAACGGTAAGGTCATTGTCGCGGCTGTGAATACCGATAACCATACCTTCGTAAACTTCTACACCGTGACCGATAAACAAACGACCACGCTCTTGAAGGTTAAACAAGGCGTTAGTTAGGGCTTTACCGTTAGCGTTGGCAATAAGAACACCGTTTTTACGCTTACCTATAACACCGCCTTTGTACGGACCATAATGATCGAATGTATGGTAAAGCAAACCAGAACCAGACGTCATCGTCATGAATTCAGTTTGGAAACCAATCAAACCACGGCTAGGAATAACGAAGTCGATACGTACACGGCCTTTACCATCTGGTGACATGTTGGTCATTTCAGCTTTACGCAGACCAAGTTGTTCCATGATAGAGCCCTGATGCGCTTCTTCACAGTCTACCGTAAGTGTTTCAAACGGTTCTTGTGTTTCGCCATTCTCTTCTTTAAGAATAACTTCTGGACGTGATACTGCTAGCTCGTAGCCTTCACGACGCATGTTTTCAATCAAGATACCCAAGTGAAGCTCACCACGACCTGATACGCGGAATTTATCCGGATCTGGCGTTTCTTCAACACGTAGTGCAACGTTATGTACTAGTTCGTCGTTCAAACGTTCTAGAATGTTACGTGAAGTAACGTATTTACCTTCTTTACCAGAAAACGGTGAAGTGTTTACTTGGAAAGTCATGGTTACTGTTGGTTCATCAACAGATAACGGAGTCATTGCTTCTACTTGGTTAACATCACAAATAGTGTCAGAAATTTTAAGCGAACCTAAACCTGTGATTGCGATGATATCGCCTGCGCTTGCACCTTCAACTTCGTGACGTGCTAGACCAAGATAACCATATACTAGACCAACTTTACCGTTACGCTTTTCGCCTTCAGCAGTAACAACAGTTACTTGTTGGTTTGGCTTAACAGTACCGCGCTTAATACGACCAACACCAATTACACCTACATATGAGTTGTAATCAAGTTGAGAAATCTGCATTTGGAATGCACCAGAAGCATCAGCGT
Organism: Alteromonas stellipolaris; assembly: GCF_001562115.1. Lineage (NCBI taxonomy): Bacteria > Pseudomonadati > Pseudomonadota > Gammaproteobacteria > Alteromonadales > Alteromonadaceae > Alteromonas > Alteromonas stellipolaris. The sequence goes on from NZ_CP013926.1 coordinate 3,717,248, forward strand.
CTGGAGGAGATACTTGGTCAACAATAGTTTGGAACAAAGCATTCATGTCATCTTCAGGTTTGTCGGCATCTAATGAAGCCCAACCGTTCAATGCTGAAGCATAAACTACTTGGAAATCTAACTGGTCGTCAGTTGCACCAAGGTTGTCGAACAAATCGAATACTTGATCCATAACCCAATCAGGACGTGCACCTGGCTTGTCAATTTTGTTGATAACAACAATTGGCTTCAAGCCTTGAGCAAATGCTTTTTGTGTTACGAAACGCGTTTGAGGCATAGGGCCTTCTTGCGCATCAACTAGAAGCAACACTGAATCAGCCATTGACATTACACGCTCTACTTCACCACCGAAATCGGCGTGTCCTGGAGTATCTACGATGTTGATACGGTAGTCGTTCCAGTTAATAGCAGTGTTTTTCGCTAAGATTGTGATGCCGCGTTCTTTCTCGATGTCATTCGAGTCCATCACGCGCTCTTCTTGCTCTCCGCGAGTTTCAAGAGTGCCTGACTGTTGTAACAGTTTATCAACCAAAGTTGTTTTACCGTGGTCAACGTGAGCAATAATAGCAATGTTACGTAATTTATTAATATCAGTGGTAGTCATCTAGGGAGCCTGTGTAAATCATTACATGTTTTTAAGCATGCATAAGATTTGTTGCAAAAAATGCAGATAGAAAAATTTGCGCGGATTGTACAGAAAAACCACGGTGTTTGCGCACTTTTTTTTATACGGACGCATGTTTTTCATTATTATAGTCTCTGATTAACGAATTTATTACTTTTGCGCCCTGTTTTCGGTGGTAAGTGAAGACGAGTTACTCTAGGCTAGCTAAAGCTACCCAAACTTAATTTGCACCAAAATAGAGCGACCAAGCACCATTTGCGTGCAGCACCATTGATCATTCAGTTATCCTCTTGCTGCTAAGCCAGCAAAATTGGAACCACGATAGATGGCATGAAAATCGCTTTTAGTTTTTCCACTGTTGGGATGAAGCTGATCATTCCGCATTTTTACATTAAACCTGGAGGACACGATGTCAGTAGAAAAGGCATTAGAGCTGATTAAAGAAAGTGAAGCGAAATTTGTTGATTTGCGTTTTACTGATACTAAAGGCAAGGAACAACACGTATCGATTCCTGCTGCTACGGTAGACGAAGAGACATTTGAAGAAGGTAAAATGTTCGATGGCTCTTCAATTGCTGGCTGGAAAGGCATTAACGAATCAGACATGGTTCTTATGCCAGACCCTACGAGTGCGGTAATCGACCCATTCGCAGAAGAAACACAAGTTAACATTCGTTGTGACATCTTAGAGCCTTCAACAATGGAAGGTTACGAGCGCGATCCACGCTCTGTTGCGCGTCGTGCAGAAGAATACCTAAAATCTACCGGCATTGGCGACACTGTTTTCTTCGGTCCAGAGCCAGAATTTTTCTTATTCGACGATGTGAAATTCCACACCGATATGGCCGGTTCTTTCTATAAGATTGATGCTGCTGAAGCGAAATGGAACTCAGGCGCTGATTTTGAAGGCGGAAACATGGGTCACCGTCCTGGTGTTAAAGGCGGTTACTTCCCAGTTCCTCCAGTAGATTCAGCACACGACATTCGTGCTGCAATGTGTTTAGTTATGGAAGAAATGGGCTTAGTTATTGAAGCGCATCACCATGAAGTTGCTACAGCTGGTCAAAACGAAATCGCGTGCGAATTCAACACACTAGTAACGAAAGCAGATGAAATCCAAGTATACAAGTATGTAGTTCACAACGTAGCACACGCTTACGGTCAAACGGCTACGTTCATGCCTAAGCCTCTTGTAGGTGATAACGGTTCTGGTATGCACTGCCACCAATCAATCGCAAAAGATGGCGTAAACATCTTTGCAGGTGATAAGTATGCGGGTCTGTCTGAAGAAGCACTTTTCTACATTGGCGGTATTATTAAACACGCTCGTGCAATTAACGCTTTTGCAAACGCATCAACAAACTCTTACAAGCGTTTGGTTCCAGGGTTTGAAGCACCAGTAATGCTTGCATACTCTGCACGTAACCGTTCTGCATCTATCCGTATTCCATACGTAACTAGCGATAAAGCGCGTCGTATCGAAGTACGTTTCCCTGACCCAACAGCTAACCCATACCTTGCTTTCTCAGCAATGCTTATGGCTGGCCTTGACGGTATTAAGAACAAGATCCATCCTGGCGACTCTATGGATAAAGACTTGTACGACCTACCACCAGAAGAAGCAGCAGAAATTCCAACAGTTGCTAGCTCGCTAGAAATGGCACTAGAAGCATTGGATAACGACCGTGAATTCCTTAAAGCGGGTGGCGTTATGACTGACGACATGATTGATGCATACATCGATCTTAAGTCTGAAGAAGTGACTACGCTTGCTATGACAACTCACCCAGTTGAGTTCGATATGTACTACAGCGTTTAATTAACGTTTAAGTGCGTAAATATACAAAAGCCCGCTTATGCGGGCTTTTTTTTATGCTAAAGCTTTTCTACTATATAAGTAAGAAAAGATGAGCAGGTCTATCTATTGAAAATTTATCCTTATATTGCGTTACTTACCGCGATTGCGTTAACCCCTTATGAAAGCCATGGGCAAAGCACATCAAAGGATTCTAATCCATCTAACAGCACAAGCGCTCCTGTATACAAAGTAAAGCAGGCCGATGGTACTGTGCTTTATACCGACACCCCTTCACCAGAAAGTGATACCGTTGAGTTTGATACGAAAACACAGAATGTAGTGTCCAGCCCCTCAACGCCAAAATCCACACTGGCTCAAACGGCTACTTCGAAGACAAAAACCTATAAAGTTGTTATTGCCTCTCCAGCCCCTAACGCCACCCTTCGAAACAATGCCGGAAACTTCACCATACGTGCGAACCAACCGACTTCAGTAAAGGCGCCGCGCTATCAATTAATCTTCGATGGCGCCCTATTGCAGAGCAATACAACAGGCGTATTTACCTTAAATGACATAAATCGGGGCGAACATCAGTATAAGGTTGAGCTGACAGACAATAAGGGCAAGACTCTTGCATCTTCTGCACTACAAACGCTGTTTCTGCATCAAGCATCAGCGTTAATAAATAGCAACTAACGTTCGAAAGTAGCGCAAAGCCCGCACCATAGCGGGGAACAGAAAAAAAGTAACACCAAATCTGTGCCTACGATTTTTGCCGATACGTTACAATGCACCCATATAGTGCAAAGGAGATAAGCTCGGATGCAATCAACCGAGTTAGACACGCAACAATTTTTGAATAGCCTGAATACTGCGCTTGTGATGGTGGACGATAGATTAAATATCGTTTACGCCAACCACGCGGGAGAAGCGCTATTCGAAACAGGCAGAAAGCAATTATGCGGCCATCGTTTAGATGACTTTTTCCTGCCTGGAAATATCGACACTACGCGCTTGCGCGCAGCGCTAAGACATGGGGAGGATTTTACTGAAAACGAAATTCGCCTGTGTTTCAGAGACAACCGCAATGTCATGGTTGATTTAACCGTAACGAACTTGCAGTTAGAAGAAGGGGCTCGGCTACTATTTGAAGTAAAAAAAATAGATCAGCAAAAAAGAATATCCCGAGAAAATTTACAGAACGCACAACATTATGCAGCGCGAGAACTGGTTCGTGGTTTAGCCCATGAAATCAAGAACCCGCTGGGTGGCATTCGCGGAGCTGCACAACTACTCGAAAAAGAGTTAAGCGAAGAGCATAAAGAATTTACTCAGATGATTATTGAGCAGTCTGATCGACTGAGAAATTTAGTCGACCGCTTACTTGGGCCAAATTCTCTTCCTAGGCTCAATTGGAACAATGTGCATCAAGCATTGGAGCAAGTGAGAAATTTGATGCGGGTTGACTCAGAAACCCCCATAACCATCATTCGTGATTACGACCCCAGTATTCCGCCACTGATGATTGACGCCGATATGATTCAACAAGCCGTGTTAAATATAGTCAGAAATAGCATTCAGGCGCTAACTGAAAGTGAAACGCCTAATCCTCAAATTCGTTTGGTGACACGCATTGAACGTCAAATGACAATTCAGGGAAATCGCCATGCGTTAATCGCCAAAATTAAAGTGATAGATAATGGCCCGGGTATCCCTTCAGACATAAAAGACACGCTTTTTTACCCTATGGTGAGTAGTAAGCAAAATGGCTCCGGCTTAGGGTTATCGATATCGCAAACATTGATAAACCATCATGGCGGAAAAATAGATGTAGAAAGCCACCCTGGGCACACCGAATTTGTAATTTATATTCCGATAGACCGCAAGGAGACAGGCAATGACGAATGAGTCAGTATGGATTGTCGATGACGATAGTTCTATTCGTTGGGTGCTTCAAAAGGCCTTACAAACAGCAAGCATTGGATGCTTGTGTTTTGAAAACCCGCAAGATTTACTCCTTCAATTACAAAGCGGTCAAGCGCCAGAAGTGATTATCTCTGATATTAAAATGCCGCAGATGGACGGTATGACACTGCTTAATGAAGTGCATGCAACCCACCCCATGATGCCTGTAATCATAATGACTGCGCATTCTGATTTAGACAGTGCGGTAAACGCCTATCAAAAAGGGGCATTTGAATATTTACCCAAACCCTTCGATATAGATGAAGCGGTCACGCTTACTCAACGTGCGCTGGCTCATGCAAGGGAACAGTCAAAAACTCAGCAAGCACCGCAAGATGATCCGGAAACCGAAATTATTGGTGAAGCCCCTGCCATGCAGGAAGTGTTTCGAGCCATAGGAAGATTATCTCGTTCATCAATTAGTGTATTGATTAATGGCCAGTCTGGTACTGGTAAAGAGCTTGTTGCCCACGCTTTGCATCGCCATAGCCCTCGCTCTAGTAAGCCTTTCATCGCACTTAATATGGCTGCTATTCCAGCCGACTTGGTGGAGTCTGAGCTATTTGGCCATGAAAAAGGCGCGTTTACCGGTGCACAAAATGCGCGTCAGGGCCGCTTTGAGCAAGCTGATGGCGGCACCCTTTTTCTTGATGAAATAGGCGATATGCCGTTAGACGTTCAAACCCGCTTATTACGGGTATTGGCCGACGGACAGTTTTACCGAGTGGGTGGCCACCAATCGGTGGCTGTAGATGTACGTATTATTGCCGCAACCCACCAAAACTTAGAAAAGCGGGTGGCCGATGGCAAGTTCCGCGAAGATTTATTTCACCGTTTAAATGTTATCCGTGTACATCTGCCTTCCCTATCTGAACGCCGTGAAGATATTCATTTATTAGCGCGCCATTTCTTACGCCGAGCAGCGAAAGAGTTAGATGTAGAAGCAAAAAGTTTAAGTAAAGATGCTGAAAAGTTGATGGCTCAGCTTCCTTGGCCAGGTAACGTGAGGCAACTCGAAAACGTATGTCGATGGCTAACCGTAATGGCCAGTGGACAAGAAGTGTTACCCAGTGACTTACCACCAGAAATCCACTCTGACAGCAGCATAGAAAAGCCCGCCGCAGAAGCTGGAGATTGGCCAGATTTACTAGCCCGTTGGACCGACAAACAACTTCGTGATGGCAGATATAATATTCTGAATGACGCCATGCTTACGTTTGAAAAAATTATGTTGGAACGTGCCCTCCAGCATACTCACGGCCATAAGCAAGATGCCGCTAAGCGTTTAGGTTGGGGGCGTAATACCCTTACACGCAAATTAAAAGAGCTAGGTATTACATAGTTTTTACTCGGTTCTAAGACCTACAAATACACAAAAGCCCGCATTATTTTTTCTGAAATAGCGGGCTTTTTAATGCGCATTACAAACAAGAAGCATGCTTGTTACAAGTCGGAGACTAACCGCCTTTTTTCAACAAACTTGTCATCGCTTGGTTGAACAACCTCACCCACTGCATGCTAAATTGGCCTTTAGCACTGCGGTTGATTTCAATAACTGCTTCTTTCTTGGATAGTTGCTTTTCATCATTATGAGCCCGAGGGTGTGTCATCGCATCATAAGTATCGACAATGGCGAGTAACTTAGCCCCATCACAAATATCTTCTTCTTTAAGGCCTAATGGATAACCGGTACCATCAGTACGTTCATGGTGCTGCATCACTATTTTACGAGCCAAATCCCATTGGTCTAAGTGTTCGAGCAAACGAGAGCTTTTATAAACATGGGAACGCATTAAGTTAAATTCTATATCAGTCAACGCTTCACTCTTATGCAAAAGCTTTAATGGCATAAATGCCATACCGAAATCATGTACATAACTGGCTACGGCCAGCTGAGATTCATCAATTGGCTTACCCGCAGTACTATTAATATACAATGCTAACTTAGCAACTCTATCCCCTCTGCCTACCCAGAAATTCGAACGCTTCTCAATGGTTTGCATAAGATCACGAAAGAAAAGCACATCCAGCTTCTTTTCATTACTCATGTCTTTGGGTATACCAGAGGTTGCCAATGTAGGCGGTTTTATTTGGATATTTTCAGGGTTGCTGTCGTCGGTAATTACATCTAACGCGGGATTGAGTAACAAAACCGCCTCTGTAAGCCGCTTCTCATGTTCATCGCCATTATCCGGCGTAATTCGACTTATCGCCATGACCAGCTGTTGGTGCAAAGTATCGTCATATTCGGCTTTTCCTTCAGCCATAACAGCTTCTACAAATGCCTTAACCCTATCCATGGTAAGCAACACCAAGTCACTCATGGTGCTGGTATATGACACCTGCCCTTTACGCAAGTAATCGAGTAAATCTTCTACATGCTGAAGTAAGGGTATCATGGGTGAGAAATTCACTAACCCAAGGTCGCCTTTAATAGTATGGATTGATCGGAACAACGCGCGTTGCAGTTCATTGTCTTCTGGACGAAGCTCTAATTCGATTAATGTCTGCTCACTCGATTCGTAAAGCTCATTAATTTCTTCCATTAAGTCACAAAGAATATCTTCTTCGAGGTCGTCAGGTACAAATGTCTGCATTATAGATACCGGGTTGATGAGGTTACGCTTTCTCTTATTGTAAGATGCTATCGACCAAGTTACCTCATACTAAAGTTAAGTATTTTAGATTAACTTGCCTAATTTGAACGTATTTCTAGCTATACCATGGCAACAGAACCGCTAAAGCATCTATAATAACTCATCGGACAAGTGTACGCTGAAACTTACTCTATACTTCGCGCGTCATTTATATTCAGGAGCCACTTTGATTGCTTTACTACGCGTTCCCGCGCTTTTACTCACCTTTCTGCTAGTTAATATAGCCCTATTTGCAGTATGCATTTTTCGTCCTTTTCATAAAGATAACGTACATACGGCAGGCAAACTTTATTCATTAATGTCTTATGTGATGGGTTTAAAGGTGATTGTTCGAAAAGATTCAGCTGTAGATATAAAAGAGCCCTACGTATTTATTGCGAATCATCAAAATAATTACGACCTGATGACTATTTGTAAAGCCGCGTTACCGGGCGTTGTTACTATTGGAAAGAAAAGCCTTAAGTGGATCCCCATTTTCGGTCAAATTTATTGGCTATCAGGCAATATTCTCATCGATCGTAAAAATTCAGGCAAAGCTAGAAATACCTTAGATATAGCAGCCAACCGCATTGCCAAAAAGCGTACCTCAGTATGGTTCTTCCCTGAAGGAACAAGAAGCTATGGACGGGGCTTACTGCCTTTCAAACAAGGCGCATTTAGGCTGGCGAAAACCACTAATGAACCCATTGTTATGGTGACTGCCAGTAATCTACACAATAAAGTAAAGTGGAACCGATGGGACAATGGTGTAGTACTTATCGATATTAGTGCACCTGAAGCCCTTACCGACGACAAGCCACTTAAAGCCTGGATGCAGTATTTCAACGACCAGATGAAAAACAAGATAACTGAGTTGAATGCTGAAGTCGCTGAAATGGAAAAAAGCAGGTAAACTTGCGAAAAATGATTGAGGTTTTGCTTTATGAGTCAGTTTGATGAAAGAGAAGAATGGTATTCCTTCAACGAGGAAACCATAGAAGCGCTATTAGAAGACGGTAGTCAGGCCGATGCGGAATACACCATTGAGCATCACTTTGCGAGTAACGACTTCGACAAGCTAGAAAAAGCCGCTGTTGATACATTCAAAGCCGGTTTTGAAGTGACGGACGCAGAAGAGTTAATGCTTGATGATGGCGGCACAATTTTTTGTTTCGATGCTATCGTTGAGCGAGAGTTAAACCTTGAAAAACTCAATGCTGATTCCGATGCTTTACTTAAAATTGCTGACAAACAAGACGTTCAGTACGACGGCTGGGGAACGTATTTCATGCCCCGCGGCGATGACGAAGATGAGTACGAAGACGATTACCTAGAAGACTAAACCTCGCAGTCTACTCCCTTTACTCAACACTACATTAAGGGTGGCTTCAGTTTTTGTTCATCTTATTTAATCAACAATGGCACCTGTCATTTTGATTAGAAAGGATGTTAACAATGAAATCACCCATTCAACCCCTAGCGAAGCTCTGCCTACTAGCCCTATTACCTTGCTCGTTGATTAACACTTCATACGCGGAACAAACGCTATCAAGTGACCCGGTGTCTGTTGAATCAACAGAATATCGCTACGGCGCTATTTACTCCCCTACTGAAGCATCTACTCAGGCCGCAATTGATGCAACAGCCAAGACTGCCACTACCAGCGCTATTAATGATACTAAAAACAATAACGTTACAAAAGCTGACACGTTGGGGGTTGCTTCGCTGGCTGAGAAAAAAGCGAAACGTGAAAGTCTTTTTAGCAGCACCAGTAAATCCTATGCCGAAGCACAATCAACCGTACTATTGTCCGATTACTGGATTTATGACAGTTGGGTGTCTTTAGATACTGATATTGACTATGACGGATATTATTCTGAATTTACCGTTGAGTTCGATGCGGATACCGCTTACGACAGTGCTCTTGTATATGGGGTTATTTACTTAGGTAGAAACGACCGGTACGAAGCCATCCATGTCACCTCTGAATTTGTGCTGTATGGCGAAGATTCCTCAGATGCATTTGTGGTAGAAAGCCGGCTGCTTTCAGGTTTCCCCGCGGCAGATTATGATGTGCTCATCGAACTATATGATGCCTATTCGGAGCAACTGGTCGCTTTTTCTGACGGCTATGATGATGCCGACCTTGCTTACTTAAGTTTAGAAAGCGACAACCACGAGTATATCTACGAAGATACTGTCATAGTGGTAGAAGAGCACGGCGGTAGCACGACTATCTTCAGTTTACTATTCATCGCCTTTACCCTAGTGGTGCGTAGAGTAATTCGACACTAACACCTTACGTTTTACTAAAAAGACTTCCATTGAAACGCTGCGTTTTATCCGTTTATTACTATACTAAAGTCGTAGAACGAAAAATAAGCATTATGCAATAAGGTCTGCCCGCATAATGACTTACGAAAGTGGCTACTGTTTGGTAGCCACATCGATATGTTAAGTCTAGATGGTATACGTGCGATGAAAATTGAAAATGTAAACCTGATCAACCTTTTGGAACATGCGCACATTGGCGTAGTAATACATTCTTGGGATTCGCAGATTGTCTACGTGAACCCCGCAGCTATGAAACTTTTTAAAACGTCACTTGAACGTTTACAAAGCCGACATCTGCTAGAAGATGGATGGGAGCTGGTAGACAGGCAAAATCGCCGCCTTCACCCCGACGAATATCCGGTAAACAAAGTGACATCGCTAAATGTCTCAATTACTGATGAAGTAATAGGGTTAGTTGACGAAACAAGCGCAGAGGTGTGCTGGTTGAGTGTTAGTGCTTACCCTGAAAATAGCAATGGCGCTGGTTTTGTGGTGGTTTACTTTACCGAAATCACCGAAAAAATTGCAGCATTCTCATTCCTTGATATTGTGCAAAGTGCACAAGATATGATTATTGTCACCGAAGCCAAAGCCATTGATGGTCCTTTGTCTCCTAAAATCATTTACGTCAACGATGCGATTTGTAAATTGACAGGTTATTCCCGAGAAGAACTCATTGGAGAAACGCCTCGCATTTTTCAAGGCACGCTGACAGACAAGGAGGCGACAACCCGTATTCACTGTGCTCTTGCAGAGAATAAATCCATAACCGAAACACTTCTTAATTATACTAAAAGCGGTACGCCTTATTGGGTTGAAATGAGTATATTCCCACTGAAAAACCAGCTGGGAGAAGTTACGCACTTTGCTTCGGTCGAGCGAGATGTAAGTGCCGTCAAGTTTCACGCCGAGCAATTGAATAGCCGTAATTTTGAGCTAAAAAGCATCCGGGAAAATTTAGAAGACTTGGTAAGTCAACGCACTAGAGAGCTTCGTAACGTTAACGTAAAGCTTGAAAAACTAGCTTATTTCGATCCGCTTACAGACATTCCGAATAGGCGCGCCTTCGAAGAAACATTAGATAAGTCTACGCATTATGCTCACCGTCACGGCCATTCTCTATTAATCGGCATTGCTGATGTTGACCATTTCAAAAAGCTTAATGATACCTTCGGGCATGCGTTTGGTGATGATGTACTAGTCGCTGTTGCGAAGTCGATGAAACAATTTTTTCGCCAAGAAGATGGCATAGGTCGTGTTGGCGGAGAAGAGTTTGCTTTTTGTATGGTATTGCCCGGCTCCCACGACCCCAAAGATATTCTTGAGCGACTCAGAAAGCGGGTTGAGCTAATTTCAAGCTCGCTTCCTGCATTAAGGGGTTATGAAGTAACTATTAGCATTGGCGCTTATTATGTAAGCGAGGTAAAACCCAACGAAACAAAAGAAATGGTAAGCATGGCTGATGAAGCACTGTACCGCGCTAAACGAGAAGGGAGAAATCGGGTTAGCTTGGTGCGACAAGATAAAACGGAATTCAATTCAGTCAGTTAGTAGCATAACCTGAACGATCAGAATCCGTTAATTTTTATCGTTCTTTTGTCTAAAGCTTCGCTCGTATTGGCAAATAATTTGGTAAATATCGAAATTCGATGCCAGAATAAAAATACTATAAAGAACAACTGGAATCGTTCTAATGCCACCCAGCCAACGTTTAACTTCTCGCCCTCGGCGTAGTTTTATTAAAGGAGCCGCTGCGCTGGGAGTAACCGCTGGCGTCACTGCCGGAGTAGCGCCTTTTGCAATAGGTAAGCCAACGCCAACGTTAAAAGTCATGGGCACTCATGTCACGCTGCAAGAAGAAATCCGTCAACACGCAATGGCCGACCTGGGTATTAATATAGCGTTTCAGCCAGGTGGAAGCGCGACTGTACTGCAAAAAGCATCAATGAATCCTGGCGCTTTCGATTTATATGAACAATGGTCAAACAGCATTAATGTTTTATGGCGTTCAAAAGCTATTCAGCCTATCGAAAAGAAAAAGCTTACTTATTGGGATGAAATAAACGATTTAACCAAAACAGGTAAAGTCACGGATGCAGCTCGATTAGGCGCTGGTGATGCCCCCCATAAGATTATTAATGTCCAAGCTGATGGCAGTTTAGGGATAGAACATACAGACACCATTAGCTTTCTTCCCTATGTGCACAACGTAGACTCATTTGGCTACAATACGTCTCAATTTCCTGAACAACTCAAAAACCAAGAAGAAAGCTGGGGATGGCTACTCGATAGTCGGTTGTCTGGCAAAGTGGGGATTGTAAATGATCCCACCATTGGACTTTTCGATTTAGCCCTAGCGGCACAAGCAAAGGGCTACATTACATTTGAAGATATAGGGGCAATGACCACACAAGAGCTGGATAACTTATTCAGTATTCTTATTGAGTTATCCCAGTTAAATCACTTCAGTGGCTTTTGGACATCAGTGCCTGAATCTGTGCAATTTATGAAAAGCCAACGCGTCTCTATAGAGAGCATGTTCTCTCCTGCGGTATCGGCGTTAAACAGCCAAAACATTCCCGTTAAATTTGCTGCGCCGAAGGAAGGTTACCGAGGTTGGCATGGTGTAATGTGTTTATCGTCAGCTTCACAAGGAAGAAGTAAAGATGTGGCTTATGAATATATGAATTGGTGGCTGTCAGGCTGGCCCGGGGCATTTATTGCTCGTCAGGGTTATTACATATCTAATCCAGAGCGTTCTGCAAAATATTTATCGCAAGCCGAATGGGATTATTGGTACAAAGGGTTACCTGCAAGCGAAAATCTAAAAGGCCCGGCAGGTAAGGTTAGTGTTCAAAAAGGTGAACAGCGCTCAGGTGGAAGCTATGAAGATAGGTTTAGTAACATCGCAGTATGGAATACTGTCATGCCAACCTACGAATATAGCCTCCAAAAATGGTATGAATTTATTACGTCTTAACCCAATTGGTTAAGTCAAAGGCACAATAATAGCTATGCTGTCATCGATTCGAACGCAACTTATTCTCGTATTAATTGCTTTAGTCGCCCTGCTCTTAGTACAAGGGTATATTGCTAGAGAAAACCAATCTGTATTAAGCAGCGGCATGGCGGCATCGAGTCGTGCTGTGGTTGATGTGGGAATAGTAAAAGAACTCGAAAGAGATGTTATCGACCTACAGCGGAATGTGCTCATCTACAAAGAAAATGCGAGCCAATCTGCGGTAACACGTTTTGAAAGGTTGATGCTCTCTATCAATAAAAGGCTAGATGAGCTTGCCGATCCTGTTACCCAAAGTGGTGAGATTGACGATACCTATGTGCTGTCTCGTATGCATAAGCACCTTAGTGCCTACCAAGAAAATTTTCGCCAAGTTATTGATGCACGCTCTAGAAAAGACGACTTAATCATTGATGGATCATTGTCAGATTTACTGGCGATTAAGCGGCTATTTGATACTGCCAATGAAGACTTCGCGCTTCCTCAAAGTACCATTGATAAACTTAACTTCCACATTGCTAAAGCGGAAAATGCAATCCTGCGTTATTTGATGAAGCCTGATATGGCCTTAATCACGCAATTTAATGAAGCCATTAGTGCAGTCAAAGAAATTACGATAGACAACCAAGCACTTCATAGCCAAGTGAATGAGTTACTTGAAAAGGCCGAAGCTGACCTATTTAAGCTAACACAAATTACCCAAGGGAATTTGTTTTTGGTTAATGTGGTTATGGCCGGTTCAGCGAATGAGTTTTTATATTTAAGCGGCGAACTTGCTAATCAAGTAACATCGAAAACCGAATCTATTACTCACAACACCTATTTGGTAGCGCAAGAAACACAACGTAATGGTGAGATATTTTCACTGGTCGCCATTCTACTTGCGGTCATCGCCGCCATATTTACCGCCTATCGTATTTTAGGCCCTATTCGTACCATAACCCACGTATTCAATCGATTATCTGAAGGCCAAAACATTTCGAGTATTCCAGGCAACAGCCGCAACGATGAAATCGGAAACCTTGCTCGAGCCGCCCATGTATTTAGTGATAAAAACAAGCAAACAGAAAGCTTATTATTAGAAGCCCGTGGTCTGAATGGCAGATTGGAATCTTTAAACTCAGAACTGACTGAAAGTAAAATAAAAGCCGAGCGAGCGACAGCTTCGAAGAGTATTTTCTTAGCCAATATGAGCCATGAAATTCGTACGCCCATGAATGGAATTATTGGCTTGATAGAACTCGCTCAGCAACACCCAGTGCCTGATATTGTCAGCGGTTATCTTGATAAAGCGGCCTATTCAAGCCAGATTTTAATGAGTGTTATCAATGATATTTTAGATTTCTCAAAAATTGAAGCCGGCAAACTTAAAATTGAAGAAGTCAGTTTTTCCCTTCATTCTTTGTTCGACAATCTCATTGCTGTTATTGCGCTTAAAGCCAAAGAGAAAAACTTAGTTGTTCGCTTTATCGTGTCACCATCCATACCGCCTCAAGTTATTGGCGATCCGCTACGTATTGCGCAAATCATCATGAATATTGGAAGCAATGCGGTGAAGTTTACCGAACAAGGGCAAATTTGCATTCGGTTTGATGGCAGTATTAACGATAAAGGTAATTTGCTCTCCCTAACAATGAATATTGAAGATTCGGGTATTGGAATGAGTGAGCGGCAACTTGCTCGTATTTTTAACCCCTTTACTCAAGCGGATGACGCGACCAACCGCAAGTACGGTGGAACCGGCTTGGGTTTAACCATTGTAAAACAACTCACCGACTTGATGGGTGGCTCACTATCAGCTACTTCAGTAGAAGGAAAAGGCAGTACCTTTACAATATCCTTGCCCCTTCGTGTATTTAAGAATCAGCCTGGTATTTTTGACCTTACGCCTCAGTTGCCCACATCCAGTGTGTACTTAACCTCTTCGCCTCTTCTGCCAGATGCCTATCAGTCGGTAATACAGATTAGCCAAACCAGTATTATGGACATTAACGCCGCCCAAACCCTCGACTCTCTGCCTAAACACCTTATTGTTGATATTCCCAGCTTTAGTGTATTTAAAGACAATATTCGCTGGTTACACGAACTGGCAGAGCAAGGAACACATGTTGGTTTGATCATGGATACCGTAGGGAGTGCGCTGCAAGATAAGTACAACAGCCTGTGGAAAGGCCCTCTTATTATGCACCCCTTTACGCCTGCACAATTTGAACATTTCATGTCTATGTTAGTCAGTAATGAAACACGAAAAACCATGACTAAAAAGGCGGATATCATTGAAGATATTAGCTTAGAAGGGCATGTATTATTGGTTGAAGATAACAACATAAATCAGATTGTTACCGGTGAAATGCTTAAAACCCTAGGGATTACGTTTGATATCGCGGAAGATGGTAATCAGGCGGTGCGCAAAATAGAAAATGCCCCTCACTATGATTTAGTATTAATGGATGTACAAATGCCCGTAATGGATGGTTATGAGGCAACAAAAGCCTTAAGAAAAGCGGGCTTTACTACCCTTCCCATTATCGGGCTCTCGGCTAATGCTATGAAAGAAGACAAACAGAGCGCTATCGATGTAGGCATGAACGACTATCTCACTAAGCCAATTAAACGCAGAGCCTTGGTGGATATGTTAAAGCGTTACATGAACCATTAAAAAGCGCAGCGCTTTATTCCTGTGCCACCAATGCACGATTTTTAGCAAAAAAAAGAGTTGTCTTTCGACAACCCTTTTTCAATTCGCTTGTTAGCTCTGACTTATAAAGTAGCTCTTTCAAGGCGGCTACAAACCAGTCAAAACCCTGCTACAACAAACTTATAACGCCGCAATAGTTTCGTATTGAGCTTTTAACTTCTCAAGCTGCTTTTCACCTTCTTCCAGCTTAGCGCGTTCTTTCTCAATCACGGCGTCTGGGGCGTTGCTTACAAACTTATCGTTACCTAGCTTTCCGCGTGTACGTGAAACGTCTTTATCCACTTTATCCATAGCCTTAGTGATACGAGCAAGCTCGGCATCTTTGTCGATAAGACCAGCCATTGGAATAAGAATTTCCATTTCACCTACTAGCGCTGTAGCACTCGCAGGCGCTTCTTCACCGTCTTTAAGAATGGTTACTGTTTCCAGCTTAGATAACTTATCTAAGAAGGCCTTCGCAGCCTCTAAACGGCGGCTATCTTCCGCACTTACATTTTTAAGTAAGGCATTGAGCGGTTTGTTTGGAGATATATCCATTTCGCCGCGAATATTACGAATACCCACGATGAATTTCTTCACCCACTCAATATCGGCAAGCACTTGCTCATCTTGCTTAGCAGCATCTTGTACAGGGAATGCTTGCACCATAATACTGGCATTTTCTTCAACCTGTAGAGCGCTCAATGGCACAACGCGCTGCCAAATAGTATCGGTAATAAACGGCATTAATGGGTGCAACAAACGTAGTAAGTTTTCTAGTACGTTAATTAACGTATGACGTGTACCACGCTTCTCAGCTTCACTGCTGGCTTCATTGCTAAGCACAGGTTTAGTCAGTTCTAAGTACCAATCGCAGAACTGGTTCCAGGTAAACTCGTAAACAATATGCGCAGCAATGTCGAAACGGTAGTCTTCTAACGCTTTTTCAAACTCAACAAGGGTTTGTTGGAACTTAGCCCAAATCCAGCGATCGGCAATACTTAATACCATTTCGCCGCCTTCACGGCCTGTATCGTGCTCTTCAGCATTCATCAGTACAAAACGTGATGCATTCCAAATCTTGTTACAGAAGTTACGGTAGCCTTCAACTCGCGCCATATCAAAGTTGATATCACGGCTGGTTGACGCCATGGCAGCAAAAGTAAAACGAAGTGCATCTGTACCGTAAGCATGAATACCATCCGGGAATTGCTTACGAGTACGTTTCTCAATCTTTTCAGCTAGCTTTGGCTGCATCATCCCTGAGGTGCGTTTTTTCACTAGCGTTTCAAGGTCAATACCGTCAATAAGGTCGATTGGGTCAAGTACGTTCCCTTTCGACTTAGACATTTTATCGCCGTTCTCATCTCGGATAAGACCAGTAATATAAATATCTTTAAACGGAATTTGGCCTGTGAACTTCTTCGTCATCATGATCATTCTGGCAACCCAGAAGAAAATGATATCGAAGCCAGTTACCAATACCGATGAAGGCAAGAAGGTTTCAAGCTCAGGCGTTTTTTCTGGCCAGCCCATGGTCGCGAACGGCCATAATGCAGATGAGAACCACGTATCAAGTACATCGTCATCTTGGCGAAGCGCAATGTTGTCGCCCAAGCTGTTTTTAGCGCGGACTTCTGCTTCAGTACGACCCACGTAAATATTTCCGCTGTCGTCATACCATGCAGGAATGCGGTGTCCCCACCACAACTGACGCGAAATACACCAATCTTGGATGTTGTGCATCCACTGGTAATAGGTTTTGTTCCAGTTTTCTGGCACAAAACGAATCTCGCCGCTTTCAACCGCTTCAATAGCAGGCTTAGCCAGTGACTCAACCGCAACATACCATTGGTCAGTAAGGTAAGGTTCAATGACCGCGCCGGTTCTGTCGCCGCGAGGTACTTTAAGCTTATGTGGTTCAATTTTAACCAATGCGCCTTGGGCGTCTAAGTCGGCCACAATTTGCTTACGAGCGTCGAAACGGTCTAAGCCGCGATAAGCTTCTGGCGACTCATCGTTAATTTTCGCATCGTCAGTTAAGATATTGATCATGGGTAGGCTGTGGCGCTTACCCATATCGTAATCGTTAAAGTCGTGAGCTGGCGTAATCTTAACGCAGCCTGTACCGAACTCTTGATCTACATAGTCATCGGCAATAACAGGAATTAAACGGCCAGTAATAGGCAGTTTAATGTCTTTACCAATGTAAGCTTGATAACGTTCGTCATCAGGGTGTACCGCAACGGCGGTATCACCTAGCATAGTTTCTGGACGTGTAGTAGCTACGACTAACTCACCGCTGCCATCAGCAAGTGGGTAGCGCATGTGCCACATGTGGCCATCTTCTTCTTCGTTCAGTACTTCTAAATCTGATACTGCGGTGTGCAGTACTGGATCCCAGTTAACCAAACGCTTACCGCGATAAATTAGGCCTTCTTCGTGAAGCTTCACGAAAGTCTCGGTTACCGCATCAGACAACTTGTCGTCCATGGTAAACACTTCACGAGACCAATCAGGTGATGTTCCTAAGCGGCGCATTTGCCCGGTAATGGTTCCGCCACTGTGCTCTTTCCATTCCCAGACTTTTTTGATGAAGTCTTCACGACCTAAGTCATGACGGGTTTTACCTTCTGCATTTAATTGACGTTCTACTACCATTTGGGTAGCAATACCCGCGTGGTCGGTACCCACTTGCCATAGGGTGTTGTCACCCTTCATACGACGATAGCGGGTTAAGGCATCCATAATGGTTTGTTGAAAACCGTGCCCCATGTGAAGGCTACCGGTAACATTTGGCGGTGGAAGCAAAATACAATACGGATCGCCGCTGCCCGATGCTTTAAAAAGGCCCGAATTTTCCCATTTTTCATAGCATTGCTGCTCAATGGACTGTGGTTCGAAGGTTTTATCCATTACTTACTCTCGTTGTGAAGCCCGATTCTGATGTGATCACTACGCAGTTTTCTTAAACTGCATATTACATCCGGCTTGCTGGTAGTTCTTATATCGCACCCGTGCAGCCTGTTTGGCTTCGTCATCTACGGGAACAAAATCGATAATTTGGCGATGTTGATTTGGCGAAGGCACCATGCCCGAACCAACGTTAACCACCATTTGACGGCGGGCAACCTGCTCGGGTTGCCAACAAATTTCCACCGGCGTGCCGCTTTGTGGCCCTTCACCATATAGGTTGTGGGGAACAAAGCGATTGGCTGGCAGTTGCCATAAAAATTCATCAACTTCTTCGGCTTGCTTTTGCGTATCGCATAACACGCTTATCTTTTGCTTATTCGCAAAAGCATCTGCAATAAGTTCGCTCGCACGAGACGCCACACTAGTGTCGCCTGCGCTCAGTTGATAAAACACGACTTGAGGCATCGTGCGTTAGTCCTCTAGCTTGGTGCCAGCGCGGTTCATTAAGAACTGCGATAACATAGGAACAGGTCGCCCTGTTGCACCTTTGTTCTTGCCACTGCGCCATGCAGTACCAGCAATATCTAAGTGTGCCCAGTTGTATTTCTTAGTGAAACGAGACAAGAAACACGCCGCAGTAATACTGCCTGCCGGACGACCACCTAAGTTAGTCATATCAGCAAACGGGCTTTCAAGCTGTTCTTGGTAATCATCCCACACGGGTAAACGCCATGCTCTGTCTGAACTTTGCTCAGAGGCATTTAGCAATTCGTGAGCTAGCGGGTTATGTGTACTCATTAGGCCAGTAGCATGATGACCGAGCGCAATAATGACAGCACCGGTTAGGGTAGCCACATCAATCACTAACTCTGGCTCGTAACGTTCAACGTAAGTTAGCGCATCACACAGTACCAAGCGCCCTTCTGCATCGGTATTTAATACTTCAACAGTTTGCCCTGACATGGTGGTTAAAATATCGCCGGGGCGATAAGCGGTACCATCAGGCATGTTTTCACAGCCTGCTAGCACACCAATAATGTTAATAGGCAAGTTTAGCGCGGCAATAGTATGCATAGTACCAAGTACACCAGCTGCACCGCCCATGTCGTATTTCATTTCATCCATGGCTTCGCCAGGTTTAATCGAAATACCACCTGAGTCGAAGGTAAGGCCTTTACCCACCAATACAATTGGCGCTTGATCGGCTGGACCGCCGCGGTGATGCATAATACTCATCATGCTTTCGTTTGCAGAACCACGACCCACAGCTAAATAAGCTTGCATGCCTAATTCAGCCATTTGGGTTTCATCCACAACTTCAGCACTTATGCTTTCGTACTGGCTGGCCAATGACTGAGCTTGCTCCCAAAGATAAGCAGGGTTACAGATATTCGGCGGCATGTTGGCCACATCTTTCGTTACCTTGGCACCGCGAGAAATAGCAAGTCCATGCTCTACTGCACGCTCGCCTACGGTTAATTCGCGGCGTGTAGGTACGTTAAATACAATTTTACGTAACGGACGACGTGGCTCACCTTTCTTGGTCTTAAGTTGCAAGAAGGTATATAAAGAGTCTTCGGTCGCTTCTACGGCCTGACGCACTTTCCAATAAGTGTCGCGACCTTTAACGTGTAATTCCGTTAAGAAACACACCGCTTCCATCGAGCCCGTTTCGTTTAGGGTAGTAATGGTTTTGGCAATAATTTGCTTGTATTGGCGCTCATCAAGTTCGCGCTCTTTTCCGCAGCCCACTAATAATACGCGCTCACTCAGTACATTCGGTACATGGTGCAGCAATAGCATTTGCCCAGCTTTACCTTCTAGGTCGCCGCGTCGTAATAAGTTGCTAATATAGCCTTCACTGATTTCGTCTAGTTGTTCAGCCACCGCGGTAAGGCGGCGCGGCTCGAAGACCCCGACAACAATACAGGCACTGCGTTGTTTTTCCGGACTGCCACTTTTTACACTAAACTCCACGATATCACCTCGTTTTTCGTCGTTTAAGATTTGCATGCTGACTAAATTCACATAACGTTTCGCGCTGCTTTATGTTTTAATACGCAGCCATACTTGCATGCTAGCTGCGAATGACGCAATGTTGACCGTAAATTATGTCAATTTTGCTTCGCCATACCATGCAATAAATTTTATGATTGCAGGCAAAACTTGTAAAAACGGTAAGTTTACTCAAAATTGTGGTTTCTTTCACTAAAATTCCAAAGTTTCCGGTAGGACTGAGATGTTGATATTCCGCTATTTGCTTAAGGAAACCCTTAAGTCTCAGTTAGCCATATTTTTCATTCTAATGGCGATATTTGTCACCCTTAGATTTGTACGTGTGCTTGGCGATGCCTCAGACGGCGATATACCAGCAGGACTAGTACTTGGCTTTCTTGGGCTCTACGCTCCTATTCTCGCATCACTCGTGCTGCCTATCAGTGCTTATTTAGGCATTATGCTTGCCCATGGGCGGCTGTATGTAGACAGTGAAATGACCGTCATGCGCGCATGCGGTATCAGTGAGTGGTACATCACCCGGGTGATGTTATTCTTATCTGTACTCATTATGATAGTAACGGGGGCTATTACCCTCTACTTTGCCCCTATGGCGGCTGAAAACGAATACCAACTTAGGGAAAAAGCCCGTAATGAGGCGGGTCTTTCTGCCATTATCCCTGGTCGTTTCCAACAAACCGGCAATGCAAAAGCCGTTATTTTTGTTCACGACATTGATACTGACGACCAATTACGCCGCGTGTTTTTATCGCAAAATAAAACTGAGAATGGTGAAAATCAGGTTCAAGTGGTCTATGCGCAGACAGGCCAAGTGGCCAGCAACCCAGACGGCACACGTAACTTAGTGCTAAAACAAGGGGTGCAGTACGAAGGTCAACAGTCGCAAAAAAGCTACCGAAAGGTAGAGTTCGATGAATACCAAATTCAAATAGCTGATAAACCGGCAGAGGAAGCAAGGCGCAAGGTAAGCGTATTGCCTACTACCGAATTATGGGGTGATGAATCGATAGAAGCCCGTGCAGAGTTGCAATGGCGTATCGCGATTCCACTTTCACTTCCCTTCTTAATTCTAATTGCGGTGCCTTTGAGCGCCGTAGACCCTCGCCAAGGCCGATTTGGAAAAATGTTCCCGGCTATACTGCTCTATCTTGGCTACTTCTTGTTGTTACTCGCCAGTAGACGGGTACTAGAGGACGGCAAAATACCACCTCAACTTGGGCTGTGGTGGGTGCATACCATCATGCTGTTTATTGGGGTTGCGCTCATTGTGCGAGACAGAAAAACAGGCACCCAATTTAGGGCCTGGATATTGGGGAAAAAGTAGATGTTTAAAATCCTCGATTTATATATTGCTCGCACGCTGTTAGGTACAGTAACGGTTACTTTATCGGTTCTTATTGGCTTAAGCGCACTGATTAAATTTGTAGAGCAACTGCGTAAAGTGGGCGAAGGCGACTACGACATGATGGTGGCATTCCTTTATGTGGTGCTTAGCTTACCAAGAGATTTAGAACAGTTTTTCCCCATGGCAACCCTGCTGGGTGGATTAATTGGTATGGGTGTACTTGCCAGCAACAGCGAGCTTGTTGTTATGCAAGCAGCGGGCATGAGTAGATGGAACATTATTGTCTCTACCATGAAGTCTGCCACTATTATGATTTTACTCGTGATGGCGGTGGGCGAATGGGTAACACCGTTCAGTGAATCTAAGGCCAAAGAAATTCGTACCGAGGCCATTTCAGGCGGAAGCTTGTTCTCTTCTGAGCAATTGGTGTGGGCAAAAGACGGCGAGCACTTCGTGAGTATTGGCGAAGTTTTAAGCCGTGATTCTTTAAAAGATATCAACATTTTTGATTTTAACGATGACCTTTCACTTGAAAGTATTACCTATGCTAAATCGGGTAATTTCGATGGCAGTGAGTGGCGCTTGAACGATGTAGACGTTACCCGTTTTAGTGAAACTGCGGTAACGTTAGATAATGAAAAAAGCATGCAATGGAACTCGACGTTAACGCCAGATAAGTTGGGTATTGTTGCGGTAAAACCTGAAGCTCTATCTATTTCTGGTTTGCTAGATTACGTGGGCTATTTAGCCAATAACGGACAAGATCCATCTCGTTATGAGTTGGCACTGTGGCGTAAAATATTACAGCCTGTGTCGGTTGGGGTAATGCTGTTAATGGCCTTGTCGTTTATCTTTGGTCCATTACGCAGCGTTACCATGGGTGCCCGGGTGATCATGGGTGTACTAACGGGCTTTGGCTTCTTTATCTTAAATGAAGTGTTTGGCCCGCTTAGTTTGGTATATCAAATTCCGCCATTTTTAGGCGCTTTGCTTCCCAGCTTATTATTTGCGGCCATCGCCGCCATCATGCTGCGAAAGTAGTCTAATTTCAGTAGCCCTATTTAAGCTGTTTAGTTTAAGTCGCTATATTAAGCGTTTGGTTGAATCACGAGGCACACTAGGTTCTACCGTTCAATATTGGATACAAAAAAGGGAAGCTCTGCTTCCCTTTTTTGTATCCAGTGTTTTTTGCTTACCAGCTTTTGTGATCGTTACTTTCTTTCGTCAATTTAAGCACTTGAGTTTGCGCCATTCTATCTTGCAAAGACTGCTTGTGCTTAAAATCAAACAGTACCAATAAAGTGCCTAAGCCCCCTAATGATGCCACTAGGCGAATGAGTAATCGTGGCCACGTCATAGGCGCATCTACGGTGCTGAAAATACGCAGTCGCCACGCACGCATGCCCAAGGTTTGCCCACCTCGCTTCCAAAACCATAAAAAGAAACCAACTACCCACAATCCAACCCATACTTGAATAAGTAACTTATACCCCGTAGATGCCTGAATTAATTCAGCCGGTTGCTCATAGCCTTGCAAATCCAATACACCATTTGAAAGCAACACAATAAGCGTCACTATTACTACCATGGCTGCACACATCCCCACCGCTACGGCAACCAATGTATCGTAAATCATGGCAGCTAAACGGCGAATAAATCCTGCACGTTCAGAGGCAGAGGTTAACTCGGCAGCTTCATTTTTGATGAGTTTTTCACGCTTATTCGCTTTTTTCGCGTTGCGTGCAGCTCGTGACGCTTTGTTGTTACTTTTGTTCAAAATACTTCCGATACAGTTCAATACCGCGCTAGTGTGCCACAACACCGACAAGGCATAAATAACCGATAGTGAAACAGGGCTAGTTTTAATACTTAGTAACGTGTGTTGCTAAACCCTAATCGATTAGAAACAGCTGTAGGGTGAAGCGGACAAATAATATTTGTACTTTTTGCATCTAATCACAGGTGGTAAACGTTTAATAACATGTAAACACAAATAATCGATCGAAAAATTCTTGTGTCTATACCCTGATCAGAGTTCCGATGCTTAAGGCCATTTAATTTCTAAATGCCATGTATGGCTCGGTAAAGAAGGATACTTTATGGAACATGAAACCTTGTTTCCCCTACTGTGTGAAACAGCGAATGGCAATAAAGCCGCGTTTGCTGAGCTATATAAATTAACCAGCCCTCAACTATATGCTGTTGTGTTAAAGCTTTTAAAGCGGCCGGAACTAGCCGATGAAGCCACCCAAGATGCTTTTATCAAGATATGGCATAACGCAGGCAGTTACCAACGAGGTAAAGGTACTGTGCTGACTTGGATGGTAAGTATTGCGCGCTACCGCGCATTAGATTTAATGCGTTATCACAATGTGCGAAACGAAGTTGAATTGGATAGCGAAGCGCCTCAATTAGATGAGTCTTCTGACACCGTTCGGATGAATACCGAGCAAGATAAATTAGCGGAATGCTTGGATGAATTGGACCACCCCCAACGCCAAGCAATACAGCTAGCTTATGTAAACGGACTTTCCCATCAAGAAGTTGTGAACCATTTGTCGTCGCCTCTGGGCACTATTAAAAGCTGGATTAGACGTGGACTTCAAAGCTTACAAAGGTGTTTGTCATTATGAATTATTTGAAAGAAGAACGGTTAAACGCACTCGCGGCCGAATATGTGGTGGGTACCTTGCGTGGCAAAGCACGTCTGCGCTATCAAAAGTTATTGATGCAGTACCAAATTGTAGGTGAAACCACAGCGAAGTGGGAAGAGTACTTAGTGGGCTTCTCAGACGGCATTACTCCTGTAGAGCCTCCCCATGCTGTGTGGGAACAAATTCAGCGCCGTCTTGATCACGGCAATTCAACCAAACCAGCATCTAACGTACTTGAATTTGAACAAGCAAAGCAGGCTAGATGGCGTTATCTCTCTTTACTGTCTACCGCGGCTGCCATGATATTTGCGGTACTTCTCGTAGTAATGATGCCTGTTCCAGAGGAAGAAGTTTCACATGTTGCTGTTGTAAATAATGCAGATAACGCACCTTTGTGGGTGATAGAAATCTCCGAATCTACCATGGATGTTAAAGTAACCAACGCTTTAGCCCCCATTACCGATAAAGATTACGAATTATGGATGGTACCTGAAAATGGTGAAGCGCCTATTTCTTTGGGCCTACTACCCGAGTCGGGCTTCGAGCACTTTGCTACCAATGCCATATTGCTAAATGGAAGCATTGCTGCCCTTGCCGTAAGTTTAGAAGCTCCTGGAGGCTCTAAAACTGGCGCACCTACTGAAGTACTATATATAGCGCCGTTGGTTTCCGTTTAATAGCGAAGACGTTCTAAAAAACACTTACAAAAGCCGACGTTCAAGTCGGCTTTTTTATGATTGATAAAAAGGTTTTAAATAAAAGTAAATTATATTGCATCCAACTTCCCATCCGAATCGTTTGGCTTTATGAACTCACTCACTAAGAGACATAATATGATTTCGATTAAACGTTCAGTAGTTGCTGTATCTTGCGCACTTATTGCCGCAAGCGCAGTTGCTTCAAGTCACCGAGAAGCACCAAACATTACTCGTCACCCTGCTTTAGACAGTACCGATTTTTACGCATTTAACAGCTACGAAGAAGGACGTGAGGGCTACGTTACTTTCATCGCAAATTACATTCCACTGCAAGATGCCTACGGCGGTCCTAACTATTTCGCCATGGATCCCAGCGCGCAATATACTATTCATATCGACAGCGATGGCGATGCAGTTGAAGACATTAGTTTCGTTTTTGAGTTTCAATCTATGCTTGCCGCTGAAAATGAAGGCATTGCATTGCCTATTGGCGCAGCTGGCGAAGAAAAAATGGTCAAAGTGCCATTAAAGAACATCGGCCCTGTTAGCGCAGACGATCAAAGTGCCGCTAACTTCTCAGAAATGTATAGCTTAACTATGGTATCGGGCGACATGCAAAGCGGTGAGCGTACTACGCTAACGCCAAGTGCAGGTGATATGTTTACCAAACCGCTTGATTACATTGGTAATAAAACCTTCACCAGCGAAGCAGAATACGCCCGCTATGCCGAAAGTTTTATTTATTCATTCTCGATACCTGGCTGTGATGACATGGCAAAGGTATTTGTAGGCCAACGTAAAGACCCGTTTGTGGTAAACCTAGGTAAAACCTTCGACTTGGTGAATTATGTACCCGTTGAAGGCGACAGTGCCCCTGGCGCTGGTGATGGCGGCGGCTTCCCAGGGGGCATTACGCAAAGTGATGACAATGATGACTTGGCAGATAAAAATGTGACTTCGATTTCTGTAGAAGTGCCATCAACGTGTGTTACGGGCGACGGTAACGGCGTAGTAGGAAGCTGGACAACAGCAAGCCTTCCGCAAGCCCGTATTTTGAACCCAGATGCAACCTTTGCATCGCCAGAAGTTAATGGCGGCGCGATGACCCAAGTATCTCGCTTAGGCAGCCCTTTAGTTAACGAGCTTGTTATCGGGATTGGTGATAAAGATACCTTCTCTAGTGCCCACCCAAGTGATGACGGCCAGTTCGCTGATTATGTTACTCACCCTGCACTACCAGAATTACTAAACATCTTGTTTAAGGATGCAGTAAACACAACGTTAGGTACATCAATTGAAACCCTTGCACCTACTAACTTCCCTAGAAACGATTTAGTTGCTGCGTTCTTAACCGGTTTCCCTGGCGTTAACCAGCAAGCCACGGTAACGGCGTCTGAAATGCTTCGCTTAAATACAGGCATTCCAGCAACACCTGCAGCTGATCAATCTGCATTCGGTGTAGCAGGCGACGATTTAGCTGGTTTTCCGAATGGAAGAAGACCAGGCGATGATGTAGTAGATATTGCCCTTCGCGTTGTAATGGGTCGCTTGTGTTATCCCATTCCAGTGAACGGTGAAGAAACTAACCTTGGCTTATGCGCAGAAGAAGATGCGAGCGTAGGTAATGTTCCATTCACTGATGGTGCGCCAGTTGATGCCAGTATGACCGATGCGTCATTCCCTTACCTTAAAACACCTATTGCAGGTTCTGAATAAGGAGTGATGATTATGAACAACGCTCTTTTAAGAGGCATAGTGTTAGTGGGCGCAGTAAGCGCGCTCACTGGATGCTTTGATAATGACGATGATAAGCCAGAAGTAAACGTGGCACCAGTAGCTGAAGATGCCATGTTCACTACCCAGGCAGATATTGCGTTTACCGAAATGCTCAGTGCAAGTGATGCTAATGGCGACCCGTTAACCTATACGCTGGCCACAGACAGCGAAAACGGAACCACAACGGTAACAGCAGACGGTGATTTTACCTATACGCCTAATGCGCAGTTTACCGGAACTGATTCTTTTGTTTTCAGTGTATCTGACGGCGTAGCTGATGCTGACACAGGTGAAGTCACTATTACTATAGATGCGCAACAAGTCTCGTTTTCAAGCTATACACGAGAAGCATTTAATCAAGAAGAGACTGATGAGCCCCTTCCTATTAATGGAAGAGCATTCACTCAGGATGCTGAAGAAAGCAGTTTTGATGACTTACTACCTCAGCAGTAAATAGCCGTAGCGCTAGGGAAGGCGCTTTTTCTTACGTTTGCTTATTAGCGAAAAATAACCACAGTAGGTTAAGTTATGAAGAAATTAGTCAGTCGTTTTTTGGCATTAAGCACGTTAACTCTGCT
This sequence comes from Alteromonas stellipolaris, assembly GCF_001562115.1. NCBI lineage: Bacteria > Pseudomonadati > Pseudomonadota > Gammaproteobacteria > Alteromonadales > Alteromonadaceae > Alteromonas > Alteromonas stellipolaris. The sequence continues at coordinate 3,744,285 of NZ_CP013926.1, forward strand.
AAACATTTCAGCATTTTCCGCAAGCAGCACTGAATATTCAAGCGATACGGTAATTGCGACTTGGAGTGCAAAATCCGAAACAGAGATGACCTTATCCCAAGCTAAAAAATTGCTTAATGAAAGCCGCTATCCCGATGCTACGGGCAATGAAAGACAACAAGTTACCCACTTTATTCATTATCAAAAGCAAAAAAAAGATACCCTATCGGCAACAGCGCTAACAGAATTAATGGTGCTAGAAGCCAAAGTGCTACAAGGCACTCACCAATTTAGCCAAGCTGCGGCTATTTTAAATACTATAGATACAACCAATAATGCAGCGGCTTTATTGCTACTCGCTGACATTAATATTCAACAAGGCAACCCTGCAGCAGCCAAAACACATTGCCAGCAACTAGTAGGCAAAACTAGCTACTTATTAGCCTTTACGTGTATGTTGAACGCCGAATTCACACTCAATACCAGTACTGCCACTTATGAGAAATTACTAAGCCTTGAAGGATTTGCTGACAAAGCGCATGCAGAGGAAGTAAGCGATAGCGAAAGGTTGTGGTACTACGAAACCTTGGCAGCCATGGCTTATAGCCTAGACAAGCCAGAGGCGACTATTTCACATCTAGACAAGCTAAGCGCTCAAAAGCTACCAGTAAGTGCATTATTGTTGTGGTCTGATGCGCAGCTAAAACTCGCACAACCTCAACGTATCATCGATAGATTCAAGGCAATGCAATCAGCTTCAAACTCTACCTCTAAACGTACTTTTAGCCTTACTTCTAACGATAGCGGTAATAATGCTGGCAATAGCATTGATGATGGCTTACTGCTTCGCTGGGCAAAAGCAGAAAGACAAATAAGTCTTCATGGTACTGAAATTCAAAAGCAATTAGCTGATAGAATGGCCTTACGTACTTGGCGAGAAGATGTGTCTCATGCAGCGCAAGTGGCTAGTTACTTTTTGGATATTGACTATAAACCTGCTATAGCCCTGAAGTTCGCTAGGCTAAATTGGCAAGCGGCACAAACACGAAGTGACGCTAGGCTACTTGCACGAGCCGAAAGCGCTGTTGCCACATCATCTACATTGAATTAAAGAATATATATGAAAGCACTTGTAGTTACCCTTTTTTTGTCACTTTTAGTTATGAACGCAAGCGTAGTAAACGCCCACGAACTTAGTAGCGGATATTTAACGTTAAGCGCGGGTGAAGAAAATACCTATAGCGGCGAATTGTTATTAAAGCCCGATGATATTGGGCAAGTAGCAGGGCTAGATACTAACGGCAATGGCGCACTAACCTGGGGTGAAATTCACCAAAACCAGCCCCTATTACAAAGCTATATCGCTAAAGTGCTAAGTATTAAAGTAGATGACACACCCTGCAAAATTAGCCTTAGCATGCCAAATATTAGAAGTGTTTCCGGCGATTCCTACTTAGTTTCACCTATTCAAGTTATGTGTGAATCAGCCGGCACGTTGGGCATTCACTACGACGGCATTTTTGAACATAGCCCCACCCATAAGCTTCTTGTGAACGTAAACCTTGCTGGCCAATCAGGAGTTAGTTCACAAAGCAGCACAGAGAAGACATCAGTTACCAGCGTACTTGATTTTGATAATCGCAGCGTGACATATGATGCTGTCACTACGTCGCTAACCGCACTGTTCATTTCGCTAGTGTACGAAGGCGTGTGGCACATCTTTATTGGGATCGACCACATCCTATTCTTAGTGGCTACCTTGCTGACAGTTAACTTAGCAAGAGAGAAAAAACAGTGGCAAAAAGAGCCTTCAGCCTCACGAGTAGTAAAGCACACTGTAATATTAGTCAGTGCGTTCACTCTGGCGCACTCTATTACCTTAACCGCTACCGCGCTTAATTTTATTGCGTTAGATAGCCGTTTAGTTGAACTAGGTATCGCTATTTCAGTATTGCTGACGGCCCTTAATAACATTTACCCGCTCATTGTGCGATTAGGCATTATTACGTTTGCTTTTGGCTTATTGCATGGAATGGGGTTCGCCAGCGTATTTGCCGATTTAAATGCGCAGTCAAATAACCTTGTGCTAAGTGTGGCTGCATTTAACATTGGTGTTGAAGTAGGTCAGTTAGCTATTGTAGCAGTGTTATTGCCTTTGTTGTTGTGGCTTAGACATTATACGTTTTATGCCAAAACCTTAATGCCACTGCTATCATCAGTCATTGCCATCATTGCGATTAACTGGACTATTCAGCGCTGGTAAGAGTCTTAAAAGTAGGCCTTTTTTATCATGCCGCTTAGCACTTGTGTTAGGCGGTTCTTTTTGAATGCCATATCAACGCACATCAAATGTCACAAATGTAACCTTGATTGCACCTAACGCTTCTCGCGCATAACCTTTGCCTCTTCGCGCTGGCCACCGATGAGGTTTCTAGCACAGGGATAAATATTTACAAACGAGCAGGCAATGAGTAGTCGCGAGCAAAACCGGGTTCTGGCAGGCCCCCCCATCATCACATTTTTCTATTACGTTATTCCTTCAATGATAGGCTTACTATCACTCACCACAGCAAGCCTTGTAGATGGTATTTTTGTAGGGAATATCGTTGGCTCAGATGCTCTAGCCGCCGTTAGTCTGCTGCTGCCGTATTTAACCTTCCTTATAGCTATATCACTCATGCTCGCCATTGGCGGTGCGGTAACTGCTGGTAAGTATTTAGGAGAAGGTAACACCACAGCCGCCTCTGACATTATGAGTAAGACACTGATAACCGCAGTGCTAGTTAATCTTTTTTTCGCACTGCTAAGCTTGGCTCTTGAGCCTACGTTGTACGCAATTTTAAACGTACCTGCACATATTCAACCGCTGGTAACCGAGTATTTTGCCATTATTCGTTGGGTGTTCATTCTGCAACTAAGCACCATGGTGCTTTATTATTTTGTGCGCACCGATGGTCATCCTGTGCTGGGAACAAAAGCCTTAGTCATAGGGGCGCTTACTAATGTTGTTCTTGATTGGGTATTCATATTGCACCTTGATATGGGAATAGCGGGCGCCGCCTATGCCACTGCCATCGCGCAACTTATACAGTGCATGGTGCTTGTGACCTACTTCTTCAGCCCCAAACGTACCTTGCGTTTTTCTTTTAAACAGCAAAATTGGCGCGCCATCGTTTCCACTGCCTATAACGGCGTTTCAGAATTCGTAAATGAAGTATCAGTTGGTGCGCTTTTCTTACTACTAAATTGGCTGCTGATTGCGCAGTTAGGTGCAAATGGTGTTGCTGCGTTTAGCGTGGTGAATTATTTTATTTTTCTTAGCGTGATGGTGTCTTATGGGGTCGCTGATGCTCTTCATTTACTGGTTAGCCAGAATTACGGCGCCAAGAACACCCCTCGAGTTTACGCATTTTTAAAGATTTCACTTTCAAGTGTATTACTAACCGGCTTGCTGTTGGCGGGAGCACTGATTTTTGCACAAACATCTCTCACCACCTTATTTTTAAATGAACGGGACAGCGAGGTAACTGAACTTGTTGGTGACGTTATTGGCCTAATGTGGCCGGTATTCATTGTAAATGGTATTAATATTCTTTTAGGATGCTACCTAACGGCCATTCATAAACCCGCACCATCGGCTCTGATAGCGCTATGCCGTAGCATTTTGTTCCCTGCCACTATGCTGGTATTTCTCTACCTGGTTTTTTATCACACCACACTATTGTCGCTGTCACCTTCCCCGCTATTATTTCTGATCGCACTGCCTATTGCCGAATGGCTGACCTTTGTTTTTGCACTCATATATAGCTATCGTTTTCGCCCTTCTACGCTTTTGGAATAAGTAACAAATGTAAACCAACTTGAGTATGATAATCATTCTCATTACGATGACTGCGAATTTTAATGTCTGAGTAAGGGGAGAAAAGCATGGCCACAATCGCCAAGCAAATCGCAGATAATGCATCCTACCAAGCCTTTGTTAACGGCTATTTAAAAGAAATAGATGAAGGGGTTTGGCACTCGATAGCACAATGGAATTTAGCAAGCGGCTTCGATACAGGGAACCACGATAAATTCATGCTGGAATTACAACTTCAGCACAGTGAAATAAAGCTGGTATTCGGTGTGGCGTTTCGGTCAATCGTGGGAAGACACAAACTCACTGGAATCTACCATCAACGACTTAACAGCATGGAGTGGCGCCAGCTAGATTCCATTTCAGCCATCATGCTCTTAATTAAAGAAATCTACGCTCGGTCGAACAGCCACCATGTTTGCGATCAAGAATTAGAGCTCACATCTCGCACTATTGAAAGCCATCAGATTATGGCTGATTATATTCAAGAAAGAAAAGATGATCCCGCACTACAAAGCCCTCGCTTCATTGACTCTGAACAGTCGGTGTTGTTTGGCCACTGGCTGCACCCTACTCCCAAGTCTCGCCAAGGTATGCACCGATGGCAACACGCGCATTATGCCCCTGAACTTAAAGGCTGTTTCAAACTGCATTTTTTTGCCGTGGAGCGCCAATGGTTAAACCAAAGTTCTGCAATTGCACTTTGTGCAGAACAGATTGTACTTCGTATTGCAGAGCAAGGTGCCTGTGATACAGAACTCGCTTTAGTTAAGCAGTTTAGTGAGTCGGGAAAAGCATTAGTGGCCGTTCACCCACTTCAAGCAGAATGGTTACTGAAGCAAGATTACATTCAACAATTAATTTCCACCGGGCAACTGCATCCCATAGGTCCGCTGGGCGCAACGTTCACACCAACATCGTCGGTTCGAACTCTGTATTGTGAACAGCTTAACTTCATGGTGAAAGTTTCTATTCCGGTTAAAATCACCAACTCCATGCGTATTAATATGGGTCATGAGCTTGATGCTGGCGTGACCTTAGCGAAGCTACTTAATACCACACGTTTTTCGTCACTTCATCCACAGTTTCAAGTTATTGGCGACCCCGCTTATCTATCACTTTCTCTACCTGATAGGGATGAAAGTGGCTTTGAAATGATATTGCGCGACAACCCCTTTAAACAAACCAAGAATGAATTAGGTATTGGAGGCATACAGTCGATAGCGGCACTGGTGCAGGACGCTATTCTTCCTAATGAGCGCTCGAAGCTTTCTACCATTGTTCATACACTTTCTGAGCAACAGGGCCGTTCACTGCATCAAACAAGCATTGCATGGTTCGACCGCTACTGGCAATGCGCTATAGAGCCTGCCATTCGCTTATTCGATCAATTTGGTATTGCACTTGAAGCCCACCAGCAAAATTCCCTGCTAGACCTTACTGAAGGCTATCCTAAAACGTATTTTTATCGAGACAATCAAGGGTTCTATCTTTCAAGTTCGGTTAAAAGCACGCTGATGCAGCTTGAGCCCGATCTCATTAAATGCCCAGAGTTATTTTACGATAACAATATGATTTTTGACCGGTTTGGCTATTACTTGGTCATTAACCAACTCTTCTCGGTAATCAACCGCTTAGGCTTAGACGGGTTAGTGAGTGAAGAAACCCTGCTTAACCTAGCCCGCATTAAATTAGATAAACTTCTAACCCAAGTATCTCCTCTTGGACAGGGCTTGATACGCTCCATTACAGAGCGTAAGTCCATTCCTTGTAAAGGCAATTTACTGACACGAGTCGACGACGTTGATGAATTGCAGGCTGAGATGGAACAAGCCGTTTATACCCAAATTAAAAATCCTTTCTATCGCAAAGCCCCTCAAGTTTCTGTATCCAGTACCGCAACAACCACCCTCGAGGCCTGCCTTGAATCAGCTTAATGTAGAAACCAGTACTAAATTAGCCCATCGTCAGCATGGGCTAAATTCAGCTGCAAAATCACGGGTTATCAAGCAGCTTGTTGAGGCATTACTGTTTGAGCAGCTTGTTCCTTATCACTACACCAACGGTAATTTTTGGTTTTCCGTTGGCGACACTCGCTATATTGCCCGCGGCCATATCTCAAGCTTCGGCCGCATTCGATTAGATGCAACCTATATAAAGCAAATCGCGCCTTTTAAGACTGCCACTATCGATTTACCTACGCTGATAAATGCTTTACCCGCAAGTGATGCCACGAAAGACCAATTACTGAAGGAGTTGTCTCAAACCATTGGGTTTTCTGAGTGGAACGATGCCCATTTAACGCCGATTAAAAGCCGTCGCGACCTTAATTACTCGGCGCTAGAGTCAGCTATTTTAGAAGGTCACCCTTACCACCCTTGCTTTAAAGCTCGAACAGGTTTTAGCCTTAGCGATCATGCTAGTTATAGCCCTGAAGCAGGCAGTGAATTCAAGCTTCATTGGCTAGCCATCAAACGCCAATTCTTAGCGGCAAATCTACCTACTGAGGAAGATTGTTTTTGGCAGCAAGAACTTGGGGAAAGCACCCTAACTACATTACGACAACGTCTGCAGGTATTGACGCCTGATAGCCAAGAGTATGGTTTACTGCCAATACACCCATGGCAACGGAACAAACTTAGCACTGCACTTTCGCAGCCAATCAATAACAAAGAGATTATCGACCTAGGCGAGTGTGGTGATAGCTATCAAGCCACCATTTCAGTAAGGACTTTACTGAATATCACTTCCCCCCAAAAAGCACATGTAAAGTTACCTATGAACATGGTAAATACGTCTTCTTTGCGAACCATTGAGCCTCACTCAGTGACAACAGCCCCGGTCATTTCAAACTGGTTAGATACGCTTATTAAGCAAGACAGCTGGTATCAAAAAAGGCAAAACTTTGCTATCCAACATGAATATGCAGGCATCGTAGTTCGACATCCTAATGTTGCTGCGGGTAGCGAACATTGGGCGAATAAGTTATCCCCAAGCCTTAGTGTAATCTTTCGCAACAGCCAACCTCTACAGGGGGGCCATACAGACGCCCTTCCCTTTGCTGCATTATCACTTGTTGAACAAGACGGCTTGCCCTTTATCGATCCATGGATAAATAAATACGGCTGTGAAGCGTGGCTAACTCAATTAATTGAAGCAACCATTATTCCGGTTTGGCACTTGCTAGTTAAGCACGGAATAGCCGTGGAAGCACATGCACAAAATATGATATTACGGCATCAGCATGGGTGGCCAACGTCGGTAGTACTTCGAGATTTTCACGAAAGTGTGGAGTACGTAGAAGATTACCTCGCTCAACCTAAACTGAAACCCCATTTCGCTGAATTACATCACGACTATGTTCATGCGCCAGACAATCAGTATTACTGGATGTCACAAGTTGATGCTCTTCGGGAACTCTTAGTTGATACCCTGTTTGTTTACAACCTTACCGACGTAGCCACACTAATGCAGCGCTTCTATCACTATGAAGAAACGCAGTTTTGGCAACAGGTTACCAATACATTATCCGCCTACGAAAAAAATTCCCCTTCGTGGCGTAGTCGTATACACAAAATCGATTTGCTTGCGCCCAAAATTCAAACCGAATCACTACTCGCTAAAAAGCTGAGCGGACAAGGTGCGCAAGAATTCCATCACACCATTCCTAACCCTTTACATCCACTTTAATGTGCAGGAGATTTTCATGTTAAGTGTTGATACCACTTTTTATTCCACCTACGATTTTGAACGTTTCTATCAGCAATTCTCAACCATTTCCGTATTGCATGATAAGCACGTCAATATAGCAGTGTGTCTTCGTGACACCGCGACTTGGTTGGCGCTATGTCTTTATGCTAAAAACCATGACATTTCTGTACTGCCCATTCACCCAGATACACCACTAGAGCTGGCTAAACGCAACGCATGCCGAGCAAAATGTGGGGTGTTGTTTTTCGGCGATATGCACAACCAAATAACTGTTGATTATCGCGGCGAAACAGACGGTATTGCAGGGCTTATTCAAATGAGTTCAGGCACTACAGGCGAACCTAAGTGCATAAAACGAAGTTGGGTTGCAATCGATATAGAAATTGCCAGTTACATTTCTCATTTTCAAGACGCCGATGACATGACCCCATATGTAGCGTGCCCCGTTACCCATTCCTATGGACTTATATGCGGCGTTTTGGTTGCCTTAGGCAGAGGAAAAAGCCCAACAATCATTACTAACATCAATCCTAAATTCATCATGAAGATGGTGATGGCAGCGAAAAAGCCACTGCTTTATTCATCGCCCGCGATGCTAAATATGATTAGCTTGCTTTGGCCCAAAACCAACTCACTTTATGCCGCAATGACCTCAGGCACCTTAATGTCAAAACCAACACTTGAAAAGGTAGGCAAGCGGGTAACACACCTTTATCAACAGTATGGCTGCTCTGAGTCTGGGTGCGTAAGCTTAAGCCGTATCGAATCTTCGAATACCAGCATTGGAGAAGTTCTCCCCCATGTTCAAATATCTAGTGGGCAAGATGCCAATCATCCAGAAGAAATTGTAATAACCGTACCTGCAATTAATACATGCCATCAGCCACAAATCATTTATACCCAAGACTTAGGCTATTTTGAGCACGTAGAAAACGCTTCTCCTGTATTGCACTTCGTTGCCCGCCAAGACGACACCATTATTGTGTCGGGTTTAAATGTATACCCGCAAGAGATTGAAGATATTGTTCTTGAGCATCCAAGCGTGATAGATGCCGTACTATTTAAAGTAAACGACACCACGGCGGGTCAGCGAGCCTGTTTATATTTCACCACCGACCAACTCGATGCCGATGCGCTGCGTATGTGGTGCCGTGACAAACTTGCCGCATACCAAATTCCGCAGTATTTGCATGCAGTGGAGCACATTGAACGCCTAGCAAACGGCAAAGTGAATCGGAAAAAACTGGCAGAAAATTATGCAAACCAAAAGCCTCAAAGCGCGCTTGAGCAGGTAGCGGGTTAACCATGAATAAAACCACCATTATTGATGCTATTAAATTGATACTTGAAAAAGAACTCAACAATCAGAAGCTGCATCACTTCACGCCTTCGGCTCGGCTAAATGAAGATTTGTATTTAGATTCAGTACAAATTATGCAGCTACTCGTACATATTGAATTAACCCTTGGTATCGACATACCCGATGCTGCACTAAACAACGACGACGTTGCTACTGTGTCTTCGCTAGCAGACTTTCTATTAACACAATCGAATACCGATACGAGTAAAAGTAGCGACGCAACTGATGACTTATCGCAAGCTCAGGAAGAATTTGAAGATATTAAGGTGCACTGCTTCGTAAGCTGCTTATGTGAAAGCATTAAAGTTAACCCAAATGTAGATCATAGGCCTTTCTATTTTGGCGTGTGGGACGCTGAAGTACTCGTCAACCAAGATCACCATTTAGCCTATCACTCAGATGACATCAACCACGATGACTTTAGGGAATGGTATAAAAAATTATATGGCGTGACTGTTACGTCTTGGTACTGCGAGACGCTCAGTAAACAAGAGAACCTTCATACCTTACAAACATTATTGGCACAGAAATCTGAAAGCGAAAATATCATGGTTATGCTTGATATGTATTTGCTGCCGGAACGTGAGAACAAATTCAATCAAAACCCCTTCCCCCACTATGTGATGTTAGAAGAAACAAACGACCCAGAAACATGGTTCATGCACGATCCTGATTTTCGTTGGGAAGGCACACAAAGTAAAACACAAGTCATCGCCGCTATTGAATCAAAAGCCGTTGCAGGCGGGTATATCTTTGATAGCAGAGACATAACGCCCACAAGCAACAGCGTTATCGCCGAATATTTTCTTGCGAGCTTCAATGACAAAAACAACCCTATGACCGACAAGGTGCGCGAGATTGTTGATGCACATATAGACACGAACAATAGCTCGACTGATATCACTCAACTAGGTGAAGCCCTTAAGCAGCTTCCCGTATTAGCCATTCGTAAATATGCCTATGAACATGGATTCGCGTTTTTCTGGCGCGATATTGGCTTTCCTGAAGCTGAATTTGAACACTGGTGTGATGTGATTGAAGCGCTGGTTAGCAACTATAAAAACATTCAGTTTCGCGCGATGAAACTTGCTACAGAACAACTTAGTTTGGCCAATAAGAATGTGTTAATCACTGAAATCTATTCGTTAATAGATCAGCAAGATGAACGAGAATTTAGGATTAAGCAGCATTTATTCAACGTATTTTCACAGTGGTCGGCATTGCACAAACTAGACCTTCACGGCTCGCAGACAATCACTGAGGAAGCTACTGCATGAACCTTTCAATTTGTACCATCTCTTTTCGACACCAACTGATTTCGATAGAAGAAATAGCACAATGGGCCCAGGCCAACCACTTTCAAGGGATTGAGCTTTGGGGCGCACATGCAAATAACCTTGCTGACCAACCGCATTACGATAAGCATTGGCTGGCAACATATGGCCTAAAAACCACTATGCTTAGTGATTACCTGCCGCTACTGGTTTCTGAGAACGTGCTTTACCACAAAGTACAGCACCTTTGCAGGCTAGCCAAACATTGGGGCGCGAGCAAAATTCGCACTTTCGCTGGCGGCAAAGGCAGCCTTGATTACACTGACTCCCAAAAAGTAGAGCTGTTCAATCGCCTACAAAAAATATGCGACTGGCTAGCCCCCCACGGCTTGAATTTGGTGATAGAGACTCACCCAAAAACCTACGCGGACTCAGTAACAGCAACACAAGAAATGTTCGCTTGTGTGGATAGAAATAATCTTCAGTTAAATTTCGACGTACTGCACGTGTGGGAGTCAGGCGCTGAAATTACCCATGCGCTTGATGAACTGTTGCCACATATTAATCACTTTCACTTTAAGAATATTAGCAGCGAAAGTCATCTGTCTGTCTTTGCCCCTGAAAACGTCTATGCCGCTGCAGGAACGCGAGAAGGCATGGTACCTATTTTTGAAGGCGCGGTAGATTATCAGGATTTCATTGAATATCTGCACCTGCATCATAGTGCAGGTATAGCCAATGCAGATACCTCATTAGAGTGGTTTGGAAACCATTGTAAACAAGTACTCAGTCGCGATAGGTATTTAATCCAGCGATTACAGCAAACATGCTTAAGCGCATAGATGGCAACTCGTGAAGTAAGGAAGTAAAAATGACCATTTCAGCCTCCCCGTCACCGCAGCAAGGTGCCTCTCTAAATCACCGGCTTCATACCTTCGATTTTGCTAGAGGCATACTGATTGTATTGATGGTGTTAGTGCATGTTCTAGATTTCTATGGCTCTACTGAAACGCACGAAAGTTTCATAGGTTCATCAATTAACCTTCTCGCTAGCTGGCAAGTGGCCGCGTGGTTTGTATTTATCATGGGAATGTTTATTACCTATACCCCTCACCAACCGTTGGCAGCAGGCTTAAAGCGAGCGTTTGGTTTATTTGCCCTAGGTTATTTACTTAACCTTACGAGAGGCACCATTCCCATGTGGCTTTCGCTGAAAAATGGACTCGTTACACAGGCACAATTGGGTAGCTACACACCCACCACAGAATTTTTCATCGTGGATATTCTGCAATTTGCAGGCATAGCACTAGCGTGCTGTTTACTTGTTAAGCACTTTCTCCCTCACCCTAAATATTGGTTTTTAAGCGCCTTTCTAGTGACTTTCGCATCCCCTTTTATATGGGATGTATCAACAGGCTGGGGGTATATTGACGGGGTATTAAAACTGTTTAATGGAAATAAATATCAAGGGGCGATGTTCCCACTATTTCCTTGGCTGGCCTACCCCCTTGTGGGTATGATATTTGGCTACCGATTGAGGAAGTCGAGCAATATTTATGATTTTTTTCAAAAATCATTTTGGATAGGCATCGCCATCATCGCAGTGGGTTTACCAATAACCATCACCGACACAGATTATCATATGGCCAGTAACATGCGGCCGGGACCAGGAATGATAATTAGCCTAACGGGTGGTGCGCTTGTTTTTCTATGGCTTTGTCAACGCTTAACACAAGGTCAGAATGCTAATCGCTTTGTTTCACTTTTGTGCTTTTGGGGGAGAAACGTTACAACCTACTATGTTATTCAATGGTTGTTAGTTGGCTGGGGGCTCATGCTAGTAGGTGCTCAGCAGTTACCTCCGTTTGCGGCAATGTCGGCAATGATAGCAGTGATGGCGTTATCGCATATTGGCGTTGTTATATGGTTAAAGGTACATAATATTCGCGCTATGAAATTGGCTTAACTACCATCAACGTTCTTGGCTGCGCTGGTATTTAAAGCCTTCTAGAGCCAAGAATGTTTATCTTTTATTCAGTCAGACACATAACGGCAATAAAACCCTAAAAAAAACTTGTACACCTGAGCTACATCGCTATAATGCAGCCTCATTGATAGCAAGCCTATCTAAGCCAGTGTGATGGAATTGGTAGACATGACGGATTCAAAATCCGTTGCCAGCAATGGCGTGGCGGTTCAAGTCCGCCCACTGGTACCAAACATTTAAGCCAACTTTTTAGTTGGTTTTTTTGTGCCTGAAATTCATGAAATCGCCACGCAAGCGTGTCGGCCGAGTGTCGGCCCAGCCAAAGTCCGCCCACTGGTACCAAACATTTAAGCCAACTTTTTAGTTGGTTTTTTGTGCCTGAAATTCATGAAATCGCCACGCAGGCGTGTCGGCCGAGTGTCGGCCCCTCGCGTGGCGACCAACCTAAAGTCCGCCCACTGGTACCATCTCTTTTTAGTCTATGAAAAGAGATAACAACAAACCGACTTTATGTCGGTTTTTTTGTGTCTGGTGGTTAGTCAGACCGCCACCGCTTTTCCTGTTTGTGCAGCGCGAAATATTGCATTAACAATACGAATATCGGCTAGCCCTTCACTTCCTGTTACTAGCGGTTGTCGGTCGGTGAGTATGGCTAAAGCATCATTGTCCATTTGAAGCGTTTGCTGCATGCCTTTAATAGGCTCAAATTTTTTCCCATCAGAGGTTGTGCCCGTTACGCCGTTGTAGCTTTGCATAGGCTTTAATTGATACCAACCTTGTTGGCATTCTGCTTTAAAGTGGTTGAATTCTTTTACTACGCTGGTACCACAATCAGCCATTAGGCCATCTCCAAAATCCATGGTAAACATGGTGGTTTCATCGACCTCGGTAAACTTATTAGGGAAACGCTGGGGCGGATGACTACCTGTAACAGATAATGGCTCTTTACCCGTTAAAAACCGAGCGCTATTAATAGCGTATACACCCATATCATAAAGCGCCCCACCTCCCATGTGTTGCTGCATTCGCCAATTGCTAGCATCTCTTCCTTGCCCCGCGTAACCAGCAAAGCTAGATACCTTCTTAAACTTCCCATAAGGCATGCTTTCCAGATAGTGATGAAAAGTGCGTGTGTTGGGCTCATGTTGCATGCGATAACCAATAGACAGCGTCACGCCATTCTTGTTACATGTGTCTATAATGGCTTGGCATTCGTCGCTATCCATGGCCATAGGCTTTTCACACCAAACGTGCTTTCCTGTGTTCGCGGCTTTTACTGCAAAATCTTTATGTGTACCGGTTGGCGTAACGACATAAATAACATCAATATCTTTGTTATTCGCAATCTCATCCATAGTATCGTAGGTATACACATTACTATCCTGAATACCGTATTCATGCTGCCACTGTGAGATTTTACTTTCTGTACCGGTAACTATGCCGCGTAGTTCACAATGTTCGGTATGCTGAAGTGCCGGTGCAAGTAAATTGGCGCTATAATTTCCTAAACCTAGCAAAGCAACACCTAACTTTTTCTGCGATTGAGTGCTTCCTAAAGCCAAGGAGAGCGGGCTATGAGCGACTAATAAGCCAGCTCCTGTCATACGAATAAAGTGGCGACGTGTTACGCTTGACATAAAAACTCCCTAATGAAGACCTGTATTTCCCTTCTAATTAATAGTGTGAATTATATACAGTTAGATCACTTTGCCGCGGCGCATTATTCGGTTCTATTCATAAACGATTTTAACTGCAAACAATGGCGTATCAGCATTCCAGAGAGCATCGCATACTGCGGTTTTGTAGCCTGGTTATGATGATTTACTTCTCCTCTTTTGCTCGCCCTGCTTATTCCGCCCTCTACGCGACTTCTTTTATTCGCCCTCATTATTCTGTGCGTAATATCGCTGAAACATAAACACTATAGCTTTATAGAATTCGAGTCATTGTGTCTGAATTAATCCTTCTCACAAAACAGAGTAAAGCGAGTTGATATAGTTTTCTATGAAAAAACTGAAACGCTATCAATACGAGCGATATGCCATTCTTTGCCAACTAGCCTACCCCGATGCCGAAGCGCATTATCGTCAAATACTCAAACCCTTTTACGAGCGCCACTTAGTCGATAAATATGGCAGGATGAGCGTGAGGATATTGTGGGTAGATAATAAAAAAGAAGCCATCGTGGTATTTAGAGGCTCACTAGGTTTTAAAGACTGGTTAGCAAACTTGATTTTTTTGCCTACAAAGATCCGACAAATAGATAAAAAATTCTATGTGCATTGGGGCTTCAGTCGATTACTAAATCAACCTATGTATTCAAGTACGAAGACAATTAACGAAGCACTGCCGTTACAGGAGTTACTTGTAAAAGTTCTAGAACCTCTGCAAAAACAGGGTAAGCGCTTTACGTTCATTGGGCATTCTTCTGGCGGTGCAGTAGCGGTGCTAATGGCCGATTATTTCGAACGAAAAAATGCGAAAGCCGTTAAACGAGTTGTGACCTTTGGGCAACCTGCAGTGGGCAGTCGCTCATGGTACAAAAATTATCTTTTACACCATAAAACATATCGTATTTGCTGCGACTTAGACGTAGTCACGTTTATGCCCCCCTTCCCTTTCTATTTTTGGCATGTGGGTAAAATGCTGTGGCTGCACGACGATCAAATTTATGAAAACACGCCCACGCACGAGCGATTTTTGAAATCGCTACGCAGTTGGCTACTTCGGCCTATTACCTACCACTACATGCGCAAGTACATCAGAAATAAGTCATTATTTGATGAGCATTAGGGCAGTTTTTCTCGTTGCGGCTTCAGTCTCCGAGGCTTATCTCTAGGCTAGGATTATTGCAGTTCAAGAGAGATATTCTAAGTCAAAAAAACCATCTGTATAGCCATTAATATTCAATGAACAGCCAAAAATGGCTCCCAACTAGTGTCTATGACAAAAATCTTCTTAACTTTTAAATCAAAAGAGAAATACGCGGCTAATTTATGTTTACTATTCACCATTCATACACTTACTATATTGGAAAAGGAGTTTTCATCAACTAGGAAGGTTTATGCTACAAAACACAACTTATAATTTATTCGCTTATAACTTTGGGGTCATATGCGGATCCCACTAAAAAAAAATAGTCGCGTATATTTTTTTTTACTGCTTTCATTATTGTTTTCGATTCTTGTTTTCGGGAAAATGTCGAGATCTTATTTTTCACTAGTCCCCCTAGAAATCACAGAGAAATCTAACCCTAAGTCTACTCCAACTATAGTTTTTAAAGATAAAACTTTAGAAACAGGGCTGTTAGCTTCTCATCAGCAAACCACCAAGGTTCTTACATCAATTCAACAGCTAATTGGTGGAGGTATATGCGTACTGGATGTCAACAATGATGGCTGGCAAGATTTATTTATTATAGGTGGAAGTGGGGAGCATCGCTTTTATGGGAGACAAACTTGGTGGAAAAACAAGGTCCCTCAAACTAATACTTTGTGGCTGAATAATGAAGGCCGAACCTTCGAAAATATTACAGTAACATCAAACCTATCCACGCATTTATATCCTATGGGATGTAGTGCAGGCGACCTTGATAATGACGGAGACGAAGATCTCCTTGTGACTAATATCGGGCAAAACCAAATATACGAAAACCTTGGAGGTGGTGTTTTTAAGGATCGGACAGAAAACTCTGGACTACAAGACCTGAAAAACTGGTCAACATCTGCAAGTATGGCAGATTTTGACAATGATGGCTTACTAGATATTTACGTCACTAACTTTATTGATTTCCAACAGGGTAAAAAAGTATTTGAACAAGCAAGTGGCTTTGTCGGCAGTGTTAACGACTCTCTCAATCCTATTTTATATGAAAGCGAAAGTAACTATTTGCTTAAAAATAAAGGCCATTTTCAATTCAATGAAGTAGCGGTATCCCAAGGAGTCCAGGACAACTCAGGGCGAGGTGTTGCAGCACGTTGGTTTGATATAAACCAAGATAATTACCCAGATTTACTTGTAGTGAATAGCGCTGGATCACCTCAACGACTGTTTATAAACCAACGCCCGGCAAATCAAGGCTTTGAAGAAAGCGCTAGGCACTACAATTTATCTCATTCCGATGGTAGTCATAGCATAGCTATCGGCGATACTAACCTTGATGGCTATCAAGACTTGTTACTTTCTTCTCCCGCAGGATTCCCCCCTAAGCTATATACTCATACTCGTCTAGAGCCTTTCAAATCCAACAGCTCTATTAGCCAACAACTCTATGAATCAAGTTGGGAATCTGGAATTGCAGACAATAGGCTGTTGTACATGTTTGGCTGGGGGGCTGTACTTTCAGATTTTAACAACGATATGTTTCCAGACTTGTTTATAGGTAATGGCGCAACAAGTATTGATAGTGATGCACCTTCATTATCCATTGGTCAACCGAACCAATTATGGGTCAACAAAAACGGTCTATTTAGGTCGGAGCTTCTTCTATCTGATAACACGGCGCCAACACGAGGGGTCATTAACTTAGATATAAATAACGACGGAAAAATGGATATTGTTACTACGCAAAATAATGATTATGTCAGCGTACTCATTAATGAAAGCGACCTTGATGCTCCTTGGATAGATGTTGAATTAAAGCATCCGAAAAAATTAAGTAATGGTGCAAAAGTCACCCTTACATTTGAGTCCCAACAATCAAAAACTAACCAGCAAATTATTACTTCGGCTTTCCAGCCCTCCAGTTTCCTATCACAAAGTACCTCTCGCTTACATTTTGCATTGCCACCTTCCGTAAATATGGTCGATATCGAAGTTCTATGGCCCGACAATACAATCACTCGCTACCCGTCTTTAGAAGTAAACAGAATCTGGCAACTAAAAAACGCTGAAGAAGCCTCTATTTTAACAAACCAGACTTCAGACCAGACAAGCGAAATAAGTACAAAGACAGTTAGTGATAAACCCTGGCTATCAATGCTGTCAGAAAAACAACAATCGCAATTAATACAGAGTATTGAAGGGGCTATCCTTTCTTCATCTAACATGCAGCCAGACGTTAATGCATTGATGTATAGAGAACTTGACTATCTCTTCACCCATGTCGACAGTAGTCTTCATACACGAAACACTATAGTTCAAGCTCTCACTTCCGCGTCATTTACACGTGACTCTTTGAGCTTAAAATTCATCGAAAGGGCGCTCGTTTCAAGTGACGATAAAATTCGTATAGCGGGAATCAAAGCCCTCATGCAACAAGAACATGAGATTAGCATTCGCAGGCTAATTCGTATGGATAAGGACGCTTCACCGAAGGTTCGTTGTAAGATTGCCAATACCTTTAAGCACTTTTTTCATGAAGAAGAAGCCGTAGTTAGAAGAAAAGGATTGGCCAACTCACACTTAATTTTTATGCTCTCGGCTAAAGAAGAAAGTGTAAAACTATGTACGATTGAAGCACTTGCTGAAGCAGAGAATTATCGGGCTGTTGTTCCATTAATAGCATTAGCAACTCAACCAAGTTCATCGGAAAAAGTTACAATAGCAGCAATACGCGCTCTTGGACTAATACGGGACATTAAAGCTGTACCAGAGCTATTTAGACTGCTCGAAACCGAATCCTCGGCAAGGGTAAAAGCAGCTACCTTGATAGCTTTAAAACGTCTTGGCTATGAAAACTTTCAATCATTGATAGCTCAATTGTTAGATTTCGAGCATAACGGTACTCAGTCAATAAATGTAGCCGTAGCATTACTGCATGATAATCAATTGGACAGTCTGGTATTAAAGCCCGATGTGATTTGGCAACCGTTAGAGTCAACTTTAAATAAATTAGAAAGATTGCAGCTCACTATTGAGGATCAGATACTTGCAGCCTTAGATTTACTAATTTTAAGTGATAGGAATAGAAAGAGGGAGATCCTTGAAAATTACCTTACTTCTGATAAATCTAGCATTGCCGATAAGGCAGCCACTCATTTAGCGTCCATAAGTCCCTCAGATGAAGATACTACAAAATGGCGCTTTGCTGACCGAACTATAAAGGCACAAAAACACATTATCAAAAAACTGATACAGCGACAGCATGTCTTCTCTAAAAAAGAACTATCCGATTTTCTAAGAAATGAAGAAACTACTCAGGCCTTGCTCTACAGCTTAAAAACTTATAAGTACCCTAAGCTCTTGTCGTTATTAAAAAGTATTCCAATAGAACTAATCAACTCAGAAAACAGTCGATGGCTTAAGTTATGTGACTACCAAACTAAACTAACAGGAACTATTAGTTTAAGTTGGTTGGAGAATAGGCCGACATCTTATCAAGCCTTAAACTGTTGGTTGAAAACAGATTCCAATGTTGCCTCATCCCCACCATTGAGCTTTTTAAAAAAGTTAATTCCCTCTGCACCACTGTCAACTGAAATGGTCTCTAGTAGGTTGACTACTGTCATTGAGGCTATCGCAAATCACCCAACTTATGAAGCAGATCGAGTTCTTATTGAGTTAATTAAACATCACCACATATTAAAAGTTAGGAAAACCGCATTAGCTATAGGGTTAGCGTTTAAAAAGCCCTATGCATTAGACCTAGCTATGCATTATGCAAAAGCAGCAACAAGAGATGTAATGACTGAATTCAGTCAAATTCAACTTACGTCTGCAGTACCAACTGATTTTCAAGCCCAGAAATTCTATGACTACCTAAAGATCATAGCCTTTTCCCCGGCAATTCCCTTCGACAAACGCTGGGCCGCAATGTTTAAGCTTATCCAGGATGGACAAGCCACTTTAGAGAGCTTTTTACTGTGAACAACACAACAAGTACATCTCAATTGTTAATGAGAGAAAAACGGCAGAACCGCTGGCTGTATAGCATGTTAGTCGTATTGCTACTATCTGGCCTATATAGCTACATATCTAGTAGCCATAGTGTTTTTAGTCAGTGGCTTGTATTAGCCCATGGCTTTATTGGTACTGCCAGCTTGCTCCTGTTGGTTCCCTTTATAATTAATCATTTTTATCGAACTTTAGGTCAACGGAGAGCTGGATTATTCACATCGGGTATTTTTCTGTTTGTGCTTTCTATTGTTATGGGTTTTACAGGGGTTTATATTATCGTAGCCGGACTAACTGAGCAGACAGCTTGGCTACTGAATATTCATATCGCATCTGGCTTTTCATTATTTGGAGTGCTCATTTTTCATGTCATTTCACATTATATTTGGTTGGCCCCCAAACGACGTGCTTCACTCGCTCGCTCTAAAGAGCAAAACTTCCGATACTTTCCTAGCCTCGAAGAGCAGGCCTTTCTTCGAATAGGTACTTTTGCACTAGGCTTTTTTACTATTACATTCAGTTTAAGCTTAATATATCTGGCATTCGAAATTGAGCCAAGTAACCAGCCCGCTGTCACTGATTACCAGTATAACTACGGTCCGCATCCATTTCGTCCAAGTCAAACTGACACGGCTAGCGGTACATTTATAGACAAAAACCAAATCGCGGGGTCTCAAAACTGCGCCAATTGTCACAAAGAAATTGCAGAGCAATGGTATAGCTCTATTCATAAACAGGCAGCATCAGACCCAACTTATGTCAAAAACATCACATTACTGTCAGAAAATAAAGGAATTGAAGCCACGCGCTATTGTGAGGGGTGTCATGCACCTGTTGCATTATTAACAGGTCAATTATCTGAAGGTGGCACACATGGAGGTATAAAAAACACGACCGCATTTCACGAAGGAATAAGCTGTTTAAGTTGTCATAATATTGAATCCGCAACGCATTTGAAGGGCGTAGCCAGCTATCGGTATGAGCCGCACAAACCTTATCTTTTTGATGGTTATGAATCGAATTTTTTTAGCGCGTTGCGTGAGTATTTGATTCGAATCAACCCTAGCCAACATAAGACTGACATGGCAAAAGAAATACTTATTGAACCCGAATTGTGCGCAACCTGTCATGTTCAGTTCATGGACAAGGAAATGAATAACTGGGGTTGGGTAAAAATGCAGGATGAATACACAGCTTGGCTGGAAAGCCCTTATTCGATGCAAAGTGAGCAAGTCTTCGCTCATTCTAAAAAAACTCGGTGTCAAGATTGTCATATGCCTTTGGTCAAAGGAAATGACCCGTCAGCTAATTCGGAAGGTGAGTTTCGTTCTCACCGATTTATTGGTGCCAATACAATGCTCCCTTCGCTCAACGGCGATAAAGAACAGCTAGCACAAACTCAAAAATTCCTTCAAAGTAATAAAGTACGCCTAACCATCAACCCACCAAACCGTAAAGACGCTACGCAATCAGATAAACAAATAACCGAGGATATTCGAGCGATAACGGAAACACCTGCCTACTTTTATTTGAACGAGACAGTCAAATTAAATGTAGTTGCAGCAAACATTGGAGTGGGCCATAACTTTCCCGCTGGAACTTTGGATATCAATGAGGCGTGGATCGCTTTTACTGCTTTAGATGCAACCGGAAAAGTCATATATCAAAGTGGATTCCTTGAGGATGATCTTTCAGTTGAAACCAACGCTTACTTTTATCGTTCGTTACCCATAGATCGCTTTGGGAAATTAGTTTGGAAACACGACCTTTTCAATCGCGTTGGAGAGACCTACAAAAACTTTATTCCTGCTGGGGGCTCTGACATTGTCGAGTACACGTTCGATGTGCCTAGTTGGGCCAAGGGCCCAATTACCCTCAATGCAGTGCTTAAATATAGAAAACTTAATCAGAGATATGCTAAGTGGGCACTAGGGGAAGATTATCAAGACCTGCCAATTACTGACATGGCAAGGGCGACTATTTTGGTTCCCTTACGTCAACAGCCCCCAGTAAGAATGGAGTCTGCCAGCTCGTCGTTTTTGAACAATACAGAAATAGAAGCAAACTAAGCTTGGCTTAGTTTGCAACTTAATAAACTATTTTTCTAATTAACCATACTTTTTGAAAATAGCTTAGTGGGGTCATTTAGTAATACCCCATTTAATACATACTGTACTTTATCGCTACTCTTTAGGTCATAAAGTAACTGAATTTCAGCGGAGCGCTTTCTATAGCCTTCTTTTGCCTCTAATTCACATCCCTCATTCAGTTGAGAACAAATTGCTTCAAAATTTGCCCCTGCGACATACCAATCGAACTTCGCGTCTAGGGGGATATTATTCTGCACTTCGTTAGCTGACCATTCCGTCGGTACAACTGCTATTAGTTTTGCAAGGTTATGATTATTTCGACGCCACCTCAGTTCAGCATATCTTGACCAGTCCAATTTAACTGTAGACTCTAATTGGTTTACACCATTGACCATTCTAGCTAGTTCACCAAGTCCGACACGGCGCCCACCAAAATAATAGGATGGAACCGCCATTGGGTCATAAGCATCTGCCATATGTTGTGCCAACTCTCTGTGATCAAGAGACTTGCTCGTGTCACATTCGGGGGCTATTCTTTGCACAACACTGTTAATTACTGATTCAGAGACAGGATTATTGCAGGCAAGTATTTCCTCTACCCGAGCGATGCTTCTATCACCTAAAATGCCAGCCCAAAATATAAATGTATTGTAGTATTGATAACGTTCTTTCGACTTTAGTGCCTTGATACAGTATGGGCAATATGGATCGATAAAGGCGACTAGAACTGGAGCTTCGGGCTTCCATGGGTCGAGCAAGAAGGCGCCGTGCTCGTTCTGGTTTGGAATAGGTAATACTTGCGCATTACTACTAAAAACTGCGGTAAAAGCGACGGAAGAGATAAACAGCACTCTCATTCCAATAATTCGCCATTTCATTCTAGTTTTCTCCTTCATTGTTATTTAACTGCCTTACCTTGGCGATAATATTTTGCTTATAATCTGCTGAAGTTTCTTTGAAACGTTTCTTTAACGCTTTTTGGTTGTCTCGATTAGCTAGATTAGCGTTGTAGTCTTTTATAAGCGTATCGAACTCTAATTCTCGCTGCATTATCAAGCTTTCATCTACCACTATCGTCACTTCATTTGGGTTGGATTTGACAGAATTAAGATGTGGAGGTAGTGGCGCTTGGACACTACTTTGAGTCTGAGAACCAGAAGTATCCGAGAGCATATTTTTGAACCAACTGAGCTTTTCGGACTTTTGTTCTTTATAACCTGAGGATGGCCTTTGTTGGCTTTCCTCATTATTAATTTCTAAGTCTGTGGATTCATTGTTGTTCAAAAAATAAAAGGCAGCAATGACACTACAAATAGCGATTGCAACAATATACAGCTTAATATGGTTATTCATAATATTGGCTAGTCCTATAGTTAAAATGATGTGGTAGTAATATAGCGAGTGGTTACACCACTCTCATTTCCTACTTGATCATCAACATCATTCACCCTTACATAAATCGCTGTATCAGCAGGTAAGGGGTTCAACGGATCAAACGTTGCTATATTTCGAACAACGGTCCAGTTACCTGAAATTGTGTCTGAACTGGAATAAACACGTATGTCGTTCGCCCTTATCTCAGTTAAAAATCTTTCAGCATCAATGGGTTCATCAAACTCAACACTAATATTTGTCGTTAACGAAACATCAGTGGTATAAGCCTCTGGCGTGAAGCTTACAATCCTTGGTGCGGATGTATCTACACTGTCACCTGTAGTGAAGGCCAGTTGAAAATCAGCCATCTTGTTTAGGCTTAAGTCACAAACATTTTTAAGCTGCAGTGCGTAATTTGATACAGCTTTTAAATTAGTAGTGGGTGTGACAAGTAAGGTTAATTGATCTGAACTCAGGCCTACATTTATAGGAACTAAGCCATCTAGATCACTTAGCAATACATTACTCGAGGTTACGCAGAGAGGGTTAGCCTTTTCTGACAGCGTAACTCTCAATTGGATGTTGGTTGCAACCTCATTTTGGCTTCCACTTAAATTATGATTCTTCACTTCTATAGCTACATCATCTTCCGCATCACCGCTGTAAAAATAAAAGGATGTATAAGGTAGCCGGTTTCCAGCTAAATCATAGAGGTTTTCCCCATACCCAAAATAAACGCGGTATCGGTTATTTGCTTCAAAATTATCGGATGGCGTTAACCTTGCCGTTTGGCCATCTTCACTTAGTAATAACGAAGCAAGTATTGGAAGACCATCTCCATCAACGTCAATCACATAGAATGAACCACTGGTGAGTAAAGTAGGGTCTAATTCATCACTCACTTTGAACTCGATAACCGCATTAAGTGGTACATCAGTCGCATTACTAGATGGAGAGTACGTCACTATATTACCTGCTATTGAGTCAACAAAACCACCTGTAGTGAACGAGACTGTAACTGGAGTCACAGTATTTCCTGACAAATCAGGAGATTGGCCAATATTCAAAGTATACGTAGTATTAATACCCATCAGCTGTTTAGGGATCAACGTCAACAGTGTTCTGTCACTGTTCCAGCTATAATTCACTGGCACAGATTCTCCTAGTGACGTCAGGAACACTAACTCAGATTCTAAGGAAGACATCGGCTCACTAAATCTCACGCGCAGTCTGGCATTCAGTGGAACTTCGGTTTGTCCTTCCGTTACTGATGTACTCAAAACGGTAGGCTTAACATAATCCGCTTCGGATCAGACTTATTCGTTGTCCATCATTGCTGAGACTAACCTCTGCACTGACACGTGCGCGGGTGCCGTCGTAATCAAGCAGATAAACTTCATTTCCTGTTACCGTTGTAGGATCAAGTCGCCCGCTAATAGAAAAATCAAGAATCGCATTGAGTGGAGTTTCACGATCGTTGCTTTTGGGAGAAGTCCCTGTGATTGACTCTGAAGCTGTATCTGTCTCAGAGGTAGTAGTAAAACCAATCGTCTTAGACTGTTGTAAGAAATTTCCGCTTAAATCTGTTACTAAATCGACAAATAATTCATAACTCGTATTGGGTTCCAGCATCAACCTAGGCGTTAAACTCACAACGGTATTATTGTCGCTAATTGCTGTATCAACAGCAACTTCATTACCATTGAGTAGTAACTTAGTGTTATCTAGCGTAAGGCTATTTACTGCTTCATCGAAGCGCACGCGAATGCGTGCATTTATCGGTACATCTGACTGCTCGTCCAAAACACTTGTCGCTATTATTTGGGGCCCAGTAGCGTCAGTATCAAAGCTTGTGGTGAAATAGTAATTGGTATTGTAGAGTGTGTTACCGAAGAGGTCTTTAATCTGACTCGTTAACACTATTTGATGTTGCCGCCCAACCAAAAAGGCAACGTTAGGCGCAAAGGTGAGCGATTGATTGTCATCTAAAAGCGTTGTCACGCCATCTATGCGAAGCCCTGTTGTTCTATCCACCACATAAAGTGCATTTTCATCAATTGTTAGTGGATCTATTCGCTCGCTTAAAACCACTGTTATAGACGCATTTACTGGCACACCAGTGCTATTTGCTGTGGGTGTTACTGAAATGACTGTGGGGCGATCAGTATCAACCGTATTCCCTGTTTCAAAGCTAAACTGATAATCTTCAACAATTGGATTGCCAGCAATATCTTTAACACCAGCAACTACAACAGTGTAATTCGTATAGTCTTTTAGCAGGTCACTCGCAGTAAATGACAGTGTTGTACCGCCATTCGTTAACCTCAATGAACCAGGCACTTCCAGCAAACCATCTTCTAATATACTTAACGCACCACTTTTCACAGATTTGGCAAGTAAAGGCTCATTGAATACAACTTCTACTGGCGTATTTTCTGCCTGATCCGTTACACCATTCTCGGGTGAAGTCGCGGTAACAAATGGTGCCTCTGTGTCTGGATTTCTGGGATCGGTACCATTAAGTAATTCTTCACCATCGTTTAATCCATCGCTATCAGAATCAACGTTATTTGGGTCAATACCCCTAGCAATTTCCTCTCCATCTAATACACCATCGTTATCGCTATCTGCATCATTAGGATCTGTATGCCAGACATCAACTTCTTCGTTGTCACCTAAACCATCGTTGTCGCCATCAGGCTGAACCTCTACGAGATGAGGAGAGCTTTCAGCTGAGTTACTTCCATAGTCAAACACTTTAGCAACTATAGTGAGCACACGTTCATCAGAGACAACCGTATAGGGAACTTGATAAGGATAAGTTGAGTCTTCCGCAACTTTATTACCGTTAACCCAAAATTCAACTGCTCGCACTGCAACATCATCATTCGCTGTCGCAGATAAATTAATTCTACTTCCTGCTACAACAACTGAGCGATCTGTCGGCCCTAACAAATTGACCTCTGGAGCAATGCCATTTGCATCGTTTAGCATACGGTATTGGGCAATAAATAACTTAGTTGTACCTGTTGCCTTATAGTCTGAACTTACGATGTAACGTTCTTCCGTTATGTAAGCATAGGCGCTGTCGACCGCTATTCCAGTACCGGCGTAATCACCTAATGAAGAAAGATTAATTGTGCTTTGAAAGAATGGATTTTCTGCGTCTCGAGTATTTACAAATGCAACAACATTAGGGAATAGTTGCTCAGCAAAAAAGGTAAAACCATCTGCAACAGCAACATCTCGGGGCACAAAGTCACGATTCCCTGCCACCTGCTGTAACGACACTTCCGCGTCTGGTTCACTTGCAGATGGCTGATTCAGTTTATATGATCTCCACCCTGTGCTATAAGCAGCTACGTATATATAGCCATTATCGAAATCTATACTTTTTAAGTTACCGATATTTGAAGAGGTAATTCTTAGCGGTGCTGTGCGATCTGTAATATCAAATACTGCAAGTGCGTTATCGTTAATTAGGGCTAGCAAGTCTCCATCAGTGGCGACACCTTTAGCTTTCGATAAAGCATCATTTTCCCCAACAGGGATTACATTATTAGGATCTGCGATACTAAAAATTTCTAGACCAATATCACTCGCAATATATATATAATCATCATGCAAGCTTAGATCTTTTGCGAACCCAGAAGTGCTTATTTCCTGAACTACAGTAGGGGCAAGTTCATCAGACACGTTTACTACAATTAAGCCACCGCTACCATCGGCAATATAAACATATTCCCCACGCACTTTAACATCAATTGCGGTTCCACTAGTGTCAATTGCCGAAATGATTGAGGGATTGGTTCTGTCAGCAACGTTGACGATTTGCAAGCCACTTCCTCCCGCTGCAACATAGGCAATATCACCTTGAACATCAACATTGTTTGCATAGCCTGGAATAGAGATTGCTGACACCGCAACTGGCTCAAACTCATCAACTTCTACTGCCACAGTAAATTCTGAGCCGTTGTTAGAGACAATAATTTCAGTTGTACCTTCTTGACCAGCAAAAACTTCGCCGTCTTCTAGGCCAAAGCTCGCTATAGTTAGGTCGGCACTAGTATAGGTAGTACCACTTCCCTGTTCGGTCAAATCAATTTCGCTACCGTCTAGCATGTGCCCTGTGACACGAAGTTGCCCACTCGCTTCACCATCAATAGCGTTATAAGTTAAGAAAATAGCAGCAGGAGAAACGGTTATAAAGTTGACCGCATTAGAGAGGTCACCACTGTTTTCGTCATTTGGATCAGAGCCAATAAATATTTCTAAACCATCTCGAATACCGTCACCGTCGCTATCGGCTAATAACGGGTTAGTAATGAAACCATCTTCACCGGCCTCTAGTTCTTCCTTGTCAGAAATGCCGTCATTGTCACTATCAGCATTGTTAATATCTGTTCCCGCAGAGTACTCTTCCAAGGCTGTTAGGCCATCACCGTCTTTATCTTCAAAAGCATCCACGGGATCAGCTGGGTTTAAACCGTTTTCAGTTTCGTAATCATCGGGGAGACCATCACCGTCAGCATCTCCACTCGTTGAAATATTCACTGCACGGCTTACCAACACACCATCTTTCCGAGCACTTATTAGTGCAATGCCATTCGCGTGCGCCGTCACTAGGCCATTAGCTGTTACGGAAGCGATAGCAGGGTTAGTTGAACCGTAATTAATGCCTGAAATTTCAGAAGTGACGTCCTGAACACTATCATCACTGTAAGATGCTGTGATTGTTAATTGGAAGGTCTGATCGATAGTATCTAGAGAAATTGGCGTTGATGCAGAAAAATTTAAATCTGAAGGGATAGGGGCAACGTTTTCGAACTGGATATCACCTACTTGAACTACGCTGTTTTGAACAACAGCAAAGTAATCACTCTGTCCTGATACAGTTCTGCCGTCATCTAATTGGCATGTAGCTCGGGCTCTTATCCTACCCATATTGGAGGGCACATTAGGTAAAGCCCAATAGCCGTCTTGGTCAACTTGAATAGTGCGATTTAAAATATTCACCACACACTTTTCATTTAGCTCTACTGCATAAGAGGGTAGACTCGAAGCAACTGTCGCTATACACAAAACTACCAGATTCAACTTGTTCATTTTATTTCCCTAAACCAATATCCTATCCCGCACTTTTTCAAAAAATATCGTCTAAAAAACTTCAATGACGATTTAACACTACTTAATTGCCCTTAAAAATTTTGACGAAGTTTTAGTCTTCAAATCAACCTTTCCAAAAATTTAAATATAACTTTTATTTCTGATTCGAACTTAATATTGGAGCCAATACTGAGTCAGCAATAAAATTACCTTTTCTTAAAACCATATCAAACTGATTGACATACCTAACATTAACAAATTCGAAGCCATTCTTGCCTTTATATAAATACGCATAACTAAAATTAACCCTAGATAGAATATCGCTGTCATTGCCTTTTTCTGCAGCTTCAGCCAACAATCGACTATCGTTAGTTCCAAAAACCAAATAAAACGGGTCTGCATCCAAAACAAAAACCAAATCAATAGGCAAAAGTAAATTTTTTAAGTATTCTGATACTTCTTTGCTTTCTGATGGGGATGGATACCCTCCTATCCTTTTCTGGCTTTTGGGTGACAAATTATCAATGAAAGAATTCAATGAATTGGTTTTTATATAGCTCAACATGTTTTGATAGAATGGAAAAATTAGTAAGCTATCGTTATTTTCTTTAAAATATTCTTCATCGTTTCTGCTCATAGTAAGAAGATTTCCTGAAAACTGCATATAGGCTCCAGAAGGGCTTTCATCATTTAATAATTCAACTTCATACTGGCTTTTGTAATTCGATAAAGATGGGTATTTTTTGGGCATATAGTATGAATTTACAGCCGCTTGTTTAACTACTAATTCAAGTGGTGATGCCGATTCAAGCTGCTTGTATTTTAACGTTCCATTTATCTTCTCAAATATGTGAGACGTAGCTATTGTTCTCCCCCGAACATTCACGCTCCAGACATATAAAACCCTTTGGTAGAGCGTTATTTTTGCAATTATCTGTAAGTCTGAAAAACCCGAATACAAGTTGTTAAATTTTAATATGTAAGACTTAATCTCTTCTTTATTTGACAAACCGCTTTCTAGTTTTATTAGAGAAAACAGAGATTTAGCATCGTTCCCCCTAAGTGCATCCATCGTTTTCAAGAAAATCAAGTCTTCTTGACTTAGATCTCCCTGCCTAAATTGATCATATGACTTATCTACCAACTCATAAGGAAAATTAATATAAAGGGAAGATGGATTCGGCAAGCTATCTTTAAAAATAGAAACTGGAAAGCTAATCCTTTGATCTCCCAAAGCACTTCCTACTAAAAGCATATTTAATAATAAAAAAGAAACTAATTTATACATTTTCAAAGCCTAAAACCTATATATCGAAACCATTTAATAAAATAACCTTACCCATACTGACGCCAAAATCATCGCTACCTAATATTATTTTTATCTCTCCAGTAACCGCAACATCATCAATTTTTCCACCACCAGATGATCCAATCGTACAACTGCCAACATTCATCGATTTAGAGTAACTGACGCCTGACGTTAAACTTATAATACCGTCAACCCCTGCGCACCCATCAATTGACACACCAAAAACATCATAAGCTAAACATACAATAGCTTCGGCAAATGGCGATAGTGCCGGAGAAAAGTTTACTGACAACTGGCCAAAAGCACAGTCCTCTCCATCGTTGACACAAGATTCATATCGTTGTCCAAATTCACCATTAAATTTTAAAGCAATAGAAGCTTTGACACCTATACCAAAATCTACACTTCCAGTAAAACCGCCTACATCGAAGCCAACTTCACTAAAGCCTCTAGATAACCCCGGGATTCTTCCCTCTGCTTTAACGTCGAGGCTTAAGTTTCCTTTTGCCTCTGTGACGGCTTCTTCAACAAGTATCCCATCTGAAGGGTTACAGCAAGGCCCTGCTTTATAAGACACTGAAGCCCCCAAACTAGCACTCGCGTTAATCCCCATCTTTTTTAAACCCGCTTCAATTGCACTTGTAAGAGGTTTTGCTCTGTCTAAATCTAAAGACAAATTCGGACCGTCGGAAATAGGTTTAAAATTTTCAGGATCGACCTTATTTATTAGTTTACCCCCTTTACAAACCTTGCATAAATTAGAAGCTTCAGGAGCAACTCCATCTTCTACATTCGCCACCTTACCAGATGAACATTCTTTACAAACTTCGCCCTCAATTTCAGTTCCATTTGGCTTGTTCTTTACTGCTCCCCCTTGGCACTCTTGGCAAATTTCTCCTGATACTGCAGTGCCATCAAGTTTACTTGTGAGCTCTAACCCACTGCATTCCTTACACTCTTTATCCTCTTCTTTAATGTCATTTGGGTCTGCAATTTCTGTTGCAGACCCAGCTTCACAACCAGGTTTTTTACAGTCACCTACCACATCATTTGTCGGTATATCGCTATTGTCCTCTTTCGATGGACCACAATATTCTTTCTGGCAGTTTCCTGGCGTTTGTACCTCAGCTATACGATCCGGCACAAACTCACAAGTTCCAGGGCAGCTACCAACTTTATTAGAGCAATAATCACACGTCTTTTTCTTATTTTCACAGCATCCAGAACCGCCTGGTTGAGAACCACAATGCCAACCTGCTTTTACAACACCAACTCCTGGATTAGACTCCACTAAAGACCCATCTTCCGTTACTGTGCCCAAGCCTATCGCAACGAACTCTTCCAAATCATGGTCGAATGAATACATCTCCACCTGAGCACCGGGGCTATGTCCATCAACGTTTGGCAATGTTAGTTTAGCTGGAGGATAAAATTGTGTACCTGTAGGCTGTATGGTCACAATAAATTGTGGTTGCATTCCATTTGGTGGCGCCATAGGTACTGCTGCGGCATTTACTGGCGTAACGGAAACGAAGCCTTCACGTGAGCCATCTGGAAAGGTTACAGAATCTTTGGCAATGTCGAGTTTAAAACCTGGGAATTTTTCTAAAGTAAGCGAAACGTCTTCTTTACCCGCATAAACTGCATTATCTAAATTAAGTTTGACCATATAAATTGGCGAAGATAAAGGGTTTTCGACCCCGGCGATCGTCACTATCCGGTAACTTAAAGCCGGATATTCTCCGGTTCCTTTCACCGTCGAGCCATCTGCAATCAAATGAACCGGACCGACAGGTACCGAATCAATTTCGAATCGACCTTGACCATCTGTTTTCGATTCACGTGTCGTGCCATCTACTCTGACAGTAACACCTTCTAAGGGCTCATCTTGATTGCTAAGCACTACCCCAGAAATCGTCGTATCTGCGGGATCCGCTGCTTCAAAACCACTTGCTAAAAATCCAGCCGTTAATGTTTCGCCTTCGGGCGCATCAATCAGCGTTACGTTAACTCGTTGCGCATCCAAACCGTGCAACTGACCTAATGTAAGAATTGCACTTGCTCGACCGTCACTATCTGTTGTGGTTTCGTAAGTACCTTTTCCATTTTGTAAAACGCCACCACCTACAAGGACTTCAAACTTTACTCTCGCCCCCGACACTACATTTGAACCAATATCAGTAACCGCCACTACAAATGGAGATGGTAAAGGCTGCCCAATTATACCGCGTTGATTGTTGCCTGAATTCACGCTTATTTTGTCACCGATTTTAGCCAAGCCTGACGCAACAAAAGATACAGCTCCATCAAAGCCAACAACTTTTGCCGACACTTTATGATTCGCTTTTCCAACTCGAGCACCAATACCAAACTTCGTTGACGCGATACCTTCTGCGTCAGTATCAACCACAACAGCTCTACCTTCATTCGAATCACCATAGGCCACTAAACCAGCACCTTGGGTTACCCTGAAAATAACTGCTTCATTCGCTAGTGGATTGCCGCTATCATCTGATACTTTAACTGAAAGAGGCTCGGATAAAAGATCGCCAATCGGTGCTGACTGATCTTGCCCACTATTTAATTCAATTTTTTTGCCTATCGGTAACTTGTATTCAATATTAAAGCTAATCTTGTCTGTATTACCTACTTGGTCGGAGGCTGAGACTTCGATGACGTTATCGCCCACCTCCAACGGAACATCTTTCACGACATAACTACGATTCGATACTTCGCCAACTTGGCCGTTAGCTTTTACATTAGCTTGAGTAGATTCAACAGTGCCTCTTACAATGTCGTTAACAAGACCCGTTACCGTTATTTTGTCTGTATATACCACGTCGCCATCTTCGTGTGACTCAAGGGTGACGTAGGGCGGTGTTAGGTCTAACGATACTGTAATCGATGCTGTCTCTACGTTATTATTGGTGTCGACAGTTCTTGCAACAATTACATTGTGGCCTTCAGTTAACGCAACTTGAGCTTCAAACTGGCCTGAGGCAGGTGTAAGAGCTATACCGTTTAACGTGAGTGTTGTAACATCTTCTGACACAGTACCGGTTACTAAAACTGGAGAATGTCCAAAAGTGCTTAATGTGACCGGAGAATCAATGGTTACAGTTGGCTCGGTGTTCAATGGCATACAACCATTCGCAGCAACTAAGGTTCCCGACGGCGTATTTGGGCATTCATCTTCATGGTCGTAAACGCCATCGTTATCGCTATCAATCAAGACTATCGTTTTTTCATTGTAAGCATTAGAGGAATATGAAATACGGTCGCGACCACTAAATATGACTGAAAATTCAATTGTCAAACCATCTTCTAAGGTGTCGGTATCACTTACGAAAACAGCATTCCCTGCGCTGGTAGTGTCGGATGGATTTACAACCGTAACCCTTGTGCTACTAATATCTGCAATCTCGAGGTAAAATGGCCCTTTCAATTCCTCACCACTCACATTGGTATAAGTCGCAACGTATTGCATTTGGCCAGTTCTGCGATCGTATCGCCCTCCGTTATATTGAACTACGACCTGCTCCGGGCTAAGTAACGATAAATCATCAATTAACACCTCTGCATTCGCTCCAAAAGAGCAAAATAGTGACATCAGAAGTACGAATAAAAGAGAATGGAGTATTTCTGTAATTTTTAGCCCGGGCATAATGGTTCCGTCCGCTTATGTGTTCAGCCAGTTAGGGTCGTTTTATTTTCAGTTAAGGCACTATATGAGTTTAAGTTGTGCCATATCAGTCAGAATCTATTTTATTTCATGGGCACTTTGCGTTTACGTGTTACGAAAAAACACATGAGCGCTGCAAGTGAAGCCATCAATGTACTTGGTTCTGGAACCTGAGAGTCTGGTGGGGGGGAGGTAACGGTAATAAGTGATAAGTTAGAAATGTTAGCTGTTGAATTTAATAGGCTGTCCAAAGAATTTAATCCGAAATAAAGCCCTAACGTTCTTCCGACTAAGCTAGATAAATCAAGGCTAACCGAATCAGTTTTGGAATTAGTAAATGCAGCAAAAGCGAGGTCTTCCAATGTGCTGGAATCGAACAATGCATAAACAAATTCATCATTTTCATTTAATGCCTCGTTAAACGAAAAATCAAAGTTCAAAAATACATTTAAGCCAGGGATGATAATATCAGGGTCACCTAAAAATGGGTCTAAGGAGATTGTCGACACTGCAAAATCAATGTCCTCACGGATTATCGCTTCAGACCCATCTGCGGCTACTGAAACACTTGGATCGGCGAAGAAATCATTAAAACTCAGTAGCCCTGCGTGAGCACCTGAACATATATTTAGAGAGGCTATGACTAAAAGTACCGAGAAAACCGGTTTCTTTACCAGCTTGACCATGATAATTATTCCTTGTCTTAAAAACAAAACAGCTATCAAGTAATAGCTGTATAAATATTCTTATTATCCGTCCTAGAAAATGCATCGTCTAACAAAGCTAAGTTTTAGGTTGGTATTACACCTTTATCATTTATAGATTAGCTTTAAATTTTACTAGGCATTTACAATATTTGCGATAACTATACAAATAAACACGATGAGTTAGCAACTCATATTTGATCATAATTTCAACTTTTACCATTTATTCTGTTTTCAGCTCTACAGGGGGTGATATCCAGTACTATATTTGTTATCTCTTTTATTACTGCAGACAGAGTTTCAAACTCAGACAAAAGAAACTTTACAATATGATATTCGATACATATATCTCTCCCCAATACACCTTATTGAGCATGTTACTGTCAGTTAAAAACGCGACAAAGAAAATGAAAGCCGACGCTAGGTCGGCTTTTTTTGTAATCGTATGATGAGTAGAGATAATCTACCGTGTTAAGTAAAACGTTTACGGTGTCTAAACGCTTTAGGTAGAGCCCTCAGTGCACGTGCTGTAATTAAGGCGCTCGATAATGCTATCGAACACCTTCCTTGTATAAAGCACATATTTAACGCGCCTCAATTAACGCGCCTTGTTTTACACACTCTATTTTGCGGGCCATACTTTATGGACTTAGCCGGCTTACAAGCAGCCTACAAACTGTCTAAGTCGTAAACACCTTTTTCAGCAAGCGCTTTATTTACTGGCTTAACGTTTTCTTTAAATAAAACTTCTAACTGCAGTTTGTACTTTTGCCATCTTGCTTCTAAATCTTCTAAACGCTGCACTGCTCCAGCTTGCGCGGGCGCGCCAGTTCTATCGAAGTTATCCATTAAAAAGCGCACTTGCCTATCTAGCATGTTAGG
Organism: Alteromonas stellipolaris; assembly: GCF_001562115.1. NCBI lineage: Bacteria > Pseudomonadati > Pseudomonadota > Gammaproteobacteria > Alteromonadales > Alteromonadaceae > Alteromonas > Alteromonas stellipolaris. The sequence continues at coordinate 3,778,433 of NZ_CP013926.1, forward strand.
CCAGTTAATATCATCTTCGAATGTTTGATGCTTAGGTTGAATAACCAATGCTTCCCAATCATCAATAGCACTGACAATACGGTCGATAGATGCCGATACTTCACTGGCTAGTACCACATTCGACTCAGTGACCCCATTTAGTGTTGCACGCACGTTACGGGCTTTTTGCAGATGTTCAAATAGCTCGTTCAATAAAGCTTCACTGGCCTGAATACTTTGCTCTACAACCTGTAATTGGGCAGCGTTAGCTTCTTCCCTTGGATCAGGTAACACCTTAAAGGCTCTGGTTTGAGAGTGCTCGCCCACCGTAATAGTCGCTTTATAGTCGCCAGGCATTACCCTAGCGCCTTTCCACCCACCGAACAGTTTTACATTATCGATACAATGCAAAGGTGAACGACGTAAATCCCACACAAACTGGTTATAGCCTTCTTTTGTAGAGGGGTGTTTAAACTTCAACGGGCTTCGTGCATCTTCGTTACCCTTAGCACACTTTTCAAACGCATCTGCGGTTGACGATAACGTGCGCACAAGTTGATTTTTAGAATCAAAAATATCGATGCGAAGGCTGTCGCTCTCTTCAAGCTCATCTTTTAAGTAGTAACGAAAGGTGGCACCACGAGCGGGGTTTTTCGCTTCTGGTTGGCCACTCATATTGCCGCCTGACAACAAACGCACACCATCAACAGGGCTAAATTGAAACAGCGCTTCATTATGTAATGAACCACTGACTTCACGCAGCGGGTTTATGTCATCCAAAATCCAGAAGCCACGCCCTTGGGTCGCCACAACTAAGTCATCACCTTTCACTTGCATATCGGTTATTGCGACAGGCGGTAAATTAAGCGCCATCTCCTGCCAGTTATCACCATCATCGAAACTAACGAACATGCCGCTTTCTGTACCCGCAAACAGCATACCTTCATGTTGCTTATCTTCGCGTACCACGCGTACAAACGCATCTTCAGGCAGGCCTTTATCTATACGAGTCCAGCGCTTTCCATAGTTTTCCGTTTTATAAATATAGGGCTTATAGTCATTCAATTTATAGCCGGTTACGGCTACATAGGCTTTACCTTCAGTATGAACGCTTAGCTCAATAGCATTAACCTGAGCTTCTTTTTTATGAGGCGTTATGTCTTTCCAGTTTTTGCCTTCATCTGTGGTTAAATGTAATTTGCCGTCATCTGCACCTACCCATAGTTCACCCGCCTTTGTTGGCGATTCAGCAATATAGAAAACCGTATTGTAGTATTCCGCACCTGCTTGTTCATTGGTGATAGGTCCGCCGTTCAAGCCCTGCTTTTCGGCATCGTTGCGCGTTAAGTCTGGGCTGATTTCTTGCCAATTGACGCCTCGATCGGTGGTTTTCAAGATCATTTGTGTGCCGTAGTACACGGTTTTCGGGTCGTGTTGCGACACCAATACCGGCGCATTCCAGTTGGTACGGTATTTCTGATCTCGTGCGTTTCGCCCAAACACATATTCAGGGTAAGGCATGATAGGACGAGTAAGCCCGGTGTCTTTGTTGAACTCGGTTAATGTGCCATTGATAGTGGTGGCGTATATAAGCGTGGGGTTGTCTGCATCAAACGCGATATGTGCGCTTTCTCCTCCACCTACAGCGAACTGCTCGGCTATACCAATACCGCTATCCCATGTAGAGGAAGGGGTAGCCATAGTCGTGTTATCTTGCTGACCACCATAAACATGATAGGGCTCAAGGTTATCAGTCACTACACGGTAAAACTGCGCAGTTGGCTGATTATAAATACTAGACCATGATTTTCCACCATCAAAGGTCACGGTTGCCCCACCGTCGTTGGCATTAATCATATTTAGGCTGTTTTCAGGGTTTATCCACATATCGTGGGTATCACCGTGTGGCAGTGATTTTATTTCGAAGGTTTTGCCGCCATCAATAGATTTATGCAACTGTACGTTCATCACATACAGGGTGTTTTCGTCGTTAGGATCGACCTTAATATGATTGTAATACCAGGCTCTGGCTTTAAGAATATTGTCGCCATTCATTAACTGCCAAGAAGCGCCAGCGTCGTCGCTGCGGTACAAGCCACCTTTGTCAGCTTCAATAATGGCGTAAACGCGCTTAGGGTTAGAGGCCGAAATATCTATTCCCACCTTTCCGATAAGCTTGGGTAAATCCTTTTCTAGTTTATCCCAAGTTTCGCCACCGTCAGTGGATTTATAAATGCCACCACCATCGCCACCTGATTTTACAAACCATGGCGTTCTTCCGTGGTGCCACATGCTGGCGTACAACACTCGTGGGTTAGACGGGTCGAGTGCTAAATCTGCAGCGCCCGTGTCGGCATTAACTTTAAGCACATGCTTCCAGCTTTTACCGCCATCGGTAGTTTTAAATACACCGCGCGCTTCATTTGGCGCCCAAATATTACCTTGAACAGCCGCCCACGCTATATCTGGATTGGTGGGGTGAATGCGAATTTTGGGAATTTGACCACGGTTTTCTAAACCGACTAGCTCCCAGGTTTCACCTGCATCGGTAGACTTATATACACCTTTACCATGGCTGGTAGTTACACCTCGAATAGGCCCTTCCCCTGTGCCAACATAAATAACATTGTGATCGGAAGGCGCAACAGCAATAGCACCAATACTACCTACTTCAAAGTGCTTGTCAGACAAGGGTTTCCAAGACAAACCGGCGTTATCTGTTTTCCACACACCGCCACCTGCGGCCCCCATGTAATAAAGGTTAGTGTTACCTTCAACACCAGAAACGGCAACAGAGCGACCGCCACGAAAAGGGCCAATATTACGATATTCCATTTTATCGAAAAGCTTCGGGTTAACGGTATCTTCTAACGCAATTGCAGGAAAAGAGAGACTAACCAGCGTGCTAATAGATACTACTAAAGCGGCTAGTGTTCGCCGTAATGTCATCATTGAAGGCCTTTTTATATTTAGTGGTTTATTAAGGATAGGTTCTTATGATTTATATAGTGCAACGTATTTAGCCATACGGTAAAGGCTTAAATATTTAATTTATTAGTCTTTCGCATTGCCTTAATGAGTTCATGCACTTGTGTTTTTTTTAAACATTACCATTAAAGCACAGAGAAGGGATTTTAATTGGTACGACAAATACTGCGTCTTGTCGCATCTATCCATATAAGTGGAATTGGAAGTGAAAGTGGAAATGGAAAAAGCAGTGCAATATGGATTTTTTTAGCGATACCTTGTTTGCACTTAGCGTATTTGTAGGTTTCACTTTTGTTGTAGGCTTCTTTGTCCTTATGTATTTATGGGCCAGAAAACAAAAAGGTGCAGCAATAGTATTTGGTATGTTGATGCAGATGATTTTACCCGACCCCAAAGTGCAGCACACTATCGAAATGGTTACCGAGGCCAAGCAAGAAAAAAGCGGACAAGAAGACATAAACCAAGATGATAACGAAACGGGGGATGTCGACTAGTTTCTGTAGGGTCAGGATAAATCACTGAGAGTAGCAATACCCACAGCATTTTTTCCTTTATGCTTGGCGCTATACAAGGCTTCATCTGCGCTTGATAACATTTGGTTCGGCAAATCGGCCATCGTTAGCTGGTCTGGGGTAACACTGACTATGCCAAACGAACAAGACGCACTAAATGAACAATCTCCCTTCCCGAAACTTGTTTCAGCAATACGTTTTCGTATACGTTCGACAGTCGTAGGCGCAGAATTCTCATCTTGTTTGCTAGCAAATAAAATGACGAACTCATCCCCGCCTAACCGAGCGATGCAATCAGACTGACGAATATTGTCTTTGATAATATTCGTAATTTGGGTGAGCAACGCATCACCGTTTGCGTGCCCGTATTGATCGTTAATGTTTTTAAAATCATCTACATCGAATACGCATACTGATAACCAATTCAACTCTTTACGTAGCATTAAGTTGACGGCTTCTGATAAACGTATCTCTAAATAACTACGTGAGAATGCTTGGGTTAAATGGTCATACATAAGACGATTGCTAAGCAAGCGTCTTTCTTCATAAAGTTCATCTATATGCAAAACCAAAACCCACGCAATACAGGAAGTAACTAAAAATGAGCCTATCCAACTCAATGGGGGTACATCTACAACTTGAATGCCCGTAAACGTATCGCAAAGGCCTGTGATCACCCACACGATGTTAGCCACCAGCAGTAATAACACTGTATTCGTATTACTGTTTTCTTGCCTAACACGCTGGCGATTAAACACTCTCACGAGTATGAAAATACAATAGGCGGCGAGAACTAATATCCATGCCCCCCACAACTGGAATAACACACCGTACTTTAAGCCTGTGTAGTACTGAGATGTTGAGTAGAAAGCATTACTCAGAAAGTACTGGTTAGGCACCATAGTTAACAAGGAAAAGGCACCACAAATGACGTAACACCATTTCAGAAAGGTGGGCACTTTGTATTGAAAAAAAGCAACGTAGAAATGCAAGCTCAGCACTATGGTAAACATTGCCGCAATAACGGTTATACGGTTAGAAATACTAAGATAAATAAGGTTATTGCTTGAGTTAACGAGCACCGCAAAGGCACCAAAAAAAATGCCACTGGTTAACGCTGAAAGCGCAAAAATCAGGTAATACTTCACGAACTCTTCATGCCGAGAGGTCAAACGATAATATAAAAGCAAAAAGAAAAAGCTTAAAAGTAAGCAGATACTGGCAGTAATAAACAAAGGGATAGAAGATGCTTGAACCATACTATTTTCCCATACCCCCAACTCCCTGTCGTTATGTAATTTATGTAAGCGCCCTAGCGTAAGCAATACCTTATGGCAAAAGGGCAACACAAATTTAGTGTCTACGCTAACATGTTACGAGTATGTTAGCGTAAAAGCACTCAGTCCGCTTACTCTTTGTATAGGAAACTTTGTTTATTAAGTAATTGGTGGGGATCGAGGATTTATCTCACGCTTCCTCAATGAGTTGAGGTCCTTCTTTTTTAGATACCCTTTTTTATCAACGCCTCTTTTGCCTCTTGTCTCCCTTGCCCTCCTTGTCCCTCTTATCAACAATGATAAGGGGGGCGCCTTAAAGCGCCGCCTTCCATGCTTTTTCAGGTAGTAAATATAACCCATTTTGGTGGGTACTACCTTCCCCTACAATATGCCCAATGCCTGCAGCCATTACGGCCAAGGTTACGTCAAAGGCATTCAAGCTATCACCATAGCCTGCTGTCAGATTGAACATAGAACCATCTGCAAGTAAGAATAGGGTTTTGCCATTCAAAGTATAAGCATTCACGTAAGGCATTGGCTCGCTGTGGACGGCATGCTCTTTAAGATAAGGCACATCAATTTCTTGCGCCACATGTCCAACATTTAATATGAAGGTGCCTTCCTTCATCGCATCCAGATGTTTCGCACTTACCACGCCGTAACCACCTGTGGCAGTAGCAATAACATCGGCATCTTTTACCGCAATGCCCAAATCAACCACCGGCCAGCCATCATATTTAGCTTGTAGCGCACGAGCAGGGTCTAGCTCTGCCACTTGCACTTGTGCACCAAAAGCTTTTGCAGATGCCGCAACGCCCTGCCCTACTAAACCATAACCTATGACTACTACTACTTTTTCATGCAGGGTAAGATGTGTGGTTTGGAAAAACGTTTGCCATGCACTTAAGCCCACCATATGGCGATTATGTAAGCCTTCTTTAACGGGTAAATCGTCCCAGTTAAAAATAGGATACTCGGGCTGCATACCGTTTAATCGCGTAATACCTGAACCTGTCGCCTCTAAGCCCGCAACAATGCTTGGAACAGCTTCATTCGTTTGCACTTTTTCATGCAGACGCGTGGTTAAATCGGCCCCCATTTCACACAAGTGGGTTGGCTGCCAAGCTAATGCTTTATCAAAAGAATCTGACCAATCGGCGTTGCTCATATCTCGCCATGCGTGAGCCGTAGCCCCTTTATCTACCAAATACTTCACTACGTCATCTTGAACTGTAGTGGGATTACAGGTTGTCAGAAACACCTCACATCCACGAGATAATAGCCCTTCAACCAAAGGGGCCATTTTTAAATCAAGGTGCATATTACAGGCTAGCCTAATGCCGTCTAAGCTGGGAAGAGAGGAAATAGCTTCACGGGTGCGCGGCATGTGTAAACTGGCCCAGGAAAGCTCAGCTTGAAAATCTTGATACATAGAGAAGTCTTAATGTCGAAAAGGAGAAAACGCTATAGTACGCCACAATATCTTTGCTCTACAACTATCAATGTTGAACTAACCTATGGAAACAAGACCTTGAATTACATGAAATTAGTTTTCACAATCATCCATTTTTATGTCTAATGCTGTAACTAGTTATTCTGGGTGAAAGGTTCAAGTTAGCGCTTGCCGATCAGGCGCTCTGTCAAAAGCGCGCTAAATCGAACGCCCTGATCACAACTTCCAATATTTTAGTTTCTTCCTGATTTTAAAGTTTCTTAATAGATTTCTAGGCTTCTTATCAACCCAATGGCTACCCACCATTTCTTCAACCGCTTTCACCACGCGTTGAGACGACTTTCCATCTAGGTAGGGTGTTATTGATGGCCCGTATTTTTTAATACTATCGATAAGTTCAGGCGATGGTGACAAAGCTTGTTTTACTGCGCCCTCAAGCGCGTTGCTTTCTGTGATGTTAATAAAGCAATCGAGTGGGTCGCGGTTGTTTACCGTAACAACAGGCTTATTTAATAATAAGAACTCTTGGAAAATAGAGGAGTTATCGCAAATCATCACATCCGCTCTGTGCAACGCTTCGATGACTTGATTATTTTCAAAAAACATTAGGTTTTCACTTTCTAACGCTTTGTATTTTTCAACCGTTGACACTGCCATTTTGGGGTGCAATGTGACTAACCACTGCCAACTCCCGTTTTGACTTAATCGCTTTACCTCTTCATAGACGAGTTCAGCGCAAGACAAGGAAGCAGAGAAAGTGGAACCAAATAGCACCTGCGGTTTATCGAAATGCTCTGTCGATTGATATTGGAATAATGAGTCTAGTTTAACCCACCCAGTTTCAACCACATTGTAATGGCCTTTATTACTGCGTGTTAACGTACCCGTGCGTTCAGGCCCTTCAGTACAATATAAGTCGAACAACCCTCGTTCAGGGTAAACATTGCCTCGTTTGCTTTCATTAAGACCATGAAAGACCTGCACCTTAATGCCGGGGATGAAATTGGGCACTCTATCTCCGGGGACGAACACCGCATCAGGTTTAAAGCTTATAGCTTGTTCAATAGAAGCTAATGCCTGCTCATTTTCATGTAAAAAGTGTTTAGACGCATCATTTCCCACCACCAACCACTTAACCTGATGACCGTGCTTTTTCGCTTCATTTTGTATGGGTCGAAGAATATCGAAGGAGTAATTTTGCTCTACATACAACAGGAAGTTTAAAGGTTTCCCCGCGGTACTTGATGGCGATGCATGCATATCTTTACCCTTTATTTTCAAACTAAAACCCACACTAAAATTCAAACCAAAAAAAGAATAGTAATGAGACTGTCACTTTTTAGCAAATGGCTTTTAGAAACGCCCACTCTGCGATCAATATTCAATCAAACCACGTATTAAACCCTCTAATCATTCGATGTTATTTTACTTGTTGCGTATTAGACAAAACCAATGAGTGCATTAGTCTTTAAGGGGAAAACTAAGTGTCATCTGAATTATATAAATCACGGGTAATCGCGGCGCTAAAAAATGCATTTATTGCTGACGCTTTGGCAATGCCAGTACATTGGTATTATAACCCTGCGGACATTTTAAAAGATTTCCCCGGCGGTATTCAGCAGTTCGAAGACGCGCCATCATTTCATCCATCTTCCATCATGTCTTTGCATTCCACCAGCGAAGGTGGGCGGTCCAAAGTATCTAAGCAGGAAAAGAAAGACATTGTGGGCGATGTTATCTTAAAGGGTAAACGACAATATTGGACTGGTGCTAACCAGCATTATCATCAGGGTATGAAGGCGGGTGAAAATACCCTGAATGCCCATTGTGCAAGGGTGGTGCTTAGCGTTGCAGCGCTGCAATATCAACAAGCTGCTTTTTTAGATGGGTACATTAAGCTGTTGTGCGCAGACAAGCCCGCCCACCCAGATACCTACGCGGAATCGTATCATAGGGGCTTTTTTGCGAATCTAGTAGACGGTAAACCTGCCGATAAATGCGCCGCAGTTACCCACGATACGGCTTCTATAGGTGGCCTTGTTACCATTGGGCCTTTAGCGCTTACCTGCGCTTTAAAAGGTGATGACCTGAATGATATTAAAAACCTATGCAGAAGCCATTTGTATTTAACTCACCCCAGTGACGCGCTTGGTGTAGTGTGTGACTATTATGTCGAGCTGCTTTATCGATTGCTCTACCGCACGAATGAATCTCCTCAAGACATAATTGAAGATATTGCCTTACGGGGGAATCATCTGTCTTTGGCAAAGCTAGTTGCCAAGAATAAAAGTGATATCGAAATAGTGGGCCGTCAATTCTCTCCCGCATGCTACATTTCTGATGCATGGCCTAGTGTGCTGTATTTTGCCTACCGCTACATTGCCGATGGGAAAAAAGCACTCACAGCCAACGCCAATGTAGGAGGGGATAACGTGCACCGTGGTTTTGTATTAGGTACACTCATGGGTTTGATTGAAGGCGCGCCAATTCGCGACATGTTTGAACAACTTGCTGATGCAGAAGAGTTAGGGCATGAAATTCAGCAAGCTTGTAGAAATGAAAAATAAACCATTTAAACTTTTAGATTAAAAGCACGGACACCTTAGCAATGACCATAGAGCGAATAGAAACAAAACAGCGTATGAGCCGTATAGTAAAACATAACGGCACTATCTATTTATGCGGCCAAGTGTGCGCAGATGCTACCCAAGGTATTACCGAACAAACCCAAACTATGCTAGATAAAGTGGATACCTTGCTAGCACAAGCGGGTAGCGATAAAGAACATATTTTATCTGCCACTATTTACATCAAAAGCATGAAATACTTTGCCGAGATGAACGCCGTTTGGGATAACTGGGTACCAGAAGGGCATGCCCCAGCTCGCGCTTGCGTTACCGCTAACATGGCTCGTGAAGCTTTGTTGGTTGAAATAACGGTAGTCGCGGCTGAGAAGTGTGAATAGGCCATAGCGCTTGTTCTAGGCTTTGTTGCACCTTTGAATTAATTACCACTCGCCATCAAGACACATTAGAGGCGAACTTCAAAGGTGCGCAACCTTCATGTTTAAATGAAGCAGCCTACGCAGTAAACTCACTTTAGTTACTGGAAAAAAAACTGTTCGCCAATTTCTTCAGTGATTCTGGTCTTATATTTACCGCTGCAAGATTTGCATTATATTGAGGGGCCAATCTCAAACGTAATGTATGCACTAATTCTTCAGGCATGTATACGCGCTCTGGCTTTCCTTGTGCAATGACGTCCAAGTCAATTTGATTGCTTAAGGGATCCCAACTTATATTTGTTGGAATGAATTTTCCGGTTACACCGGAAGGTACATTTATTGCGGAGTCTTTGATTGCAGATTCATTGAGTGAAGCGTCGCCGACTGAGGCGTCCCCCCATTGATTCTCTGGCACCTCACTATCATTAAGGCCCACCGATTTATCTACAGAAACTTGCTCTTTAAGGTCTTTCAGCGTCATCAGCCTGCTTAATTGTTGACGCCAAAATGGCGCACCTAACCCTGCGAGCAATCCCGTGAGCACGCAGCCGAAAATCCATTCAATAGACATTCGATTTATACCTGGCGCTATGGGACCAACTGAAAATGTTTTACTCTCTAAATCAGAGCGTTGATTTAACCTACTTCTTAACTCAATCATTATCGCCCCTGCGTTAGTCGGGTCGTCCTCTGCCTCAAGCCTAGTGTTTAAACTCTCAATTTGACTTTGAAGACGGATCAAATCATCGGCATCAGTATTTTCAAGCTCATTTATCAATGACAAGCTGCTGATATTTAATGCCAAGGCAATAATGGTGGCAACACATGCCACTTTAACGCCAGTCCTCAAACGAAATCGACTTGTGGCACTATGATCGCATTTTGCTATTCTATCGGGTAATACTTGCGCTAATTTATCCGCCATTTTTGGTGCTGACACTTTACTGGCTGTCGATAAAATATTATTCAACAATACTGACCTATTTAAATATGGCTTTGCTTTTTCACGCTCATATGCCATTAAGATATTAAGCTTTTCTAGCACATGTGCGCTTTGCGCTGCAGTAAAATCGACATCATGTATTAAAGACAACCGGACTTCTTCAACTACACATTCACACCAATAGTCGTAGCCACGGGTTCGAGAGCCAATCATAGACATGAGTTTATCTGTAGTCAGTGCTGAAAACTCAGCAACGGTAATGATCACTAAGGTCAGCACTATAGCGGTATCAAGATAATCCATAACTCACCTCACAAATCTAAAGATAAAGTATCGTTTTTAAATTCAGGAATAAACCGGTTGGCATTTTGAATAAAATCGACAGCAGGAAGCATATAGCCCTTGCTCCCATTCCCAGCGATATGCATGCCCAACAGTGTATCTCCATCATCACTAAGAACAGGTGAACCACTATCACCAGCCATGGTCTCTCCATCGTAGCTTACAATAAGGCGATGAACTGCCTGAAGACGGTTAAGCTCGGGCCCATAGGAAACAATTTGTTGATTGCCCCTTTTAGCGCATACATTAGATAGGGTGATTTTACTTTCAGTGTCATTAGAGTCAGTGGCTTTGACCCGCGGACTGTGCATGATGGCAGTCTTTGGCAACTCATCCATGTAATACAGTATTTTTGTTGGTACTGGTCCGGGAATCGCATTGCGCGCGAGCGCTAGGTTCTTTGGCTCCACTTTTGCAAATGCGACATCGAAGCTCCAAGTATCAGTGCCCAGCGGCGCAATACTCCCGCAAATACCTTTATAATTGGCAATCACTTTTCCGTCATGCTCAATGACGGCCTGCTGACAAGGCTGCTTTATGTTTCTCGCTAATAATCCAAATAGGTGGAAACAACTCACTAGATAGTGCTCAACGGATAGGTTTTTTCGGGTACGGCGTATTAATGCAACAGCACTGCCTTGATCGTATTTTGACTTTTTAGTATCAATGACTTTTATATAACTCATTGCACTTTCCCCTCTTGTAAACCGTCAATTTTGGCTTTTATTTCCTCATGATTACTGAACTTCAAATCGCTGTATTTTAATGTATTCCCCCCTGTAAACCGCTTAAGTGATTTGTTAATCGTCACTTTTGCTTGAGCGGCTAAATCCTCTACTTTATCTACATAAAGTGTTGGGCAAATTGAATCTAGGTCACGCAGTGTTACGGTCAGTATGCCCTGACTAAAATTCGAGTAGGCTAACGTAAAATCGTCACCGCAATCTCCAGCTTCCATTGGCGTGCGTAATGCACATTGTAGCCTTCCTACATCGTCATCGGCTTTGCAAACATCAGGGGTTGAGCTCAAGGCATTTGCTAAGCTTGCATGAGGCGTTAGTTTGTCGTTACTGGTAATGTTTTTACAATGTAGACTTTTTAGTAGAGGGTCGGTGGCGAGCTTCGCGAGCAATGCGCTTTTAACCGCCTCTATATTCTTCGCCTCAGGGGGGAGAGAAAACTGACCAGTAAGCGCTATTTCTCCTGATATAGTGCTTCCTAATAAAGCGGGGTTTTCCAAAACAATACCATTCGCATGTGTTCCCATTACCGGGTAGCCAATAACACCGAAGGTTTCATTCCATGTAGTGGTTTTGCTATTTTCGCAGTTTTTCAACGCTGCTTGTGGTGCCTCTGTAACGTTCTCTTTCGCAGCATCACTTTCAGTTTTTTTAACTGGCTCTTTAATCGATACGTTAATAATGGCGTGCTGAGTGCTACTATCTTTCACTTTAATCGTAAAGACTTCACCCGCCTTTGCCTCGCTAGTAAGCGTAACGATAATTCCAGAGCCTCCTGCCACCGTCGCAACATTTACCGATGAGTTAGGCATTTTAGTTAGCTGTGCAGAATAAGGCTTTGTTCCACCGGATACTTCAACAGTGGCCGTTTGAATAGTGCCCTGTGTGAATTCTAATGAGGAATGATCGAGTTTTAGCTGAGTAGTAATATTATCAGTAAGGGCGCCACAAGATTTAAACGTAGTTTCATTTAAATTGAGGGGCATCGCCAACAAACCATTCAATTCGCTGGCTCTTGCCAACATAATTTGACGCTTCGCTTGCATCTTCCCCATGGCAACACTGATGTTAGAAATGACTTTTTCGTAAACGCCTATAATCGCATTTTTAACGTTCTCAGCATTCTCGGCGTTCTCTTTGGTTTTTTTATCGAAGTCCCCCATCGCCTGCGCTAACATTTTATTGATAACAGTATCCGTATTGGAACCTTCCGAACTAGCGAGTGTTGTTTGTAGTATTTGAGCGAAGTCTAGCCCGGGCGTAAAATATTGTGCGTAATCACTCAATGCAGCTATTTGCGAACCGATACTATCTGTACTCGCCAATGTTGACGTTAAGGCTTCATCAACGGCTACACGAATGTTATCCACTTGCGCAAATACCCTAGGCCCAATCGTGGAGGACTTTGCAAGCAAGGTGTTGGTGCTTTGAAGTAGCTTTGCGGCCCGTTCTCTGTCGCTGTCTATCACCTTTAATTGCGCCTGCGCTGCCGCTTTTAAGCTTTTGGTGGCGTCATTATAGAGAACGAGTTGGTTCATGTTATTGGTCAAGTCTCCCGCCGCTATGGCGTACTCGTCCATTGCGCTACGAAGCCGTTCGGCATTTTTTTGAATATGCTGATAATTGCTAGTAATTCCCACCATAGGGCTAACAATATCTTTTATGCACACCATTGCTCGCATACCAGCAATATACTGTGCACGCCTGCCAACATTTTCATTTGCCGTTCCTAAATGATAGGCGCCCCCTCCGAGCAACCCCGCCGCTTTGAACGTATCAATATTGGCCTCGAATGCTGCTAAACCCAATGTTACTGTGCCAAGAGCAATCAGGCCTTGGCTTAATTCTTGGCTTTGCTTTGCATCTTCTAAAAGCTTTCTGCGATAGCCGTCGTAAGTGTAATCGACGTAAGCCATTGCCCGCTGAAGCTCTACTTCGCGTGACTCACACATTGTGCACGCTCTTGTGTATTCGGGGCGAGGGTCTTCAACATAAGGAAAAGTAGTACAGCCAAACAGAGAGCTTGCTAAAATACACATTGCCGATATTCGACTAGCTTTTTTGTTTCGGTTAAACGACTTGCCAAATTTGGCATAGGAATCGGAATTAATCACGTTCATGTTGCCCTCACAATCCATTTTTATTGGTATATAGGAGCAGTGCATGCACATTGATTATTCTCTCACCTAAATAAAACTTTTTATTTAGGTGAGAGAATACAAATGACGGGATAATAAAAAGGGGGTTTAGCTGAGCCAGGCTTAACTTCTAGCCCAGCGCAACTACAATGTAAGAATACTGCTAGCTAGTTCGCGGTTGCGGTACCTATGTACCTATACCACCACCATGGGTAGTATTGTGCTTCAGAACTTGATTTTTTTCTTTATCATGCGAGTGTGAACCATCGCCATCGTGATTATGAGCTCCGTCATTACTAAATTGCTTATCTCTGTGAAAGACACGGTAAGTCATCGAATTTTTATCACCGTGATAAACGTATATCTGCATAGAATGGGGATGGTCTGTCACGAGTTTAGCAACTTCGGTTCCATGTTTCGGGTTATCTAATGTCGGTATATAAAGAACCGTGAAGTTAACCGTTTCATAAACCTGATAGCAATTTCCGTTATAGCTGATGTCATCAATGCTATCTTGGTGAATTCCATTAACGTCTGTAAATCCAATACTAATGTCAGGTCTTGGCGTGTTGGGGGTTTCTGAATTTAACTCACAAGTATCTTTAAGCGCTAAAGCACCGCCACTTTTATCTACAATTAGAGCTCCCAATGCGTTTGCTCGTTGTGATTGGGAGGCGTTATCCGCCTTAAGGGTAGTTTTATCATTACCTAAAAATTCGACCTTATAACTCGCTGTAACTTTCGATAGCATGCATTCTACGTCATCTTCGCACTTTTTATTGTCATGCGAACAACCAAGTAATGTTAAAAGTAATAATGTCAGTCCTACACTTGATACCATTTTATTGAATAAAGTCATTAGGGTCCGCTCCTAGTCATTGACTAATTAAATTGTATTAATCCACTATGCAGTGGTGTTTTTGTCATATCGTTGTAGCCCAACACTTCAAAATCGTATACTCCTGATTCGACGTGCTGTAATCCCATGTTTATGAAAATTTCGCTTGTAGAGGTTAAATGTAAAGCGCTTGTCGTGAACACTTGCTCTCCTTTTTGATTAGTTAACGTGAACCCATAGCTGGGGTAATCAAATTCAGGTATTTCAGTATCAACGTAGATTGCAAACACGAGCTGGCTGTCCGATTGAGTCACCTTAACCGCATCAAATTCTGAAGCTCGAACGTTAGCCATTTCTAAGCGATAAACATTTAAATCGGAATTCGGAGCTAAGCGCTGAGAGGTATTGAACGGCGTAGGCATTAACAAAACGAGAATCATTGCAGCTGCCGCGGCCCAAAGTGGAATAGGCTGTTTCCACATTCGAGGTTTGCTTTGCATAGGCGTTATATTATCAACACTGTTTGCTTGCATTCCTTTGTACAAACGCTCTGTAAGCTCTAGTTGATCTAAACACGCTTGGTTAGACAAAAAATAAGCTTCAAACTCCGCTTCTTCACTCGGTGTCATTCTACCTAGCACATACCGCTCTATTCTTTCATCTTGCTTCACTGCGCAAACTCCTAACCATGAGTACTCTGGGTCTATTGTTTGTGAAATGCCTATGCTCTTGTGTACTAACGTCTTGTGCACTAACTAGGCCAAACCTCTCAGTGAAATTCATATCAGTTATCTTCCATTACCGCTAACCACAGCGTTTTAAACCGCTGTTTACAGCGATAAAGCACATTGTCGAAGTTTTTAGCGTTAACATTTAGTTCATTACAAATCAGGCTTTTATCTTGTTCATGTATATAGTAACGATGGAGTAATTCTCTATCTCTCGGTGTATTCAACTCTTTAATAACCGTTTGAACAAGCAAGCCTAAATTATGTCGTTCTAGCGCATCCTCGGGCGATTGTGTTGACGGGCCGGAATACTCAGACTCCAACGCTTCCCCCATACCCGTTTGTTGGCGCTTAATGTCATTTTTTCTAAAATGCATCAGTAGCTGATTTTTGGCCGTCTGAAGAATAAACGCTGACAACTTTGCTGGTTCACGTAGCTCATTATTTCGAATACGTTCAATAACAATACGCCACGTTTCTTGACTAATATCTGCGGTCAAATCAAGGTCGTGACACTTTCGCCGAAGCACATAACGTAACCCCCTTTTATATCGCTCTATCATTTGTAATTCTGCGGCAGCATCACCCGCTAAAATCCCTTTTACTAAAGCGGTAGCAATAACGCTCTCAGACTCAGTCATGCCGCGTTACCATGTAAAACAAATCCCGCCCAGTAATAGGGCGATCGCCACGGGTGAGTTCCATTTTTTCTTTTGTGATTTTTCACCGCCACTTTCGCTTTTTCTAATGCTTCAGAGATGGGTAATTCATGTTGTAGTAAATAACGATAAAACTCCTTCATCAGCATCGCGGTTGCATCGTCTTGTACTTGCCACAAACTGCCTATAACACTATGTGCTCCAGCTTCGATGAAGGCGCGGGTTAAACCAAGCATGCCTTCGCCCTCTATCAAGTGTCCTTGGGTAGTTTCGCAACCACTTAACACAACAAGTTGAGCTTTTAGCCTAAGCCGCCTGATTTCCGAGGCAAACAGCAAATTGTCTGCACTTGAATCGTTTGATAAAACGAGTCCACCCAATTCAGGCACTTGATTATTTGCTAACCCATGTGTCGCCATATGCACAATATTAAAGGTAGATAAATCTAATTCTGCTAACGCTTGTTTACTGGCTTTACCTTTATTTAGAAGGGTTATCGGTTGAGCAGAGAACTCGTTTATGTAACTTGCCTCTTTTGCTGTATAAGGCAATGAGGAAGACTGAAAACCATAGCCTAGCGGGCTGCTTTGGTCTTTTGGCATAGTCTTCATTAAAGGGTCTGCCACAACAAGAATACTGCCTTCATCCACAGCGGTAGCGTAATTATCTCTTCTCGAATCTACTATGTTTTTCAAAGAATGTTGATAGCTTACTGACCAGCCGCTCTGCGCGGGAGAAGATGCTGGCAGTAACGAAAATGGTAAACGGGTTAACGCGCCATCCGGTATTACAATTAAGTTCGTTTTGCCTTTGAATAGAGACTCTGCATTGCTAGGAAAAAGTGTATTGCGTAGCTCTGCCACCTCTTTACGCATTTTACGCAAAGGCAGTTTTTGCGATATCACATTCAGTACAGCGCCCACACGTTCACTAAAAAAACGCTCATGTTCACTCTTAAAGCTTACAATCTGCTGCTGATCAATAAACCACAACCTAGACTCTACTTCTGCGGTATCGATAAATAACACCATGTCATGCTCTGTTAAAGACTGCTGAAGTTGGGCCAATGATTTGGCCGAAAATTTAGCGGTAGACTGCGGAACAACATAATTGTCACTCTCAAGCTGATATAACGCTTCTGACAATGCCCGTATCTCTCTGATGGTCTGTTTTCTCTGCTGTGTTTCAATTTGTGTACTAAGCTCAATCAATTTCACCTGCTGTTTTTGATTGAGCTTTTTTTGTTCACGTTGAATGTCGTTATTAGTGCTATTGTCGCGGTAAAGACCGTACCCTATGGTTCGTGATCGCGCAGCCTCAGCAAGTAATAAGCTCTGCTCTGCAGAAAGTGAGTTATCAACACGAATCAGCAAACTGACCACCTTCTGATAGGTGGAGAAATACCCCCTACGTAAATCAGTTCGCTTTATTTCTGAAAAAATAGCATCGATCTGCTCGCTAATATCACGCCCTATTTGTAGTGCAAGTACTGGTTTAATTTGGGCTATTTCATTGGCATAGGCATATGTACTGTCTAATTGTGATAGCGTGGAGCGCGTTTGAATAAGTTTGCTCGTTCCTTTATTAAAATAGGTTTCAGCATTTTCGAAGTTACCCATGGATGCATGCAGCGTGGCCATTTGTATTTGTGCTAAGCCAATTGACCGAATATCTTGCGTTTGCATCAGAACATTTAACGCATTTTCCTGATATTTCATTGCCTCATCTTTGTTACCAAGTAACGTAAGGGCATGTGCTAGGTTTGAAGCAGCAATAGCATGCTCATAATCCGTGGCAATTCCGTCAGTGTTAAACAAGTAACTCTCTATCCGCTCTTTCGCCTGTTGATGCTCTCCAAGTTGCATGTTGAGTAAACCAACAAAAAAGTCGATTTCACTCGCCCCCTTTGAGGCATTCAATTCAAAAAATCTGCGCTTTGCTATATCAAACGTATCCTTCGAATAAATATACTGCCCCGTTGCCTGCAGAAGCTTCGCTTTTTCTACATTAGCCCACGCATCTAAATATGCATGCTTAAACCTACCGCTTAGCTTTAGCGCCTGAGTAACATGATGATTGGCTTGCTCGATATTGCCTAGTTGTCGATATACACCCGAGAGTTTGATATGCAAGTTCGTGATTGCGTAGTTATCTGAAATTTGGGTTGCTAATTTCTTGGCGAGAACGTATTGCTGCATGGCGTTGTTAAAATCGCCCGTGTGATAAAACAGCCAACCTAAAGAGGTCATGCTTTTAATAGCATTTGACACATCACCTTGTTCTAAGAAAATTTTGCTGGTTTCTTCAAAGGCCGCTACGGCATTCAAATAGCTTCCTATTTCAATTTCTATTGACGCTTCTAACTCTTTCGCCTCTGCATACAACAAGGGATAGTGCCCAGAATTTAGATGGTCGAACACAATGCTTAAATACGCCACTGCGGTATCAAATTCACCTTCCTCATAAATATAGTAACTCGCTAAATCCATGTTAACTTTGATAAGGTAGGATTGAGGGATAGATGTCTGCTGTAGAATACGTTTCAGCAAATCAGCTTGATTGTCGTATTCTCCAAGGTAGTGGCTCACTATGGATTGCATATAGGCACTGAAAACAATGAGAGAGTGATCTTCTAACGATGTTGCAATATTCTCTGCTTTTTCGTAGTGGGAACGCACATCGTGTAAGGCTTCTTTATACTCCATCTCTGCAAGCTGATTTTCTGCCGCAGACCATGTTAATGAAGCCAATTGGATGGCATTGTAGAAATTCTTGCGAGCGTCCAATCCGGTACCAATTGCGCTAAATAGGATATCGCTGCGACCTTGCGTTGGCGATGATGCCGAAGTATCTATTTCAACGTAACAAATGACACAGTCGTTCGCATCGAAGAGTAAATATTCAGGTTGTCTGTAGGCGGCTGGAATATCAAGGGTGAGTAAGGGCTCGCTAGTTTTATATTCATCGCCATAAAGCGCTAAGCGAACATTTGCTACTGATTGCGTTGCTTTAATAAGCACCGCCCCTCCCGTTGTAGGGATAACTCTAAACGTTGCTTTTTCATTAAGGCTTAATTGGAAATTCGCCGTGGTAGCGTCCGATACTGTCACGGTAGGAATCAATGTATTTTCTTCCGCCCATCCAGAAAAAGAAAACATATAAAGCATAGAAATAAAGAAAGGAAAACCACATAGCAAAGCTACTGATCTTTTGAGAAAAGAGACGCTTAGAGTTTCCATACATGCATTTACGCCACCAAAGTATTGTTCAAAAAGTACACTATTTTATTTGAACACTCAAGTCACCTCATATCAGCAGGATTTAATACTCAGCGTTGGCTTTTCCTTTTTCTAACAAAACTGGCAGAACGTAAAATTCGTCTACTCTGTCTTTAAAAAGGCTCATCTATAGCTTTGCTAGGCTCAGTGAACCACACTGCGCCAGTGTCAGATACATAGAAGTGATCTTCTAAACGAATACCAAACTCATTAGGGACCACTATCATGGGCTCATTGCTAAAGCACATACCTAGTGCCAGAGGGTATGGATTATTCTTCACCAAGTATGGCCACTCGTGAATGTCCATACCAATGCCATGACCTGTTCTATGGGGCAAACCAGGGAGATTATAATCTGGACCTAAGCCATCGGACGCTAGACTGTCTCGCGCGGCCTTATCAATATCTCCACAGGGTACGCCTGGCTTTACTGCATTAAATGCGGCGTACTGCGCGCGTTTTTCACTTTCCCACATCGCCTTTTGCTTCTCCGTTGGCTTACCAAAACAGTAGGTTCTCGTGATATCAGATAAATACCCATGCACCTTACAGCCCGTATCAATAAGCACCAAGTCGTTATCTTTCAACACTTGCGGGTCTTTCACTCCATGTGGAAATGACGTTGCTTTACCAAAAAGTACAATGCAAAAATAATTGCCATTAGCACCTACTTTTTTGTGGGCATCATTGATAAAGGCTTCCACTTCTGTGGTAGTAATTCCTGTATAGAGCATACTGGCTGTAGCTTTATGCACTGCAAGGGTCATATCCATAGCACGCTGTATAAGTGCAAGCTCATTTATTGATTTGTGCATTCGGCAGTGGGCAGTAATCTCTGCGCCATTAATAATGCTGGCGCCTTCTGGAATAGCTTTATTAAACCCGTCAACAACGAAGAATTGGGTCGATTCATCTACTGCGATTTTCTTGCCACCAGCAGTATCAATTTCATCCAGTAAATGAGCAAAGAGTGCATAAGGGCTTTCATGCTCTTGCCACCCAATAATGTCGCCGTTTATCACTTTACGCTCTTCAAGGGAGTCAATTTCAAAATAAGGTGCTACGTAGATAACATCACCAGAGGCAGGAAGAATAGCACCCACTAAACGTTCACTGGCATACCACTGCATACCCGTAAAGTAAGACAAGTTAGTGCCGGCATTAAGGTACAGCGCAGCAATACTATTTTGCTGCATATAGTGCTGAGCTTTATCTATTCGAGATAAGTATTCACTTTTTTGAATAGGCGTTAGATCGCTAGTCATATTTGAAAGACTGCCCAGCGCTTCTTCCTTTGTTTTCCCGCCAATAAGTGTTGTCATTACCTGCCCTTATAATTATATTCGTCGATGAAGCAGGTGCACTGTACAACACTGAAATGAAAAGTCGAGAATGCCAGTCAGAGGATCATTCCCCCCCTACCTGCTTGGGTAATTTAAGCGTAAATGTGGTGTCTAATTCACTCGATTCATCCACAGGGGCAAGTGCCAACGTTCCTTGCATTTTCTTCGCCAAATTAAAACAGACAGACAACCCCATGCCTGTTCCCTCACCAACGTCTTTTGTAGTGAAGAAAGGGTCAAAAACATGTTTACGACTTTTTTCTGCTATACCGCCCGCGTTATCTGAAACATTTATTAGTACAAACTCCGATTTTTCTTCAACACTGACTTTGATGACTCTATGCTGAGTTTGCTTCTCTGACGTGGCGTGGGCTTGAATCGCATTTTTAACCAAATTGGCGATTATCTGTTGGATGAACCCTTTATGTGACGTTATCCTAATATCACTATCAATAGCTAATTGTACTTCAACATCATCACTCAATTCATATTTGAGCATTCGAACGGTTTCTTTGGTTACTTCACTGAGGTTTAGCAGCTGATTCTCAAGTGATTCTTTACGAGAATAGCTCCCCAAGTCACTAATGATATCCCTTACTCTCAGTAGACCTTCTTTTGAATCATGAACAAGCGCTTTTATATCTTCGGTCACAAAATCAATATCACTGGTTTGTTTAAAGCTTTGTATTGATTGGGTGAGCTTCTGACTTACTGGCTGCTCAATTTCGTTAATAGATTGAATGAGCTGTTCGTGCAAATCCACCATGCTGATTAGCGTTTCTACGTAATGATCTAGGGGGTCGAAGTTGCTGATAACAAATGCCAACGGATTATTTATTTCATGGGCAATCCCAGCTGCCATATGACCAACAGAAGCCATTTTTTCTGCATGAATCAGATGATCTTGGGTTACTTTCAGTTCGGCCAAGGTTTCTTTTAAACGCTGATAATGCGTGGCCATTCGCGATTCGGCAAATCGACGTTCTAATATTATTTTAAGCTGCAAGGAAGCGTCACGCATAACGTTTAGCTGCGTGGTAGATACGCTATCTAGCGCCTCTTCACTTATGAAACAAATAATGGACGTCAAATTATTGTTGTACACAATCAACGGAAATACTAAGTAGCTCGCCACTGGGTTTGGCAATATATCGATTAATGCGCGCATAGGTGCAAGCTCAGGCGACAAGTTAACCACGGGGGCCTTACATTGCAGGGCTAGGTTGATGATATATCGCTTTGTATCATCATCTACAGCTTCAAGTTCGCTCGGGCTGATAGAGGGCTGGGAAGTGGGTACACAGGTAACTTTAGCGGGAGTAACCACTAAACCACTATGTCCACCACAAAATTGCAGCAACGCTTCTGCATAGGATGCGATTAACGCTTGAATGTTCTGACGTTGATGGGAAAATCGATTCACCGAGGTGAGCATATTCACTTGCGCATCTTTTTCCATTAGATGCTTTTTGCTAATGATAATGCGCTTAATAATGCGCGCTATTTTACGTTGTACAAACGTAGCGTCTTCCTTATTTAAGCGGATAACATCGTCCACATCCGCCTTATTCATTATTTCACTTGGTGTGGTAGAAACTGCATCACTCACGCAAATAACCAAGGTGCTACTATGCGATGCTAATGACGTTCGCACGTAGTGTACGATCTCAATACTATCCGATTCACTTTGTGCATCATTAATATGGAAAAACAATTTGTCTGGCGTATTGGAACGCAGTGCTTTTTTTAGCTTTTTGGCTGATGAATAACAGTGAGTGTTGAGGCCTTCGGGTAAAAACTCAGCCAACTCAGATGGCGCGTTAGTGTATATCATTGCCATTTGAGGCAGATTAGAATTCACCATTGATTTGAAGATTTCATCCTTTTGCTCTATTTATTCTTAATAAACTTATAGTTTGTTTTTGCAAAAAGGAGTATTAATAACTCTATGAAAAATATCGTGCGCTTAATTTATTTGAGTTCGGCAACCCGAGATATGTCGCTTTCAGACATGAAAGATATCTTAACTTATGCCCGTAAGAATAATCAGTCTTTAGGGATCTGCGGGATGCTCTGCTACGACAACCGCTATTTTGTACAAGCCCTGGAAGGTGAGCGCGAAGCGGTTAATGAATTATTTTTTCATATTTCAGATGATGCTCGACATTCGGATGTCATTATCACCAGTTACGAATATATCGATAAGCCCACTTTTACCGAGTGGAATATGGGTTACGCTGGCAGTACGCCAATTTTCACTGAATTACTTGCTCGATTATCACAAACCGAGTTTGAACCCACTAAACTTCCCCCAAAGCAAATTTATGCCTTGCTCAGGCACCTTTCAGCACATCAGCAAAAGGTGTAATGTTAATCACATTTCGCGATCGTTCGCGACTGTTTAATATCAGAGGTTTAGGCTTTAACTTAACGCTTTGCCTAGTCAGTTGTTTTTAAATTTGGGTACAGATTGAAAAACTCACACCAATGAGAAATCGACGATACCTTGTCGTTCTTATCTGCGCTAATTGGTTCATTCTTATCTGCGCTAGTTGGCAGTACACCTTTAAAATGACTCGCGCCGGTATATTTCACCACCTGCATATCAGCAGCTAGTGCACCTTGAATACCCGCTTCTGAGTCTTCGATAACTAAACAATGCTCAGGCTTAACACCTACTTTTGATGCCGCAAGTAAAAATATATCAGGGGCTGGCTTCCCATTTACAACTTCTGTACTTGTTGTAATGCGCCCTTCAAAAAAAGGAAGAAGACCTGTTTTTTCTAGTGCAAACGCAACCCGCTTTGGGCTACTACTGGTTGCAATGCAGTTTCTGACATTTAAGCCGGCGAGCACACTGTTAAGCTCGGGCGTAGTTTGTAACTCTTCAGCAAACACCTTTAATAGCGCGGTTAGGTAGTTATCTCTAAACTCAGCAGGAAGCGAAATGTTGAAGTCGGTTAAAATCTGTCTATGTGCAGATTCATAACTTTTTCCCAGAAAGTGTTCGTCAAAGTAAGCGCTTGAAACCACGACTTTTAAATCAGCCAACATGGCGATGATGACGCGTTTACACAGCACTTCACTATCGACTAATACGCCATCACAGTCGAAAATAACCAGCTGAATATCAATTCCTGGTTGGGACGTTTTACTGCTGCCCATTTGAGTTTCCTTGTATCTTATACCTTACACATTGGCGAGTTACTGTTGTTCACAGTAACTCGCCAGTAAACCGGTAATGATTATGCAACGATTGCGTCACCCCAAGAAAGTGAAGCAATCGTCACGCCTGCTTTATCAAAATGCATAATTTTGCTTTGCGCCGCAGTGAGATTAACCACATCGCCGTAGCTAACCGGGCAATCACCGTCCGCTTTAACCGTAAGTGTGCCAGCGCCTTCTACATGTACGTGCAAAAAGGTTTCAGAGCCTAAGTGCTCTACTACGCCTACTTTACCAGTCCATAACCCTCGCTCTTGGGTAATTTTAAGGTGCTCTGGACGCACCCCAATGGTGTGAGTGTCGTCACCTGCTTTAGGCATCACATCAATGAAATTCATTTTTGGCGACCCAATAAACCCTGCTACAAAGCGGTTAACTGGTTTTTGGTAAAGCTCCAGCGGCGTGCCTACTTGCTCGATAATACCGCCATTAAATACCGCAATACGATCGGCCATAGTCATGGCTTCCACCTGATCGTGCGTCACGTAGATCATGGTGGTATCTAAGCTTTTGTGAAGCTCTGAAATTTCCAAACGCATGTTAACCCGAAGCGAGGCATCAAGGTTAGATAAGGGTTCGTCGAACAAAAATGCCGAAGGTTGGCGCACAATAGCACGGCCAATCGCTACACGCTGACGCTGCCCACCAGATAACTGACCAGGCTTGCGGTCAAGATAATCGGTAAGGTTCAGCATTTTTGCGGCTTTTTCGATTTTTTCGTCAATCACAGCAGGCGCTACTTTTGCGCGCTTAAGCGGAAACGCAATATTACTGCGCACAGACATATGCGGGTACAACGCGTAAGACTGAAATACCATCGCCAAGCCACGTTTAGCTGGCGGCATATTCGTGGCATCTTCACCATCAATATCTATGTTGCCGCTAGTAGTATCTTCAAGCCCTGCAATCATACGAAGTAAGGTAGATTTACCGCAGCCCGATGGCCCAACAAATACAATGAACTCACCGTCGCGAATATGTAAATCTAGCGGCTTAATAACATTTACATCGCCAAAGCTTTTTGTCACTTGTTTTAAAGTAATGCTTCCCATTGGAATACTCCTACTTAACCGCGCCGAAACTTAATCCGCGCACTAATTGTTTTTGACTGAACCAACCAAGAATAAGGATTGGCACCACAGCCATCACAGAGGCGGCTGATAATTTCGCGTAAAATAAGCCTTCTGGGCTTGAATAACTGGCAATAAACGCAGTTAACGGTGCTGCATTGGCAGCGGTAAGAATGAGCGTCCAAAAGGCTTCATTCCACGCCAAAATAACGTTTAGCAGCAAGGTCGACGCAATACCGGGTAAGGCGATTGGCAGTAGCACATGAAAGATTTCTTCTTTAATGCCCGCGCCATCCATACGCGCCGCTTCAAGAATTTCATGAGGAATTTCTCTGAAATAGGTGTATAGCATCCACACCATGATAGGTAAGTTAATTAGTGTCATTACAATCACCAAACCTAAGCGGGTATCTAGCAAACCGAAATCGCGGAACAATAGATAAATAGGGATTAGCACCCCAACTGGTGGCAACATTTTGGTAGATAGCATCCACATCAATAGGTTCTTAGTCCGCTTAGTTTGCACAAATGCCATCGACCATGCAGCCGGAATAGCAATAAGCAGCCCAAGCAAACTTGCCCCTAATGAGATGATCACAGAGTTCATAAAGTGATCGAAATAAGGTGAGCGTGCTAACACATCTTTGTAGTTCTCTAGCGTCCACTCAAACATGAATAAACTTGGAGTGGCCGAGATAGCTTCCGATTCCGTTTTAAAGCTGGTGATCATGGTCCAAAGAATAGGGAAGAAGATCATCCCACTGATGGTCCATGCTAATAGGGTGTAAATGACTTTTGATTTATTGCTGCTGTTCATTGTTTAGCCCTCCAAATTCTTGCCAATAAGGCGCATTAAGAAGATGGCAACAATGTTGGCAATAATAACTGCCACTATTCCACCAGCTGAACCACCGCCCACATCAAACTGAAGTAGCGATTGGGTATAAATTAAGTACGTGATGTTAGTAGAGGAGTAACCTGGGCCACCACTCGTAGTAACTAGAATTTCAGCAAAAATAGACAGTAGGAAGATGGTTTCAATAAGTATTACTGCGGTAACTGCACGTGATAAATGCGGCAATACAATATAAATAAACTTACTGAACGGGCCCGCACCATCTAAGTCAGCAGCTTCTAATTGCTCTCTATCTAGCGATTGAATAGCGGTAAGTAGAATTAGCGCTGCAAAAGGTAGCCACTGCCAAGACACTATAATGATGATGGACAGCAACGGAATTTCTGCAAAGAAATCGATTGGGGTTGCACCAAAGAACTCAGCAAGGTGAGCAAATAGCCCATTTACTGGGTTCATGAACATATTTTTCCACACTAATGCGGAAACTGTCGGCATAACAAAAAATGGTGCCAATACCATGATGCGAACATAGTTTCTGCCCCATATGGCTTGGTCGAGCAATATGGCTAAACCAATACCGCCGCAGATTGTGATAAACAGCACACCGCCCACTAGCAATAAGGTATTAAAAAATGACTCTATAAACGCGGGATCGGTAAGAAAAAACTCGTAGTTCAAAAAGCCTATGTATTCATTATCGCCAGGCATGAGCAAGTTATAATCTAAAAACGAGAAATATAACGTCATGCAAAGCGGAACAATCATCCAAGCTAACAGCAAGGTGACCGAAGGAAACAGCATCATTTTGGCTAAGGTACGAGATTGGGTAGTCGCCATTGCTAAGCCCCTTACAAGTGAAAAAAGTGGGTAAGTGCACCTTGCACCTACCCGTGGTTAATATTTTATTATTTTGGGTAACGCGCTTTGCGCATGGCTCTTTCAACTAATCGCTGTGAGCTTTGCAGTGCTTGGTCTACCGTCATACGGCCCGTTAACGCTGCACTAAACTGCTGACCTACTGCGGTTCCTATCCCTTGGAACTCAGGAATCGCAACAAACTGGACACCCACGTAAGGCACAGGCTCTACCGTTGGATTTTTAGGATCTGCTGAGTTGATAGAATCAAGGGTAATTTGTGCAAATGGCGCGGCGTTCATGTACTCAGGGTTTTCGTAAAGCGAAGCTCGTGTACCTGGAGGTACATTTGCCCAACCTTTCTTTTCAGCCACTAATGCAGAGTATTCTTTTGAGGTAGCCCAGCTGATGAACTTCATCGCCGCATCACTCTTTTTGCTGCTTGAAGGAATAGCTAATGTCCATGCCCACAACCAGTTACCACGCTTACCTAGGCCGTTATCTGGCGCTAGTGCGAAGCCTACTTTGTCAGCAACTTCAGAATCTTTTTCGTTTGTTACAAAACCGCCTGCAACCGTTGCATCAATCCAAATACCGCATTTACCGGTTTGGAACAGCGCAAGGTTTTCATTAAAGCCGTTCGCTGATGAACCTGGAGGGCCATACTTGTCCATTACATCAACATAGTATTCTAGCGTGTCTTTCCATGCTTTTGAGTCGAACTGAGGTTTCCAGTTTTCATCAAACCAGCGCGCGCCAAACGAGTTAGACATAGAGGTCAACAAAGCAATGTTTTCACCCCACCCCGCTTTACCACGAAGACAAATACCGTAAACGCCTGCGTCTTTGTCTGTCATTGCTTTGGCAGCTTCGCGGATAAACTTCCACGTAGGTGCTTTAGGCATTTCAAGACCCGCTTTCGCCATTAAGTCTGTGCGATACATCACCATCGAGCTTTCACCGTAAAACGGAGCTGCATATAGCTTATTATCTACTGATAGACCGCTTCGAATTGCAGGTAATAAATCTTCTACATCGTAATCAGCGCCAAGCCCATCAAGCTCTTCTAGCCAACCTTGGTTACCCCAAATTGGCACTTCATAAGTACCAATCGTCATCACATCGTACTGACCACCGCCGGTGGCAACATCGGTAGTTACACGTTGGCGTAGAATGTTTTCTTCCAGCGTTACCCACTTAAGGTCGATACCTGGGTTCTTCGCTTCAAAGTCACTACTAAGTTCTTTCATGGCAATCATGTCGCCATTATTTACCGTTGCAATAGTAATGGTTTCTGCATTCACTGCTGCACTCATCGTCATTGCACCAGCAAGCATTAATGATAGTTTTTTCAACATCGGGTTGTTCCCCTTTAGGTTTTGAAGGGTATGACTTACCCCTCCCCTTCATTTTCGATGGGGATAAAAGTCACACTCGTTTCATTACTTAATGTTTTGGTTGGTTTGAAAGCGTCAGCGTTTCAGATTAAAACGCTGAGGCTGCAGAACGTTTATTGAATTAAAACTTCACTGATATTTCTGATGTTATACCGTCGAAGCCTGTACCAATCTGGCCACCAGAGTTGGCACCTTCTTCTTGGTTAACGTATTCCACTTTCCACAATGTTCTATCGTTAATCCAGTAACCTGCAGATACTTGTAAACGCGTTACATCGTTATCAGTTTGTTCAATTAGGTCTGAGGTATTTTCAGATTCCGCGTAACGTGCTGCTACGTAAAGCTTCTCAGGAAGAATGTACTGTTGTGCTTCTAGCGCCCAATACTGCACCGATGAATCGCCTTCAATCACTTGATTTGAATCAAAGGTTGTACCCGCTGGGTCTAACACGCCATCTGTACCAAAGTAAGTAATACCCGCTACCGCGTTACCATCGGAATCGGCAAAGGTGTAATCGTCAGACGCTTTACCCAACATCACAATAACGCTGGTCTGGTCAGACGGTTGGTACGCTAAGTTCAATTGCATAATTGACTGGTTCAAGCCTGGCAGTGCGCCAACATGGGTATCACGCTCACTAGATGCAGAGGCTGAAAAGTTATAGTTCTCACCATCGCCGAAACGATAGTTGGTGGTGGTTACGCCATCAAGGCTTGCTACACCATCTGTGAATACCAGCTGGTCGCCTTGATTAGCTTGAAAAACGTTTAAGCCCGCTTTGAAACCACCTTTAAATTCAAGGGTACCTTGCAATCGATAGTTGTAGCCTCGGTCTTCTTGGAACGCTTCGCCGAAGCTAGACGTAGTCATGTGTCCCGCCACATTGTAGGAACGAAGAATGCCGCTATCGAAGGTTTCGGTGTAGCTTAGTTGAATACCGTTCTCAGCTGTAGCGTAGTCGTTGATACCATTACCAATTAACGCATTACCTTGGTTGTCAGCGCCATCTTGGAATCCTTTAAACTGGAAAGGAGATGCGCCAATATTACCTACTCGCAAGATAAGGCTTGAATTCTCTTTTTCATAACCAGTGAGGCCAAACATATCAAACTCTATGCCGGCGAAGTCTTGGTGGAACGAGAAGTCTCTGTCGCCATTATTACCAAAATCATTTGGCTCTTCAGCAATATCAATATCGGCTGTGATGTTGTCAGTAATTTTAAACTTGAACATCAAGTTTACGCGCAAACGACCAAAACCATCTGACTGAGTCTCATCCTCTGGGCGAAACGCACCGTCTTTCGCTTGAATAGCCTGATAGTTCTGCATGGCTAGAAAATTAACTTGAACACGGCCATCTAGAAACTCATTAGGTTCACTCGGCGGCACATACATTGGCTTAGATTCGCTTAATTCCTGAGCCCCTACAAGTGATGGCGCCATGGCAGCCAAAATTGCCGATGCCAGTACGCTTAACCCTGCAATTTTAGAATTAGGTCGAGAAGTCGCTTGTTGAAGCTGATTATTTTCTAACATGGTGAACCCTCAAGTTTCTATGTTCAGTTTTATAAAGTGATTGGAATTTTCGTCAGACTCTTGTCTGTGCATATTCTCTGTTCGCTATGAGCAAAAACCTTTGGGATGAACTCAAACGGTCACATGCTCAAGATTGGAGCATATGACCACTTTTAAAATTTAACGTCAACAACTTTTTTAACAAATAGTTTTCATTTATATTTCAAGATGAAATAAATACTTTAAATTCAATATAATAAGTAAGCAACATTAAGATTACATTTACAATCAATGTAAACGCTAACAATTAAGTCAAATTAGAAAACAGTCAAAAATTGTTGTTTCAAGTGAAACGCGGGGCGGCAAAACAAAGAGCAAAAGATAACAACGATAGCAATAAACCAAAAAGAATATTAATTTGCTGGTCGCAATATAAGGCAATTTTCGAAGGGGATTTTAGACGCATACAGTTATGCGTTGAACAGTGGGTGAGAGCGTCACCATGCTAGTTTGAGACTCAACTACGTTCTATTCCGGGTTTATGGCGAGTTTTGTGAAGGGTTTTAGACAAGGAAAAAAGGGATAGCAACGAATTGAAGCCTAGCGGGTAACTACTCAAATCAATCTGGAACTGCTGCAATGATCCTATTGCGTCCCGCATCTTTTGCTTTGTATAAGGCTTTATCTGCACGTCTAAATGCATAGACAATATCGGCAGCGTCTTTACATATTGTCCAACCTATACAAGCGCCGATTTTTAAGCCGTTGAGTTGCGCAAGGCTAAGTGCATTGATTTGCTTATGAATATCATTAAGCGTATCGCTAAAATCTTGTTCACTCACGTTTTGTTGAATAATGGCAAACTCTTCACCACCAAATCTACCCGCCATGCATGCCCTATTATTCAAAGGCTGCAGTATATTGGCTATTTCAATCAAAACAGTGTCACCTGCATCATGACCAAAGCTGTCGTTAATATTCTTAAAGTGATCTAGGTCTATCAACGCCACTGCAATGTGATGATGGCTATCCGCCTCAGATGAAAAGCTGGCGTCTACGAATAAGTCGATACTTCTTCGGTTTGGTAAGTTCGTTAACCCATCGTTGGCTGCCAGCTTTCTTAGCATCTCATTTGATGCACTTAATGCTTTTGTACGCTCTTGAATTAATGCTTCAAGCTTCGAGGCTTGCTCGCTTTTTAATAATGCATTGGCCTTTTCGGTATCACGCTCTTTTTGTACAATTTTCACGAAAAGCCGAGACGCTAATATCACCATGAACATACACGTAACCAATACGCCAACCATGAACATGGTGATAGGATCTAATTGAAGCTCGATCTCAAAAAGAGCGATAAGCACGAGTGATAACGTACTTAATACTACAGGGAAAACCGTTACCGCCAGCCACTTGGCCCTGTCTGAGCCATTCATGTGTTCTTTGTAAATCACAAAGCTTGCGAAAATTACGAAAGGAAACAACAAAATAACGGGTAAACGCAGCGCTTCATCTAACCCCATGTAGCGCCATACAAGTAAACCGATAATAGGCAAAATTAACCCGCAGGCGCTGGCAAACCTCAAGCCATAAACCGTCCTATTGGGGCGCTTCAAACTAGAAAAAACGGTCCATCCTGCCGTTAACAAGACGGCGTAAATACTTACGGCATAAGTGATGTCATTTAACTGAGGGGTATTTGGCCATAAAATTTCAAAGGCGTAGCCAAATACCCTAAAAAACCAAAATGATGTAGCGAAGATAAAACCGGCAAAACTCAAAAACGCCATCTTTCTTGTGATAGTAAAAACAACCAAACTAAGAATGGTGAGTATCGACATGGCGCCAAAAAATGTCATATCACGCTGCAGCGAATCGACATACATCTTGTTCACCTTTTCGGGGGTGGCAACAAAGAAGTTGTAGCGCAGTATTTTTCCTTCCATATAACCATAGATTTGTATTTTATCTTTGGCAGGAAGTATGAAGGGGAAATGGTAGTTAGGTACCAGCACTTCTCGGCTGGAAAATGGCAGCGCGTCGCCGGTTATCCATGAGTGGGTGCCATCTGACACGTACAAATGCTCAATCGAAGGGAAAGTAATAGAAAACCAAAGGGGAACAGGCTGATCAAGTGCATTTTCGATGGTAACCCGAAAATGCAAATACTGATGGGTTTCGCGGTTTATTTCACTATCATCGTCTACCCATAATTCGTTACCTACAAGGGTATCACCGTCAGCGACTGCAAATTCCATATGCCCAGTTAAATCGAGTTGTAACGCCTTATCATTAAATAAAGCATTGCTGTAGCAAGCTGTACTTTGCACCATAATCAGCAGTGCGAAAAGCACAAGCAAAAGCCTAACCATGTAGGTTCCTTATACAAACAACACACACTTCAAAATTAATAATATTGGTGCGTTTAATACCTTAGGCGCATCAATATTCATCACATTCGTCGTGAAATGCAACTATTTCTGCTGCATTAAAAGTATATCACTAAAGGTTTGTTTTCAAACGTTGATTTCACATATTAGAATACGTAATAGCAATAAAAAGTACAGAATATGGTAACGTTTCATCTTAAAATTAATGCTAAATTCACTTCCCTGGCTCGCGTCTTATTGTCACCCTTTTTTGTCGAATTAGCGTTTCTAACCAAGACTTATTGAAATCTTCAGCAAATGCTTCTTCATCATTAACTGACTCTAAGCCTACCCAAGTATTTTTGCCCGATGCTTTGGCGAGATATAAACACGCGTCTGACATCTCAAGGAGTTTTTCCAAATGACATGAGACAACGTTAGTTGGAATAAGTGGATAGCATACGTAACCTACCGAGCAAGTTATCGGTAAGGCCATGTTGTCGTGCATTTCAAATTTTGTGTCATTAATTGCTTTTACTAGGCGCTGCGCTAACACCATGGCACTTTTTCGATCAACAAACCTTGCTACCGCAACAAACTCTTCACCGCCCCACCGAACAATATAATCAGACTGCCTGAAAACATGTTCTAATCGCTTAGAAAACTCGATTAAGACTTCGTCACCTATTTGGTGACCAAATCTGTCATTTACTTGTTTAAAGTCATCAATATCAACGATGAAAACCAATAAATCTGAACCAATGGGTTTACGGCTTTTGCCTTGATGCCAGTCGGAAAACTCACGGTCGCACAATGCAATATCTGTTTTAATGAATTTTTGTAAATAACGGCGATTCTTCAATCCGGTTAGCGTATCAGTGATACTTTCGGACTCTATTAGTTTAAGTGACTGAATGAGCTGTTCATTCTTTTCGCTTAGCTCTCGGGTTTGAATTCTTACTTTCCACTCTAAGCGTTCGTTCGCTTTGCGCAATGTATAGCGCCGGTATAATACAAAAAGAAGAGAAAATAGGATGAGGATGAGCCCAATAAAAAAATTTTTCAAAAGCAACTTTTCGCTTAGCCCGGCTTGCTCAAGTGCCTGCTCTTTTAACTTCAAGTCTAACTCTAGTTCTTTACGTACAGTCTCAGTTTGCGCTTGCGCTCTAGCAATCGCTTCCACCTTATTTTCATTGTTGAGCTTTTCTTTGACTCGCATCAGTTCTTTAAGGGCGATAAAAGCCGCATCGAAGCGATTCATAGCTTCTAGCGAATTGACCTTAGCTTCATGAAACTGAACTTCAATTGGTAGCCGCTCTGCCTGCTTTGCTTTCTTTATTCCCTGATCAGCATAGTCGATGGAAATTTCATGTTCACTAGTGAGAAATGCATGCTGCGCAGCAACGACTAAAGCATTCAATGTCAGTGCTGGGAATCGCCCGTTGGCAGTATGCAATACATTTTGGATAACGTCGTTAGCTTGGTCGTAACTACCTCTAGCGATATGTATTTTAGCGAGCGTTAACTTATACATATCAGCGTATTCAGTCGATTTAACTTCATTAAAAAGACGAATTGCTTCATTAGCATGTGATTCAGCAGCTTCAAAATCTGACAACGCTAGCAATGATTCAGCAATTAAGGCGTTATTGAATGCAATATTCTGCACCATGCCACGCTTGGTATCTATCTCCAGAGAACTATAGAAATACGCTAATGCACTGCGGTGATCTCCCATCTTGGCATTAAGACCCCCTAAGCTATAAAATACCTGCGACTTTTCAGCATCACTGCCTTGTTCAATCGCATGATCAAGCGCGGTTTGGTATGCCAAAATAGCCCCATCATAATCGCCGATAGCGCCCAATGCTAGGCCCATATAACTGCCAACCATGCTTAGGCTTTTTTTATCATCTAAGGCATTGTAAATCCGCTCACCGCGATGGTAATAGTCGAGGGCCAACGGATAATCAGACATGCTGTAGTAGGCGTACCCAAGCATGGTGTACACATACGCTAATGCAAGATCGTTAGACGAACGAGAATATGCTAACTCTGCTGATTTCAATAATTCGATAGCATGTGGGTATCGAGTTCGGCTGATCTCATTTTCTGCCGTAATGGTGGCTAGGTCAGCCTGTAATTCGGGGTTCTGAGACTTAGCAACAATGCCTTGCAAATTTTGCGTTAACAACTCTGCTTTCTGAATATTTCCTAACTCTCGTTCAGTACGAATAGATACTTTTAACGCATCGATATCGCTTTTCTTACCGGTATCAACACGTTGGGCATCTACGTGCAAACTGGTGATGAGAAGTAAACAGAGAAGGAACCGCAGGATGTACATTTAAGGCCTAAAAATAAGTAGTTTCGTCCGATGAACTACCAAAATAATAGTCGCAAACGCTTAATACTGCACAGAATTATTTTGAATAACGTAAGTCATTTATTTTAATAATTGGGTGCGCTTTAGCTACTTCATTTTTTGGGAAGCCATTAGCCTATAAAAAAGCCGGGCGATTTCTCGACCCGGCCGACAAAACGGGAACATATTTAGTCTACTTCAATCTCGCCTTCTTCAATTGCTACTATTCTGCGTGCTTCTACATAGGTTTTAATGGCCCATAATGTCTCTTGATCTAAAATAGGCTCTGATTGTCCCTCTGGTATACCTCCTAGTGCAGGCATGCCTTTTGATGAACCAAAACGAAGGCGCTCCACGTACCATTCATCGTCTTCCATACTTTCTGGATCAAGCAGTCGTAAATCGGGATTTATGCCACCTGACTGCGCATGCAGACCATGACATACAGCGCAATTATTGGAATAGGCTGACTCACCAAACTCGTACACTTTTTTTTGTGTCTCTTGGTCTAAATTACGATAAGGGTTTTCAAAAACCCAGCCATCTTCAGACTCATCACCATTGGTAATTTTTTGCATTTCAGAGCTGTCAGCGCCTTGTGGCGTCACGTTGCCATGTGCAGCTAACTTGTGCGCCGTCAAGGCTAGAAAAAGCGTTGTAATTAATAGAGATACTTTTACTTTCATCATTCATACATCCTCAAAAGCCGATGAAAAAATTATACTTAATGTGATAATTGGGGTAACTCTACTTTGGTTTTGAAAGGCTCCTCCTTTGGGAGGATAAAGGGGAAATCAAACATAAAAAAAGCCGATACCTTCGACAGTACCGGCCTCAATTGTATTTATGAACTATTAGTTTTTGGCTACCTGCTCGTAGCGTTTGGGCAATTTAAATGTCCATACCGTGCCACCTTGGTTAAGGTGTTTAACCCGCTTAGCGACTTCACCGCCCCATAGAGGTACTGCGCCGCCCCAGCCAGATAACACAGACACGTATTGCTCGCCTTCCATCTCCCAAGTTACAGGCGAACCTACAATGCCTGAGCCTGTTTGGAACTTATAAACCATCTCGCCGGTTTTGTCGTCAAAGGCCATTAAGTAGCCTTCCGGGTTGCCGGTCCAGACTAACCCGCCGCCGGTGGTCATTACACCACCCCACAGTGGCGCAAAGTTATTATAGCGCCACACTTCTTTGCCCGTTTTAGGGTCAATGGCACGAAGCACACCAATAAAATCTTCATTAACTGATTTAATCGTAAAGCCAGCTCCTAGGTAAGCAGCGCCTTTTTTATACGAGGTGGTCTCGTTCCAAATATCCATTTCCCATTCATTGGAAGGTACATAAAACAAACCAGTATCAGGTGAATACGCCATTGGCATCCAGTTTTTCCCACCTAAGAATGCAGGGCGAGCAACAACCTGAGCACCTTTCTTACCATCATCAGATAATGATGGGTTACCTGGACGAACATCTTCAATATAAAGTGGTCGGCCGTTTTCATCTAACCCTTTAGCCCACGTTAATTTATCTACAAATGGAAAGCCACGGATGAAATCACCATCTTCACGGTTCAACACGTAAAAGAAGCCGTTTCTATCCGCGGTTGCAGCGGCTTTCACCGTTTTACCTGACTCTTCGTAATCAAACGCGATAAGCTCGTTTACGCCATCGAAGTCCCAACCATCGTGAGGCGTGGTTTGAAAGTGCCACACAATTTTGCCAGTCTTAGGGTCAATCGCTAAGCGAGAGGATGAGAAATAATTGTCTCCCGGACGAAGATGAGAATTCCAAGGAGACGGGTTACCTGTGCCAAAGAACAACAACCCGGTGTCAGCATCGTACGTGCCACCTAGCCAGGTTGCCGCTCCGCCTGTTTTCCATAAATCAGCTGGCCATGTTTCACCCGGCGCACCACCAGAAATACCATTCTCGGTTTTTTTACCGTCCTTCCACATATAGCCCATGTGGCCTTCGACGGTAGGTCTAACCCAAATTTGTTTGCCGGTCTTAGCGTCATAAGCGTATACCTTACCCACAACACCAAACTCGCCGCCCGAATTCCCTGTGATCACCATGCCATCAATAATAATAGGCGCAGCAGTAATAGAGTAACCGGCTTTATAGTCTTCTACTTTTTTCTTCCAAACGGTTTTGCCCGTGTCTTTATCAAGGGCTACCAGTTTGGCATCTAGTGTGCCGAATATAACCAAGTTATCATACAAGGCAACGCCACGATTAATAACATCACAACAAGGCATAATGCCATCGGGCAAACGGGCTTCGTACTGCCATAGTTCTTCGCCAGTCATAGCATCAATAGCCCAGACTCGAGAGTAAGAACCTGTGACATACATAACGCCATCTTTCACCATAGGCTGAGACTCTTGGCCTCGCTGCTTTTCGCCGCCGAGTGAAAATGCCCAGACTGGTCGAATTTCTTCGATGGTATCTTTATTAATCGCAGACAATGGGCTGTATCGCTGTGCGCGTAGCCCCATGCCATAGGATACGATATCGTCAGTAGTGGCTTGATCATTTTGTATATCTTTGTCGGTCACGTTAGCTTGAGCGGGGGAAATTGCCCCTGCACAAACCAATAAAGCTAAGGCAATTCTTTTTAATGGTAATGATTTATTCATAACGTTTCCTAATTGCGTATTGGCCATGAATGGATCTGACATGCAGACTATTCGATAGAATTAGAATAGCGGTGCACAATGGTCGTGCCTATGGAACGGCTGAGTGAATTGTCCCCTCCTTTAGTAGGAGGAATTAACAGGAAGCATGCCCAAAATATTTAAGCAATTGGAAAAGCTTGAGCAACTAGGGCTCTACTGCATAGTAAGCAGGCATTTCATAAGTGGCATGATACTGACTAAAAATGTGCGCCATTTTTCCGGTCTGTACCATCTCGGTGATCACATCACCAACTTCATACGCTAGGGTTCGGTAGTCGTTATGTACTGCAATACCTAAGTCCCACTTCTGCTTCCCTATCAAGGGGAACGCATTACTAGCAAGCTGAAATTTTGCGTTATCAACAAATTGGGACAAATAACTGATTTGTGTTCGAAGCCCCATTACCGCATCAACATCCCCTTTTTTCATGGCACCAATGGCGAGTTCGTTGCTGGTATATTGCGTTGTGTTCTCTCTTAACCTCCCGCCAAAGGCAGAGGTGAGGTAAAAATGAGGAATACTGTCAATTTCAGCGCCAATCTTGTGGTATTGAAACATCGCCATGGTCTCTACCTCTGGCAATTGCTCAGTATTGTGAATTATCTGCCAGCTTTCTTGGTGGTAGGGAGCAAACATATGAACTAATTCATTGGCCAACAAGCCTATATCGTCTCGTTTTTGGGAAAATGAACGGTCGTAAGGAGCACGCATCATCAAATCAGCTTTTACTTTGTGAATGATGTGGCCCTTCCACAAAAAGTTGCGGAAATCATCTTCAGTTGTCTCTCCTGGCGTCATCCAAGTTAAGATAAGTTCCACGTTTAGCTTAGCTGCAATTTCTTTAGCAATATCGACATCTATTCCCCTAGCGGTATCAGCGTCTAAATATGAATAAGGAGGGTAATCGTTGTAAACCGCTATATTGATGTACTTGCTTTCGATAATGTCATCAAAAGACCGAGCGGCGACGTTCGCACTCCACCAGCAAAGTAAAATTAAAGGAAAAAATAAGGTAATTCGAAAACCTGACACTTTGAAAACTCTGTTTACGCTAGGTGCTTTTTATACTAATGCGCAGTTGGGTATTCTCGAATGATACTTTAGCGCCATAGCATTCCTCCTTTAGGAGGATGTTATTCGGGAATAATGCCATATACCCTTTTTGTATCTCGACTGACAAAAGGCACACTTTCAAATAAGAAGTGTGAATAGAAGTGTGAATAAAGCCCTTCGCTGGTTTATGAAAAAAGCAAAAGTATGGATAGGAATATCAACCTTACTGCTAAGCGTATCAGCCTTGCATGCTCATGTTCATGCCCAAATCCAGTCTGGAAGCAAATATAAAGGGCAAGCTGAAGCTCAGCAAAACACTACGAACATGGTCTATCTTAAGCTGAAACGCCCTACGCCCGCGGGCACGCCTTCGTATTTAATTAGCCCTACTGACGAAGGAATTGCGGGTGCCGAAATTGGTATTGAAGATGCCAATATTACGGGAAAGTTTTTAGGCTACTCGTTGACGCTTGCCCACATAAATGCTTTAGATTCAGCCGCTACCGACGCTATTACCCATGCCCCCGTGGTGCTTATCGATAGCCCAGATGCTCAATATCAAGAAGCCGTTCGTTCAGTGGTGTCGATTAATCCCAGCGCATTGGTTGTGAATGTAGCCAGTGGTAAGGATACATTTCGCCGCATGCACTGCGAGCTTAACGTCTTACACACCTACCCTAGCTACCAAATGAAAACCGATGCGCTTGGTCAGTGGCTTAGAACTAAGCGTTTGAGCTCGGTGCTTACCTTGCGCGGCGCTCATGAAAGCGATGAGGCTTACTTAGACGCATTTTTACGTACCGCGAAGAAATTTAAATTAAATATTGTTGAAAAGAAAACATGGCAGGCAAGCTTCGACTTACGTCGCTCTGCTTTTTCTGAAATCCCCCTTTTCACTCGAACTAAGAAACCTTACGACGCTATTTTTGCTGCCGACACCCAAAGTCAGTATGCCTACAGCTTACCGTTTAATACCCACCTTATTGTGCCCATTATGGGTTCGGCAGGTTTGAAACCATTAGGGTGGCATTTTACTCATGAGCAATGGGGCGCAAGACAGCTTCAGAATCGCTTTAAAGACAAGTTTTCACGCACTATGAATGAAGTAGACTTTGCTGCTTATGCCGCCATTATTGCTATATCGACCGCTTTGCAGCGAAGTGATAGCAGTGATTTTAAAAATAATGACTCTCAAATGCATGAGTCTGTTACAGGTACACGATTATTTAACGCATTAGTAGAGGGTCAACTGAGTATTGCGGCGTATAAAGGTAGGCAATTAACTTTCAGAAAAGGCACTCGACAACTTCGCCAGCCTATGGCGCTAGCACACGAAGAAGCGCTTGTGACCCACGCTCCCCTGTCTGGTTTTTTACACCAACTCGATGAATTAGACACCCTAGGTGATGCCACCACTACTTGTAAGGACGCCCTATGAGAACGCGATTTTTAGTCACTGGTATTTCGTTACTAAGTTTGTGGGTCACCAGCCTGAGTGTCAGCGCTATGCCACGGGCGTATGTAACTAATGAAAAAGACAATACCCTATCAGTTATTGATATGAATACATTTGAAGTGACTGATACATTAGACATTGGCGAGCGTCCAAGGGGCTTTATATTAAGTGCCGATCAATCGCATGCTTATATTTGCGCCTCAGATTCAGATCGCATTCAAATTATCGATTTAGACACCCATACCATCGTAGGCG
This sequence comes from Alteromonas stellipolaris, assembly GCF_001562115.1. NCBI lineage: Bacteria > Pseudomonadati > Pseudomonadota > Gammaproteobacteria > Alteromonadales > Alteromonadaceae > Alteromonas > Alteromonas stellipolaris. The sequence continues at coordinate 3,817,751 of NZ_CP013926.1, forward strand.
ACTTACCGTCAGGTGAAGACCCTGAAACTATAGCCCTTCATCCCAATGGCACTACCATTTACACCGCCAATGAAGACGATGCCCTGCTCACCGTTATCGATATTCCCTCCAGTCAGGTAATTGCACAAATAGATGTAGGGGTTGAGCCCGAAGGGTTAGCGGTAAGCCATGACGGCCGTATGATGGTGGTTACTTCAGAAACAACAAACATGGTGCACTGGATAGACACCAACACCCACGAGAACATTGCCAATAGCTTAGTGGATGCTCGCCCACGTGACGCCCACTTCACCGCCGACGATAAACATCTTTGGGTAAGCTCTGAAATTGGCGGCACAGTCACCATATTTGATACTCAAACCAAGCAAAAAGCACATACCTTGTCTTTTGATGTAAAAGGCGTGTACCGCGACAAGATACAACCCGTGGGGATATTGTTGATGCGAGACTCCCCCTACGCGTTTGTTGCCCTTGGCCCTGCAAACCGTGTTGCCGTGGTAAACACCAATACGTTTGAAATAGAAAAATACATAGTGGTAGGTAGACGTGTGTGGCAATTAGCGTTTAACCAAGACCAATCATTATTACTCACTACAAACGGAGTAAGCGGTGACGTGTCGGTAATTAATACTGAAACGCTCAATGTTGAAAAGACGGTTAAGGTGGGGCGTTACCCATGGGGAATTGCCGTTAAATGGAAATAGATATTCAGGGGGTTAGCCACACTTACGGTAAAGTGATAGCCCTTGATGACATTTCACTTACCTTAAAACCGGGTTTTAATATTTTACTTGGTCCTAATGGCGCAGGTAAGAGCAGCCTATTTGGGTTGCTCACAGGGTTACAACGGATTGGCCGTGGCAATATCCTATTTAATGGCAGTACTATAACGCATAACCGTGCGCCAATAATGAAACAGCTTGGCGTGGTATTTCAACAAAGCACCTTAGATATCGACCTTACCGTAAAGCAGAACCTAGCCTACTTTGCATCCCTCCATGGGCTGGCTCCAGATAAGTCAATTCTACGCATTAGTGACTTATTAAACGAACTTGATCTTAGCGACCGTCTGAATACTAAAATCCGACATTTAAATGGTGGTCACCGCCGTCGTGTTGAGTTGGCAAGATGCCTTATTCACCAACCCAGCACCTTGTTACTCGATGAACCCACTGTAGGGTTAGATATTGTCTCTCGGCAGTTAATTCATTCGGTGGTTCATGACCTAGCAGTGAAACAAGGCGTAACTGTGTTATGGGCTACCCATCTATTTGAAGAGGTATCGCTAACTGATCCCCTTGCCATATTGTTAAATGGCCGACTAGTAGAACGAGATATTTGCTCGGCATTGCTTGCTAAGCATCAGGCCCTAGATATTCATCAGCTTTGGGAGGTACTCACTCGTGCAGCATAATATCAATACCTACTGTAAGTACGAAAAAGCTACGCAGGCTAAAGCCCAGGACCTGCCATGATGTACTGGCGCTGTTTTGTGGGTGTTTTAAATCGTGAAATGCTGAAGTTTTGGCAACAGCGCTCGCGATTATTAAGTGCCTTAGTTCGCCCCTTGTTATGGCTATTTGTATTTGCGGCTGGTTTCCGTTCGGCGCTAGGGCTTTCTATGATCCCGCCCTACGAGACTTACATTCTTTATGAGGAATACATTGTGCCGGGTTTAGGCGCCATGATTATCCTTTTCAATAGTATGCAGAGTTCATTATCTATGGTTTACGATAGAGAAATGGGCAGCATGAAGGTACTGCTAATGAGCCCAGTGCCCCGATCATTTTTGTTATGCAGTAAGTTAGTAGCCAATACACTGGTTTCAGCAATACAGGTTTATTTATTCTTTTGCTTTGCGTTACTTGTTGACGTGCAGTTACCCTTAATGGGTTATGTCTACGCGCTGCCCATCATTGCAATACTGTCGATTTTTCTTGGCGCGCTAGGCTTATTACTGGCCAACTCGATTAAGCAATTAGAGAACTTTGCTGGTGTCATGAACTTCGTTATCTTTCCTATGTTTTTCCTTTCGAGCGCACTTTACCCGTTGTGGAAAATGCAAGAAGCAAGTGAGTGGTTATATCAAGTATGCGCCTTCAATCCGTTTACCAGCGGCGTTGAACTGCTGCGCTTCGGGTTATATGAAAAGCTTGCAACAAAAGAGCTTATGATTGTCTCCATGCTTACCCTTATTACCTTTACCCTGGCAGTAAGAAGCTTTAGGCCAAAACCGGCTACTGCTGGCTTTGGAAAAAAGAGCCTCGGAAAGAACAGCGCATAAAAAAGTCCTGACCAACAAGGCCGCTTATGACAAACACGACACACATGACAAACGTGATATTAGTACCCGAGTGCAACTTGCACGACATAGACGCAGATTGCGTGATTTGGCTTTGCTCGTCGGCAGATATAAACCCCACCATTAGCAACCTCCCCAAGAGCACGCAAACTTTTATTCAGCAGGTATTTGTTGATGAAGCGTTTATAGGCGCTAAGGGGCAAAGCATTTTATTGCATCGACCTGTAGGGGCGGCTGCAAAACGATGGCTTATATGGGGAGTGGGTGCTCTAGAGGAAAACCTCAATATTAGTTTTGATCATCCCTCGGCTTCTCATGGCACTCGCAAACTATTTATTGATATGTTTAAGTACGCCCTTTCGTTAAAAGCGGCAACGATCACTTTGGTGCTACCTTGCCGTGCTGTTTCTCGCAGTTTGCAAGAAGCAAGTAAACAGAGTAAGCAAGAAATAACATTTGTTAGCCAGTTATTGCGAGCATTTCACTTTTGTTATTACCAGTTTGCAGGATATAAATCGGCCCCCTGCTTAGCGGCGAAGAAAGTGACACGCTTAAATATACAAGTATCATCAACAGACATGGCAGCTGGCTTAGTTTTAGATAGCACGTTAGATGAAGTGTCAGGCGAGGCTCTTAGTGCGGACTCAACGTTAGCATCGGGCGACATTTCAGATGAATTACTAGCCTGCATTAATTATGAAGCAGCACTGGCACAAGGTATGGAATTAGCGCGAGATTTATCTCACATGCCAGCGAATTTATGTACCCCCGTGTATTTGGCTGAACAAGCTAAAATACTCGCTAACACCTACTCTCAAGTTACCACTAAGATAATCAATCAAGATGCGTTAGAAGCACTGGGCATGAATGCGTATTTAGCGGTTAATCGCGCGTCGGCATTCCCTGCGTCTATGCCGGTAATTCATTATTCAGGTAATTACTCTGAAAATGCCGAGAGTAGTGACAGTGCCTATAGCGGTAATAATGCCCATAGCGGTAATAATGCCCATAGCGGTGAAAACGACGATAGCATTACCGACAAAGGCAACAGCAGAAACACCAAGCCAATAGTCTTAATAGGTAAAGGTGTAACGTTTGACTCTGGTGGCATCACCCTAAAACGCGGTGGTGACATGCATCACATGATTTACGACATGGCAGGTGCAGCTTGCGTACTTGGTGTAATAAAAGCAGCTGCCGAGTTAGGCTTGAATATTAATATCATTGGAATATTGGCTACCGCTGAAAACAGCATTGGCGGCAACGCCTACCGGCCCGGTGATATTATTACTACCCACTCCAAACAAACTGTTGAAGTTATAAGCACTGACGCTGAAGGGCGCATGCTAATGTGTGACGCACTAAGTTACAGCGAACGGTTTTCCCCTCACTCTGTCATAGATATCGCCACCCTAACCGGCGCTGCCATTACCGCGTTAGGGCACACGTGCAGCGGTGTAATGAGCAACTCTCGTTCGCTAGAACAAGCGCTAGTTAAAGCCGGAGAGCAAAGCCACGACCCAATATGGCCCTTTCCGCTGTGGCCTGAATATCAAGACGCTATAGCCTCTTCCCATGCGGATATGACTAACGCAGGGAAAAACTCTCCGGGTATGATTACCGCAGGTTGCTTTTTATCTCGCTTTGCTCAGAGTTTTCCTTGGGCTCATATGGACGTGGCTGGTACCGCATTTAAATATGGTACTGCTAATTCGGCCACCGGCCGACCCATCCCACTTCTATTGGCCTATTTGCAACGCTTAGCCACTACCCGAAAATCATCATGATTCATGGTAATTCTCCTCCTTTAGAAGGATATCTGTTAACAGATAATCAACATATACTCATATTGAACTCATCCAAAAGACAGAGGAAATGACAATGTGGACTAAACCTCAATACACTGAAATGCGCCTAGGTTTTGAAGTAACGCTATATATCAGCAACCGCTAAACCAAAGCCATTGTGATAAGTAATCAAAAGGCTGCTATTGCAGCCTTTTTCAATTACCCAAGGAGTAGTTATGCAGGTATTGATTCTTGGCGCAGGCGCAGGTGGCGGTTTTCCTCAGTGGAATTGTCATTGCGAGAATTGCAAAGGCGCACGTCAGCAAACTATTAAGACAATCCCACGTACTCAATCGAGCATTGCGGTTAGTGTAGATGGTAACAAATGGGTACTCATTAACGCCTCGCCCGATTTACGGGAGCAAATAAATAGCCACCCGCAACTTTGGCCTGAAGAGCACGTTGCCCGAGGCACACGTATTTCATCTATAGTGCTAACCGACAGCCAAATAGACCATACCACCGGCTTGCTTACCTTAAGAGAAGGCCTGCCACTCCCTGTTTATTGCACCGATGTGGTAAAAGAAGACTTAACCACCAGCTTTCCTTTGTTTACTGTACTGAAACATTGGCACGGTGGCCTTCATCAACGCTCAATTAGTACTGACTTTAACCATACCTTTGTGCCTGAAGGCGCGGATGGACTTTTATTCCAACCTGTAGTGCTAGAGTCGAACGCGCCGCCCTATTCTACTTACCGCGATAACATTGTCCCGGGCAACAACATTGGCCTTAAAATTACCGACACCCAAACAGGACATGTGTTGTTTTACGCACCAGGATGCATGCAAGCCAATGACACGGTAAAGCAGGTTATGGCCAACGCTGAGTGCGTTCTTTTCGATGGCACCTTATGGGTGAACGAGGAAATGATTGAGTATGGCTTTAGCCAAAAACTCGGTACCCAAATGGGGCACATGCCAGTAAATGGTGAAAATGGCGCCATTGCGCTGCTTAATCGCTTCAACGTTAAGCGCAAAGTGCTGATTCATATTAACAACACTAATCCCGTGCTGAATGAAGATTCATCAGCCTTCCATGCCTTACAAGAGCAGAATATAGAGTTGGCCTACGATGGCATGCAAATAGAGGTGTAACATGTTGAAACCTGCATGGACTAAAGAAGAATTCGAACAACAACTACGCGCTAAAGGCGCTTACTACCATATTCATCACCCCTTCCATAAACGAATGAATGCAGGACATTGCAGCAAAGAAGAAATACAAGGATGGGTGGCAAACAGGCTGTATTATCAAATGGCTATTCCGGTTAAAGACGCCGCCATATTAGCAAACTGTGAAGACCAAGAAGTAAGACGCACGTGGATCCAACGGCTTATCGACCATGACGGCCGTGAAGGTGATACCAGTTTAGGTGGTATTGAAGCTTGGCTTCGCTTAGGAGAAGCCGTAGGGCTTAACCGCGATGAATTACTTGATGAATCTCACATATTGCCCGGTGTTAAATTTGCGGTAAACGCCTATGTGAATTTTGCACGCCGCGCATCGTGGCAAGAAGCCGCGTGTTCGTCTCTAACCGAAATGTTCGCCCCTGAAATACACCAAAGCCGACTTGATACCTGGCCTACCCATTACACGTGGATAAACCAAGAAGGATTTACCTATTTTCAAATGCGTTTAGGGCAAGCAAGACGCGATGTAGAACACGGGCTTCAAATAACCCTCGAGCACTTTGTTACCCGCGAGCAGCAAGAGCGTGCTTTGAACATTCTTCAATTTAAAATAGATATTCTGTGGAGCATTGCCGACGCCATCTGTTTTGCCTACGAATATGGCAGAAAACCTTTCGATGGCATTGCAGATCAACAAATTTGCCATACAGGGAGATTCTAATGACAAGCATAATAAAAACCCCATCGATGAACCCCTTGTTTCGCTTACAATACGAAAAAGTGCAAGATGGTTATGTGCTTCTCTTTCCCGAAGGCATGATTAAATTAAACCCATCGGCGTCGGAAATTTTAACCCTTGTTGATGGTGTGCGCACCACTGATGATATTGCAGTAGCACTTAGAAAAGCATTCCCCAATGCACCTGAAGATTTAGAAGATGACGTAGCCACTTTTCTACAACACGCTGAAGAGAAAAAGTGGGTGGTTTATGACTAACCAGGCATCGCAAGCTACTAAGTCTTCACAAGCTACCAAGGCTTCACAACCTGCCAAAGCTACGACACCACCTTTATGGCTACTCGCTGAGTTAACCTATCAATGTCCGCTACATTGCCCCTATTGTTCTAACCCCGTGAATATGGAAGAAACCTTTAACGAACTCAGCACTTCTCAATGGAAAAAGGTGTTTAGAGAAGCGAGGGAAATGGGTGCGGTTCAGTTAGGTTTTTCTGGCGGAGAACCCTTATTAAGAAAGGACTTAGAAGAGTTGGTAGCCTATGCCCGCGAACTTGGCTTTTACACCAACTTGATCACCTCTGGCATAGGCATGACAGAAAAGCGCATCGCCAAATTAAAAGACGCGGGGCTTGATCATATTCAGCTTAGTTTTCAGTCAGCGAATGCCGAAGTTAACGACCTTATTGGCAATAAACGCCACTCGTTCAAACAAAAACTGAATATTGCCAAGTTAGTTAAAGCCTATAACTACCCTATGGTGTTGAACTTCTGTATTACTGCGCAAAACATTCATGAAATTGAAGAAGTGATGGCTCTTAGTACTGAGCTTAAGGCCGATTTTGTAGAGCTTGCCACAGTACAATATTATGGTTGGGCGTACGAAAATCGTGAGCACTTACTACCAACAAAAAACCAGCTAGAGGAAGCTGAGCAGGCCGTTAACCGTTATAGAGACCAGCAAGATGGTGTGGGCCCTAAGTTTATGTTTGTCACCCCCGATTATTATGAAAATCGCCCCAAGGCGTGTATGAATGGATGGGGAACTACTTTTTTAACGGTAACGCCAGATGGCAGTGCCCTGCCCTGTCATAGCGCCAAAATTCTTCCCCTTACCTTTCCTAATGTAAAAGACTCCTCGGTGCAGAATATTTGGGAACACGATTTTAGCTTTAATCATTTTAGAGGCGATGACTGGATGCCCTCGCTCTGTAAAACCTGTGATGAAAAAGACAAAGATTTTGGCGGATGCCGCTGCCAAGCCTTTTTACTCACCGGTGATATGCACAAAACTGACCCCGTGTGCGATAAGTCACCAGATCATCATTTAATGAAAACAATTACCGACAAAGCTGGGCAACAGACAAGCTCAACTTTAAAATTTCGCACAGTGAAAAACAATATTCCTGTGAAGACGATACAAGACCTTACCGTTTAAATACTTAAACGCTTAGTCATGATTGATATTCGATATGTACCACACCATGCTCAAAGCCCTAAAGGAAGCGTATCACCATTCACGGGAGTATTCGTTGTAAATACCCCAGCACATGATCATTCTGGCATCTCTCACCTGGCAGAACACATGTGCTTTCGTGGGTCGCCGTACTACCCTGCCGATCATGAACTTTTTGTAGCAAATGCATTGTTACCCTTAGCTATCAACGCAACGACCTACGCTGGTTGTACGTATTTTTATGTCCAATCCGAAGATAAAGCGCTGTTCATCAGTGCGATCCAATACTTATATAGTGGCCTTACAAATACCCATTTCTCCCAATGCGCTTTTGAAGCAGAGCGAAATGGCGTACTCGTTAACGAGCTCACGCTGCTTGAAGGCAATATCGATTATGCCAATAACATTGCAATACGCCGAAATGATACCAGCCCCATGGCCTATCAACATGCCGGCGGCTTTTCAGATTCAGTATTAGAGATTAGTTTTGACGACTTAATTGATTATAAGAAAACATGGTACAAGGGGAGTCATAGCACCCTTTTAGTCCGTGGCGCAGATACTGACGGTAATGAAATAATATCATTATGTAGCCAGGCTATCGCAAAGGTTGGCGCTAGAGGTTTTCATGCTAAGTCAGGCGATGCTATGCCTCATGATAAGGTTGCTGAAGCGCCCTTAAACACTTTGAAGCGCGAGACCTCAGACTCTGTTTTACCTATGAGCAGCTACCCTATAAGTACTCATCATATGAGCACTCCCCAAATAAGTAATCCCCATTTGAGACCAACAGAAAATTACGTGTCTACGTGGTGGGTGCCACAGGAATTCACTCACGACTTGCTTAAGGTCGAAAGCCTGATTAAAAGTAAGATTGAAAGCCTGGTTCAAAAAAAGGTTGAATGCAGCTCTGACGCTTTAGGCCATTTTTTTATTGATGATGAAGTAAACCATGCGGGCATGATTGCTCTTCGGTTTGTACATAATTCAAAGGCCAATGCTCAAGCGCGTACAGTTGCACATAAAAATGTGGTGTCCCTATTAACTGACCTCAATGTTGAAGCCAAACCTCGATTATTTACCGACACTAAATTACCCAACACAGTGCAGCGACTTATTAGAGATTTTCAACAACAAACGCATTCTCGGTATAGCAAGCCGCACTCGCCTTTAAAATTATCACCGTTTGTCGACTACCTGTGCAGTGTGCATGTTTGCCAAGCTGCTATCCATGAAGTTGGCGTTAAAAATAAGAACGAAGACGCGCCGATAAACGATAACTGGGCTCCTACAGTTGAGGTTGAGAATAAGAATGAGGACAAGGTAAAAGACAGCGAAACTGCGCTGCTCGCTGCAAACTTTGCCTCGTTGTTGTCATTAGATAACCTACCTGTATTACCTAGATTACTGCATAAGCTTGCCGTACGTTCTACACAATCCGCACAGTCGGCACAAAACCCGGAGAACAGGTTCCAGTGTATTGGCAATCACTGGGTGTATCGAGTAGATACCCAATTCCATCATTATTTGATAGATACCGTGACTGGCGCTTCGTTTTGGCAACCTCGTACAAACGGGGAGTGTTACGCACTAGGGGTAGCACAGTTTAATGGTGAGATTTTCATTTATGGAGCGCAAGATAATCAAGCGTCGACCCGTGACCTGTGGTGTAAAAACACGCTCGCCAAAATTGACACCAATGCTAGCGTAAGTTATAGCCCTGCATAATAAAAATCCGCTACTTAGGACTTTTATATACTACCAATTTACGACTCTTCCTCCCCCTTTAGGAGGATATTTTTCGGGAACCACCTACACGATACTGATTGCATACTCGTTCATTGAAGAATCAGAATCATGATAATAAAAAACACAACACCTTTATCTTACGCACTCATCGCTTCAAGCGTGTCATTGGCACTTTGCAGTCCAGCCTATGCCAATACTAAAACAGACAGCCAACAGCCAAACAGTGAAGTAGAGGTAATAGAAGTTCATGGAGCAACCGCACTGCAAACCGGCAGTGATGCAGTGCCAATTTTTGGTAGTGTTCAATCCATATCTCAAGAAGAGATAGAAACAAGCGTAAGTCGCTCTCTGCCAGAACTCTTAAAGTCCCAATTTGCCAGCGTGAATTTGAATGATGCGCAAAACAATCCGTTTCAACCCGATTTACAATACCGAGGTTTTACCGCGTCACCACTGCTCGGCTTACCTCAAGGTATCTCGGTGTACATGAATGGTGGCAGAATTAACGAGGCGTTTGGCGATACCGTAAATTGGGATCTTATGCCTCTTGATGCTATCGATACGGTGGCGCTGTATTCGGGCTCTAATCCCCTGTTCGGCCAAAATACATTAGGTGGCGCACTGGCACTAAATACCAAAACTGGCTTTTCCTTCGATGCCAACGAAGTAGATGCCACTGTAGGGCAATACGGTCAGTCAGCGCTATCGATAGAATCTGGTGGAAATAATGGTAATTGGGGCTATTACATTAATGCCAATCATTATAAAGAAGATGGGTGGCGGGATTACTCGCCTTCAGAGGTAAATCAAGTATTCAGCGCCGTGTCTTACCAGGACAGTAAGCGACGAATCGATTTTAACTACTTATATGCCGATAGCGAGCTATTAGGCAATGGTGCCTCACCAATTGAACTACTAGAAATAGAAGGCCGCGAAGCGGTGTATACTCATCCCGATCAAACGAACAATGAGCTACATCACTTCAGCCTTTCTGGAGACCTACAGCTAAGCGACAATCACCTTCTCTCGTTCAACGCCTTTTACCGCGACAATGAAACCACCAGCATAAATGGTGATGACAGCGACTTTGGCGCATGCCAATTTAGCGATGGCCGTATCACCTTGTGTGAGCTGGAAGATGACGACGATGATGATGATTTTGATGGCGATGACGATGATTTTGATGGCGATGACGATGACGACGACGACGATGATGACGAACTAGCCACGGTTGGCGATGATGTAGAAGCCGTTGCTTTCATTGGCTACGATGAAGAAACTGCCCTATCAGATATTTCAAATGTATCACCCGATGAGATAGACGGCACATACAACACGGGGTTATCAAGTTCAGAAGCTTTCGGGGTTTCTTCTCAGCTTGCCAGTAATTATGAATTATTAGGCAAACCATCTGTGCTGGTGATAGGGGCTACTTACAATAAAGGTGATATCAATTATTCAGCAGATACCACCTTTGGGATATTAGAGAATGATACCGCTAGCGATTCCCGTACGGTTATTCCACTTCAAGGGATCCAATCTGCTGAAGAAAGAGTAAGGCTTGATGTAGACACCACTGCGTGGTCGTTACTCTTTGTTAATACCACCCAACTTACAGATAAAGTATCGCTAAACATTGGTGGCCGCTTCAATCGCGACCATGTGCTAATGGAAGATTTAAGTGAAGACGGTGATGATTCTCTTGATGGTGACCATAGATTTACGCAGTTTAATCCCGCCATAGGGTTAGATATTGCGCTTAGTGATACGTCGCAGCTAAACCTAGCTTTTAGCCAGTCATCTAGAGCACCAAGCCCAGCAGAATTAAGCTGTGCGGACGAAGAAGATCCGTGCCGATTACCCAATGGTTTCGTTGCCGATCCGCCATTAGCTCAGGTAGTTACACAAACTATTGAAGCTAACTATGTCGCAACTTTTAATAACATCGACATGATGCTAAATGTTTATCGTAGTGAGAGTGAAGATGACATCATTTTTCAGCAAGCTGGCTCAGTCGCATCGAGAGGCTACTTTATTAATATCGACGCTACCCGCAGACAGGGCGTTGAATTCAGTATCAGCTCATTTTGGAAAAAGCTTGATTATCGATTTAATTACAACTATCTAGACGCGACGTTCGAGTCTCCCTTCACCTCTTTTAGTCCTTTTAATCCGTTAGGGGCAAATAGACAAGTTGAAGCGGGTGACACTATTCCTGGACAACCAAAGCACAATATCAAATTTTATCTAGACTACCCGTTAAGCCAAGAAACCAGATTAGGCGCAGAAGTTATCTTAGCATCTAGCCAATACTTCCGAGGTGATGAAGCCAACGAAAATGACACCTTAGATAGCTATGTGGTGACTAATCTTTACTTGAACCATCAGTTTAATCACACCTTTAGTGCCCAACTACGAGTGAACAATGTGTTCGATAAAGAATATGAAACCTTCGGCACTTATGGCGAGGCTGATGAAGTATTAGAAGACATTTACCCTGATGTAGAAAGCCCCTTATTTGTAGGGCCAGCCCAACCTCGCATGGTGAGTTTAAATGTGAAAGCTAAATTTTAATTTAGCGAGCTTTTAAATTAAAGGTATAGATTAGGCGTTATGCGCCTAATTTTTCTTAGTCCTAAAGGACGAGGCTAACAAGCCTTACGTCCAATGGTTCAAAAACTATATAAATCTATTATCAATTTTACTGACACCCGAAATTTAAATTAGGGCATATGAGAAAAGATTAAATTCTCATTATTAAAAAATACCACTCACACTGGGACAGTAAAATGAAAAATAAATTACTTGTTAAATCATATTTATCTATCGCTATTTTAAGTACCTTAAGTTTGAAAAGCTATGCTGAGGACGAAAAATACTCTTGGAATATTTCAGGTTGGATTAACGAAGGGTTAACCTATTACGATGATGGTGTTGGCAGTGATGTTGCCCAGCTTTCAGATAATGGCACCACACTTGGTAGTCGCATTACCCTATCGGGAGATTACAAACTTGAAGAGCATGGTTTAGACGTAGGGTTTGAAGTTATTATTGAACCGCTTTCCGGTACACCGAACTATGGTGGCGGCGGCCATCAAACACCACTGTTATTTGCCAATCAAGATAACTTAGACACCTTCAATGGTGGCGATATTGGGCTTCTAGGCAGTAGCCTTCATATTGGCGGCGATTGGGGAAAAGTCACTATCGGCTTACAAAGCTTACCCACTGATAACATTGCTGTACTTGCCGACCCATCCGGCACTATTTGGTCAGGTATTTCCCCATTGTTCAGAGCAAACGGTTTTTTCATTCGGGGAATAGACGAAGGCTCAACCAATGTGGCGTGGGGGCAATTTGCACAGTGCTTGGCCACCCCAGGACTGGGCATAGGCCTTGACTGTAACGGGATTTACCGCAATGGCGTACGTTATGATTTACCTAAAATGGGTAATTTTAGTGTAGCGGTAGGCTATGCAAACGATGAAATATACGATATCGCGGTTAAATACTCAGCTGAACATGGCGGGTTTAAAACAAACCTACATGGCGGGTATTCGGTGAATAAAGATGGCGGCACCAACGTGGGTGGCGATGGCTCTACGACCCTTCAATTTCAAGCCGGGGCAATGCACTTAGAATCTGGCATGTTTGGGGTGGCCACCTATCAAATGGAAGAAACTGATGACGCGGTTGTCGGTTCTGGTGATGACACGGATGCTTACTACTTTAAAGCGGGTATTCGCAAGCAATATAACGGGTTTGGTGATTCAGCATTTTACGCAGAATACGCAAGCTATAACGACCAATACGGTATGGCGCACTTAGATGGCGTAGTGGGCTCTGAACTGAGCCAATGGGGCATAGCAGCGGAACAGTATTTTGGTTCTCGTTTTCTTATTTACGCTAAGTATGAAAATTTGAGTTTGGACGTCACTGGCTCTGAAACTGCTCAATCAATATATAACAGCGCAGAAGATCTCACGCTTATTCAATTAGGCGGAACCATTTTCTTCTAATTGTTAGCTTAAATAGGGAGCAATTTTGTTCCCTATTTAAGTAGTTTTTTAGTGATAAGTGGCATTTCCAGTAAGCGGTTTTAAATAATGCTCAGCTTTAATTGGTACTCGATTATGATGAAATTAACGTTAAAAATTCAATTGGCTATTATTTCAATATTTTTCGCCACACCATCATTTTCATCAAATACTATTTTATGGAGTGAGGATGAAAATACGGTTATCAAAATACAAGACAATAATTTTGAAGGAAAAAAATCAAGAAAATTCGACATCACAGAAAGTGAATTAATAGCACAAAAAAATTCTCAACCAGTCGTGCTCAATGAACGAGATGTATTAAAATTCTTATCCAGTATAAAAATAGTAAAAAATAAAAATACTACTGAGCCACTATTTACAGAAGAACAACAAAGCAACCTCGCGAAATATTTAGCCATAGGCCTAAAAAAAGCGAGCCCCCAGCAAGATATTTTATTTTCGTTAGCGAGAGAAAAAAGAGCCCTAGGAGGGTTAAAGAAACAAACTTACTTTATTGCAGGTAGGGCGTTTTTCAACGATGGCTTGCTTAATCTCATCATTGGCGAATACAACCGACTAGCTAACAGCGCGTATGAAATGGCCTACGATCCCACCAACCAAGGCCTTGTTGAATACGACTTTAATTACGGTGACCGAGCTGCGTCGAAATTTCAATTTAGCGAAAAACTACAATTCACTTTTTCAGGTATGTCCATGAAGCCTGATAGAACTGATTGGGTAACCGTAAACCTAGAAGAGTTGCAGAAAACGATATCATCAACAGAGAACCTTAAGGAAGCGTTAAAACCGAATGAAGATACGCTAATAAAGAGATTCAAAACCCTTGAAAAACTTAAAAAAGAAGGGTTAATTACACAAGAAGAGTATGAACAAAAGCGCAAAGTACTTTTGGAAAATTTATGATGAATTTTAAGGCTTTTTTGTTATAAGACTTCGGTCGTATTTGCTTGCTCACGATGTAACTATTTTGTTAAAATAAATTTAACAAACATAGCGGTAGATTACGTATTGTGTGAGTGCATTTGGGTACTTACTGAGCTGAGGGTAGTAATAGTATGCAAAGAATTCTTATCATTGACGACCACCCTATTTTTCGTCACGCCATGGTGACGATACTAGGTAAAAAATTTCCTGATTCTCAAACCCTTGAAGCTAATTCGCTCTCTGAAGCGCTTGAGTTACTCGAAGCTGATGCTGCTTTCGATCTTGTGATGCTAGATTTAAATATGCCTGAAACCTGTGGGCTTAAAGGCTTACTTGAAATTAGGAATCAACACCCTAACCTGCCTGTTGTTATCATCTCAGCGGAAACCGAAAAACAAAACATTCTTCAAACCATTTCTTATGGGGCAGTAGGCTTCATATCAAAGAGCAGTAAAATAGAAGAAATTGCCACGTCGGTGGAATCTATTTTTGAGGGTAATGTATGCCTTCCTTCTGAAATTTTGCGGACATCGTCGGTAAGAAATCGCGTGAAAAAAGAAGATGCTATTTCGCTTGATCAAATTCGTTCATTAACCAGAAAAGAATTAGCTGTTTTGAAATATTTAACCCAGGGATTAGCGAATAAAGTCATCGCTTATGAGCTCAATATTTCAGAAACAACTGTGAAATCGCACGTTTCATCTATTTTGAAGAAATTAGGGGCAAGCAACCGAGTTAAAGTAGTGGCTAGCGCCGCCAATATCGACTTTAATCAGTACGTATTTAACTAGTAGGTGCTCGACAATAGATACTATAGCTAACGCCTGTTACCTTTCTGTTCGAATAAAAAGCACTTAAGAGACCGCCGCTTTAAGTGCTTGTTTCAAGCGCAGTGAATTAATTGGCTTGTGCAACAACTGAATATTCGTCCCTTCCAACTCATTTTCTAGCGCTTTAGAGTGATTGGCTGTACACAGCATAATTGGCATATTGGGCAGTGTTTGCTTAATATGTTTCGCAATTTCCAGTCCGTTCTCACCGTCATCTAAATGATAATCGACGATAAGCAGATCACAGTCGTCAAAGCTGTTACCCATCACTGCCATGCACTGGGCAAAACCAGAAAATGTAACCACTTCCATCCCCCAATTTTCAAATAGCGTTTGCATGGCTATTCGCATATTGGTGTCGTTGTCGATATGCCAAATTTGTTTATCAATGAGGTTATCAGGCAAGCTGTCTTGAGGCATGGCATCAACCGTTGCCTCGTGCTCAACTTCTTGAACAGAGGCTAAAGGCACCAATAAAGTAAAACAAGATCCTACCCCTTGCGTAGATAAAACGCTGATATCATGCTCTAGTAGACGACTCATTTTATCAACAATATAAAGCCCTAGTCCCAAACTGTAAGAATAATTAAAGTCATTTTCCAATCGACTAAATTCTTTGAAGATTACTTTTTGATCGTCGTTACTTATCCCCACTCCTTGGTCAAAAATACTGATTCGAAGGTGTTTGCCCATTGTTCTTGCCGTAAAAAGCACTTTCCCTTTTGCACCGTACTTCATTGCATTACTCAGTAAGTTACGCAAAATTCGTGACAGTAAACTTAAATCCGTATGGACTATAGCGTCTTGAAATTTGTAGCGAAAGTTCACCTGATAGTCATGGCTGATGTGGCAGAACTCCTCGGCTAACTGTGTTAGCAACGGGAGTGCATCCTCTCGCTGTTTATCAGGCTGCACTACACCGGCATCTAACTTTGAGGTTTCTATCAGTGTGCGAATTAGACTGTTCAAATCAGACAATGAGTTATCTAACGCACTAACGATTGGGCCTGCTGAGGCTTGCACTTGATCTCGTAAAGATTCATTAAACAAAATAGCCGCACTCAAGGGCTGCATTAAATCATGACTGATAGCCGCTAAAAACTTACTCTTAGAATTCATCGCTTCTTGCAGCGCAATATTCGCGTGATTAAGCTCTCGAGTACGTTTTTCAACATTTGACTCAAGCTGGTCTTTCGCAGCTTGTAGTTGCTGCTTACTTCTTACTTGTTCTGACACATCTGTAGCTAGAACAAAGTGCCCTTCTATTTCGTGCTTATCGTTAAAATGCGGTAAATAGACTTTTTGTAAGAAACCTGTTTCGCCCTGAGCATTGATTTCTTCACTTTGAAAGCTGACAATCTCCCCCCGATTAACCCGTTCTACATAATGGATAAGCCGAGGATATACCTGCTTTAAGTGGCTTTGTTCCATTGCGACGCCATACAAAGGCTCCTCCCCTAAGCCATACCAATCTCGATAACCTTTATTGGTGTATAAAAAGTTTTTATTTGTGCCAATATAGGCGATAAGCGCAGGCACATTATCGGTGATCATGCGGATCCAGCTTTCGTTCTGCTTTAAGGTTTCCGCATACTTATGCTGGGACGTTACATTAGTAAAGGTGCACAGGGTGTTACCATCGGGCAGCATGGTAATACGTCTATCTACTACCAAGTTTTCGTTGATGATTTGGGTGGTATCACCCGTTTTTTCAAGGTTTAACCCGCTCCAGTCAGTATGCATTTGCAGGGAATAGATGTTCTTGCAATCGAACATTGTTTGCTTCGACAGATTAGATTGGGTTAAAAACGTATCGTTCCAAAAGGCAACGCCCCCCTCTTGGTTAATTAGTAATATGCCAACATCAACACTATCAATGAGGCTTTGCAGCAGTTTATTTTTCTCTTTGATGACCTGCTCATACCGGTTCGACTCATTCAGTTTCACTTCGGTAATATCGTTGAACAAGATAACTTTACCGCCTTCTTGGGTGCGACGAATAGTGAGCTGATACCACCTGCTATTAGACAACTGGTAGATAATGCGACCTTCTGAATCAGGAGGAAGCACCCGTCGGATAACTCCTAAATGCTTTGCATGTTGGGTAATATCATAATAGTTATCGCCAATTTGGGGCGTAATGGTCAGATTGTCCCACACTGTGGTGAAGTGACGATTAAAATAGATTACTGCACCCTTGCTGTCGAGTAACACCATGGCTTGGTTTATACTTTCAATAGCATCATTCAAGCGCTGCTTTAACTGGTTAGTTTCTTGATGGGCTATTGCTATTTCGGCATTCGATTTTTCTAACTTTTGTAGTACAACTTGCAGGGCTTCGGTCTTTTCGTTTACTTTTTCTGATAGCTGCACTGCATGCTCAAAGGCACGGTAACTATGGTGATTGAACCCACCTTCTTCGATGCGATACATGAGTGCAGCGTTAATTTTTTCAAGCTTTTCGTTTTCATCAACTTGGCGTGTGAGTTCGCGACGAAGCCTCTCTAGTTCAGTTTCCTCGTGCGCCTTGTTCACTTCAGTCTCGATGTGCGACTCACTTTTTAGCAAAATACACCCCCGTGAAGGTCTGGTTTAAATGTACCGAATGTATATGTTCACCATAAGCATTAAACCCAGCTACTTGATATTTATTTTGTAGCCGCTGAATTTCAGCCGTTTTTTTATTTTGCTCTATTTCTAAGCGCCGCAAAAAGCAATCACACGTATACACAAACTCGGCTTCTCCCAGTTCCTTGCTCAGGGTGTCTAACTTTTGCTCCATAGCATCAATACAGTCACCAAGCTGCACAAAGGTGAGAATGATGCCGATATCTACCGCACAATAAAAAGTAATAGCGTTGGTGGCCAAATCGACTTTTTGTATCGAGCGGATAAAATACCTATCCCCTACCAGCACCGCCAATGGAAATACTGAAAACACATCAGGGGTTAAATCAGCAGCCTTTAGCCCAAGTAAACTCGCATAGTATTGTGCAGCTGGTTCGCCGTTAATCTCATAGACTGTGCGAGATTCAGGATCTGCCTTGGTGACCACCAGCTTAGATACTGGCGAGTCTATGTGGTCGACTGAAAAAACAGAGAAAGGTTTACCGGTTCCCACCAACATTAATACTGCGGCGTTCTGGTGAAACTCACCTTGATAAAAAACATAGGTCGCTTCAAGTTTTAAATCGTCTCCGGCACTTCCTCCTAAATGAGGAATATTGCCGAACGCGGTAGCAAACGTTTCAAGGAAATGCTCCTCGTGGCGGGTAAGCCCGTCTAATACAGAAATCACAAAATGTTGATTGGTATCGTATCGCCTATCTCTTGCCTGCAAGGTGTTACGCAATCCACTTGCTGTGTCGTGGGCTTCGTCGAAATTAATTTCGTCTAAGTTTGAAACTAGCGCGGTAGCTATGGAAAACTCGCATTTTAAAAAAGCCACAACAACTAAGCTTTCAGTACAATACCCGTTTTTATTAAACTCTCCTGCGCTAGTGCAACCTACTGTGGGCACATTGGCAAACAGCGATGTCATTTGCTGCGCAACTTCATCTAAATCAAAGGATGTGGATGTATGGAAAAGTACTAACTCTATTTCATCTAGTCTGGCTTTAGATAATATTTCATTGGCAACATCGTGACACGCATCTGCCGCTACATATGTTGCAAACGGTGACTGACTGGCAGGTTTACTCAGCGCGGACAGGATGGAAGTTTTTGACACGTGTTGGCACCTTATTTTTCTTATATTTATCAATTTTGCATAGATTGGGATTATCTAGCGTTACGACACATTCAAAGCACTGTACGCATTCTGCGTAATCAATACTGCCGTCTTGCTCGATGGCATCTACGCCGCACTTCTTCTGCTTACACAGTTGGCAAGGGTTACCACATTCTTTACGACGCTCTAAAAGCTTCACTAAAGGAAAGCGGCCTAAAATCGCTAAACCGGCTCCTAACGGACAAAGGTAACGACAATAGACTTTGTGAATTTTTAAGCTTAATCCTAAAAGTAAAAGTGCATAGAGTACGAACGGCCAGTAGCGCACAAAGTAGAGTGTGATAGAGGTTTTAAATGGCTCTATCTCGGCCAGTTTCTCGGCCAATGTCAGTGAGTAAAACGACGTTGCAACCAAGACAACAAGCACGACATACTTAAGTTTTTGCGCATATTTATGATGTTTTGGCTTTATTCGAATCTGCCTTATTTTTAACTTTTGTGCAACAACTGCCATAACCTCCTGAAGCGCCCCAAAGGGGCATAACCAGCCACAATAAAGCCCGCGCCCCACAATAAACAACGACACAAATACAAAGCACCACAACACAAAGATGACAGGGTCTAGCAAATAGACTTCAATAGAAAAGCCATCGGCCAAATCGAGTAACAATGTATAGATATTGACGACCGACAATTGCCCTTGTGCATAGATACCAATAAAGAACAAAACAAAAAGCAGTGATGCCCCTCTGACTGCATGCACCATGCGCGTGTATTTCATAAGCTTTCGTTGGAAACCAAAGAACAATGACAGCACAATTAAGTAAGTAATTGTAATACTGAGTTCTAGCCACCTGCTTTTCCATAATTGCTGCCAAAGCGGCATAGCAGTGCTTTGTTGTGCCTCGGAATTCTCCATAAATAGCACGTCAGGTAATAAGAAAGTGTGGTTAAACAGGTGCTCATCTTGCTCCATAAATCGAGGACTAAAGGGCAAGCTAATGGAGGCCGTCATTTCTTGGTCAAGTGACAGCCCACCTTGTGATTTAATCCTAAGTATCTTTATGGTTTTAAACTCTGGTATCGGTTGCTTGAAGCTAGGATCGTAAAAACTATAAAAATCTAGGTCCCTAGCATCAATAGTAAATGCCGATTGGGATAGGCGAAAAAACTCAGGTGCGGTTTGGGGGATAAATTCATCACTGACAAAACTAAAGCCGTGAGTATTTATTATGAACAAGGCCACTTCGCCTGGTTTCAAGCTTTCTTGTAACCTGGCGTATTCATCGTTGCTTAAAAGATTTTTCCCCACAACGGGTATACTAAGAAAGCCGTAATAATGCTCAGAAAATAAAGGTACTTGAGGGTCGGAAAAGGTATTTGCAGCGTCAACGATTTCGGTGGCAAGGCCATCTAATTCATTACGATAAATGGTTTGTTTTTGGATATAACCGGCTTTTACAAGTTGCTCAAAGGTTAGCGCTTCAAAATAGTCAGGGTTAATAATGCGTGAGCTCGGTACCACAAAACCATCTAGCTTAGCCCGGGCTACTGCCAATGCCGATGTTACGATGGTATCGTTAATGACCAATACTGATACCGTCGCTTTAGTCACACCATCAAAGTAGGTCGCATTCTTGCCTACATGACTCTTGCCCCCAACGACAAAGCGCTCTTTCACGTTGTGGTTCTTATACTGTGCAATAAAGTCTCTGAGTGACTGCTCTCCCAATCCATGCAAAAAAATAGGTTCACTGTGTTTTTTAATGGTCAGATCGACAAAATTACCTTGGGTATCTAGCCCAATTAACACATTAACAGGCTTACCCGAGAAACCAATAAAATCGACAAAATTTTTCGATTCAAATACATACCCTAGCAATTGCTGCAATTGATAAACCGGTGTTACGTTGATGTCAGCGTGCTCAGCGCCTACACGGGTAGCGGTAGGAAAAATGCGGTGTACTTCTTCGGGGATCTCAGTGGCGTCTGACTGCGCGAAGACTAACGATATTGAGGTTATCGCAACAAAAAGGAATAAAAGCGCTTTCAACATAACAAAATAAGGCAGCACATAAGTGCTGCCTTCCCGCTTAATTAAAAGAAGCCAAGTGGGTTGATGTCGTAACTCACCAACAAGTTTTTAGTTTGCTGATAGTGATCCATCATCATTTTGTGAGTTTCACGGCCTATTCCCGACTTTTTATAACCACCAAATGCGGCATGCGCTGGATAAAGGTGATAACAATTGGTCCACACGCGCCCAGCTTCAATAGCGCGTCCTACTCTAAAGGCAATGTTCGCGTCTCGGCTCCAAAGGCCGGCACCTAAACCAAAGCTAGTGTTGTTTGCAATTTCAATCGCTTCTTCTTCAGTTTTAAAAGTTTGTACCGCGATAACGGGGCCAAAAATTTCTTCTTGGAACACACGCATTTGGTTGTGCCCTTTTAGAATAGTGGGCTGAATGTAGTACCCTTTATCTAAACCTGGTAATTGTTCTTTTTCACCGCCAGTAACAACTTCAGCGCCCTCAGATTTACCTATATCAATGTACTTAAGGATTTTATCGAACTGTTCACTAGACGCTTGCGCACCTACCATAGTCTCGGTATCAAGCGGGTTACCACGTTTAATTTTGTGGATTTTTTCAATCACTTTATCCATGAAGGCATCGTAGATATCTTCATGGATAATTGCCCGTGAAGGACAAGTACACACTTCCCCCTGGTTGAAGTAACCCAATACTAAACCTTCGGCACATTTATCAATGAATTCAGGTTCGTGATCCATAATGTCTGGGAAGAATAGATTCGGCGATTTACCGCCTAGTTCAACCGTAGATGGAATAAGGTTTTCAGCTGCGCAGCGAAGAATATGTTCGCCTACTGGTGTTGAACCAGTAAAAGCAATTTTGGCAATTCGCGTACTTGTAGCAAGCGCTTGGCCCGCCTCTGCACCAAAGCCATTTACAATATTCAGCACGCCCGGCGGTAGTAAGTCTTGAATAAGTTCAGCAAAGACCAAAATAGACACTGGCGTTTGTTCTGCAGGTTTTAACACCACGACGTTACCCGTTACGATAGCCGGTGCGAGTTTCCACGCCGCCATAAGGAGTGGGAAGTTCCACGGAATGATTTGGCCGACGACACCGTATGGTTCGTGGAAGTGATAAGCCACTGTGTTCTTATCAATTTCGCCGATAGTACCTTCTTGGCTACGTATACAACCAGCATAATAGCGGAAGTGGTCAGCGGCTAATGGGACGTCTGCGTTAAGCGTTTCGCGCACGGCCTTACCGTTATCCCATGTTTCCGCTACCGCAAGCATTTCAAGATTAGCTTCAATACGATCGGCTATTTTTAAAAGAATATTTGAACGTTCAGCGACTGACGTATCCGCCCACCCTTTTTTGGCAGCATGAGCAGCATCAATGGCTAGCTCGATATCTTCAGCAGTAGAACGTGGGATTTGTGCTATATCGCTGCCATCTACAGGCGACGTAGTGATAAAGTATTCACCTTTAACTGGCGCAACCCATTCACCACCGATAAAATTACCATAACTTTCTTTGAAACTGACTACTGAACCTTCACTTCCTGGATTTGCGTAAATCATAATGACACCTTTTTTGAATGCTTAGCGCGTTAACACGCTGCTAGTTATCGTTTACTGTGTCATTTGATAATCGTACTTTTGCAGCCAATCTACCATAATGCGATAGACCGATTTGGCTCCTACTTTAGGAGGGGAAAAGAAGTCTATGCCTTGCCAATATAGCCATGCTTGGTGGCAAGCTCGGTAAATTCTGAAGGGGTTGTATTTAACTTTCGCTTTATCACTGTTAGCGCGTTTGACACTGTTTTCACAGACAAGGCTAATTCATTGGCAATATCAAAACGGGTTTTCCCCATCGCGGTTGCTATGAAGATTTCGAACTCACGCTTCGTTAATTTTGCCGCAATATCAACATCAGCATTTAACAACTGATTAGCCAAATTTACCGCCAATGAACGTTCTATATATTTTTGCCCTTTGGCTACCACTTTTATGGCTGATATAAGCGTATCTGGCGGGCTACTTTTGCTGATATAACCCATAGCACCTGTTTGCATGGCGCGCTGCAATATAGCGCAATCTTCAAACATACTAAAAAATATGATTTTTAAACTAGGCTGCGAGGCTAAAAAGTCAGGCGCGAGTAATAAGCCGCTCTCTTTCGCAAGATTAATATCCAGAACCAAGGTGTCGATAGTATGTATTCTAAGTAAATGATGAGTTTGCTGGCCATCAACGGCTTCTAAAACCGTATATTCAGGCAACATGGCATTTAGCAAAGCTTTATAGCCTTCTCTTACTACTGCGTGGTCATCTACTAGTAAGATATTCATGCCACGTTAACCTGGCGCAAGTCTTCAGTTTCCAATAAACATAAAGATAACTGAACCCTTACACCGCCCTCTTTGTGTAATTCTACCGCGCAGGTAGCACCAATACACCTGGCCCTACTGTGCATAGATGACATGCCAATACTTTCAACGGCATTCCCGTCAAATCCTTTGCCGTCATCTCGAATATTGATAGTAAGCCCTTGCTCGTCACCGGCTATGTGTACCCATACTTTTGACGCATCAGCATGTTTTACCACATTGTTAATAGCTTCCTGAACAAAGCGATAAATATGAATGTCTCGCTCATGCTCTTGGGCAAATTTGTTCAAATTGATAGAAACTTGCCATTCAATTTGAGGGTGGGCTAACTCCTGTTCAAATACCAATTTTTCAAGGGATTGCTGTAACGATACCCTGTCTAATACTAACGGGTGAAGATGAGCAGTTAAGTGACGAATGGCGTCACTAATTTGCTGGCTCATGGTCTGCACTTTATGGGCCGACAACTCAAGAACACTGGGCTCATTTGAATTCACTAAAATATAGGCGTGGGCTTTAATAGTGGTAAGTAGCTGCCCTACATTGTCGTGTAACTCCCTCGCTAGGTAGCTTCTTTCTTGTTCTTGTAACAGCGCAAGTTTTTTGTCTATTTTAACTAACTGCCTTTCTTTGTTTTGTAGCGAACCTTGAAGGCGTTGGAATTGCCCAATAACACGCTTTACTTCTTTAATATCACTGTCTTCAAAATCATTCGTCGCTTTGCCATCTACTAGTTGTTGCAAAGCGTCACCTAATTGATTTAAGGGCTTCAAACGCTGCGTTACGGCAACCTTAAGCGTAAATAGCAACACGCTTAGCGTTGTAAAAAACAACGCGGCCACTAGCCAAAATAGGTTCATATTTTGCACCAACTCGGCAGTATCGTGGGCTCTTACCACCAAATATTGATTTTCATGGATGGGGATATAGATAGGTTGATTGTCAGAATGATAATTAGTAGGCATGGATAACCGACCAGTAAAGCCTGTTACCGATAAATGCGGGCTTTGCTCTGCCACTGCTTTAATATCCTTAGCATTCATATTCGCTTTGAGCATCTCTTGCACTTGGTTTAGCGCACTTGATGTTTCATCGCTTATATTTTGGCGAATTTGGAAATAGACCGAACAGGAAAAGACAATAAAACACACGATAAAGACGGCCACGATGGCACTGGATATTTTCTTAAATCCCGACATGGCAACACCATAAACACAAAATAGACGTGTCTATGCTAACCATTCATCGTTAACAAACACATCCTGCAATAGCGCTGTTTTATTCATTCAAAAGGAGGAGAAGATAGCGGCGGCCAGCTAGATAATCACCCATTTTACCGGTGCTAAGCCGCCAGAAGTACTTTAGTGAAGTTATAAAAATGCTACGAGAGACTCTGACACAGCTTCCGGTTGCTCATCAGTAACCCAATGTGCCGCGCCTTCTATCCATTTGATAGACGAATCAGAGATGGTATCCGCTAACATTGGTGCATATTTCGGTTTCTGAAACTCGTCCTTATCACCCCACAGAATCAGTGTTTCATGGGGAAGGTTATGCAATGCACCCGCTATCGCTTGAGTGTACTCTTTGTTAAGCCTACGCATATTTCGGAAGAAGGCAGACTTCCCTTTTTCATTACTCCACGGCGTAATGTATAAATCTATCATCTCTTTAACCGGCACTTTGTCTCCATAAACGCCGTTTGGAATGAAATCTTCAAGAATACCGCTAAACTTTTCCACACTAGTGCTTTCTTCGAAGCCAGGCTCTAGCATGGGTTCAAATTCGGGAATGGGCCAAGAGTCGAAACAAACGCTGTCAATTAATACTAGCTTGCTCACCTTTTCAGGAGCGTTCACAGCCATCAATTGTGCCACACCACCACCGATGTCATGCGCCACTACATGTGCGCTAGCTATACCCAAGGCGTCCATCAACTTTAAAATGATTCGACATTGCGCGTTAATGGATACATCCACATCAGTTGGCATGTCTGACTCACCATAATTGAGAAGATCGGGGGCAATCACTCTGTGTGTTTGACTAAGAGATGGAATTATATTGCGCCAAAGAAATTTGTTAGTCGGTATGCCATGCAAAAGAAACACTGGCACGCCTTCACCAACATCCTGATAGGCAATATTATGACCTTCAATTTTAGCGTATTGCGTTTCAACAACCGTATTAGTACTCATTAAACCCTCCTAGTTTGTCTGCCATCGCTAATCTGCAAAAAAAGACAAGTTTGCGTCTCTCATCTTGTTCTTGCTCACATAATTAGTACCAATGCCGATGAGCGAGAGATCAAAAGTGATTGGTTCGTCGAACTGCAACTACGTTTACAAACTTTTAGTGTCTAGGGGAAATTGATAAGTGAATATTTATGTCGTCTTTGGAAACCGGGTTCGAAATTTTTTATGAATAATCAGATATGTTAATTCCGAACAGATGAAACCAGTAAAAAATGAACATTAAATGTTAACCAATTGATAATTTTAAGCGCAAAAAACCATCTCAAATTGTTGACCAATACACCCTATATGCTATAACTAATAGAAGATAAAATCCTTCAAACCCTTAGTTTTTGAGCGCCTTCGGCTGCAAATAGCATAAATTTAATCTCGTTGGTGCACATAAATATATGATTTGATAAGCCTCTTTTAACAAATACTTCTGTATTTGTAGAATAAGACGTAGAATATCCTGAATTGATTGTTTTAAATGGTAGGTTTTGTTAGCGGATTTAGCAGAACAAACGTAGCTAGGCACCGGTATGCTTGAACCTTTTAAAGCAATTGAATTGTGTTGAACAATAAGTACAATTTAACCGATTAAGTTGTATCTGTTTGTACCTAATTATTGCAGTTATAAGGTTTAGTTGATGAAAAATCGTCGCATGTTCTGGCATATCGTTGAAAAAATAGAAGCGCAAATCGACGCTGGCCGATATCCCCCTGGAAGTCGCTTGCCGCCAGAAAGAGAACTTGCTGAAAATTTTGATGTCAGCAGACCAACCATTAGAGAAGCCATTATTGCACTTGAGGTGCGAGGCCGCGTGGAAGTTAAAGTAAGTTCTGGTGTGTATGTGCTAGACAATCAGCCTCAACAAAGTGAAGTACAACGTATTAGTGCTTTTGAGCTTACTCAAGCGCGCGCGCTGGTTGAGGGCGAAGCGGCAGCACTGGCCGCGCTTTCAATAACCGATGAAGAGCTTAATAGTCTTAACGACACCCTTATTGCAATGGAAAATGACGACGAGCCGGAAAAAGCCGATAGAGAATTCCACTCTATTATCGCCAAGGCTACTCGTAATAACGCGCTGTTGTTATCTATTCAACATTATTGGAAGTTAAGAGAATCTCAACCTCAAATCATATCGTCGTACAAAAGCGTTTGCGGTACCAGTAGTCAAGACCGGCTAGAAGAGCACAAGCGTATATTTATGGCGTTAAAATCACGTGATTCACAAAGCGCGCGAACCGCCATGCATGGACATTTTAATCGATTGATTAATGCTTTATTTGAAGCCTCAGAGGCCAAAGCCTTGGAAGAAATTAAAAAGAAATCAAGCGAAACCCGAGACCGATACTCTATTACTCATTTAGTCGGTTAAGCCGACAGCTCGAACCTATCACTTAATATTAAGCCGTTTAATTCACCTTAAGCGGTTTTTTTACGTCTGTACAACCCTCCTTCTAGAAAATATTCAGTAACCAAAACCTTCACACCAGCAGACTTACCAAAGTGTAAGAATAATAAAAAATTTTGGTATGACATAAGTGTTGGATAAAACTATCCACGCGCTTATACTTGAAACTTATTAATTACATTGCGTTTACATTAAGGAGTGCGCTGTGTTGTCTCAAAAAGCACTGACCAATCAATCTTACCTTTCCGTTTTTACGAGTTCATTACTCGTTCCACTACTGCTAACCGGCTGTGGTGGCGGTGGAAGCTCCGGCAGTACATCTCCTGTCACAACACCCACTCCACCCGCTGTTGAAACACCTGTAACTGAAGTTTGCGCTAACAAAATACATACCATAGTCAGTGCAACCGATGATGGCAGTTCGGCAACAGAGTTTTCGCCTGCGAATGCTATCGATGGAAACACCGCTTCAATATCAAGATGGTCTAGCGATGGGGTAGATAAAGCCCTCACTCTTGACTTAGGAACAACTGAAACCGTTGGCGCGCTTACCATAAAGTGGTTTGAAGGCGCTGAACGGGTTGCCAGCTTTTCGGTTGAAACCTCTATTGATCAGAACACATGGGTTACTGTTCTCACTCAAGCTGAATCAAAAGGTAACCAAAGTGGCTTCGAACTCGTCAATGTCGACTCATCGCAAGCACGCTATGTCAGAATTATTGGGTTAGGTAACAGTGAAAACACCAACAACGGTATTGTTGAAGTACAAGTTCACCATTGTGAAGACGCCACAGGGCTATTTACCGATGTGTTGCCGAACGAGGTAGGTATTGAACTTGTGGATTGGTATTTAAGTGTTCCAACCGACGAGGACGATAGTGGCACGTCTGACTCTATCTCGGAAACTGAGCTTGCTGGCGGTTACAGTAACTCAGAGTACTTTTATGCGTCAGGTGATAACGGCATCGTTATGCGCTCACCAAGCTATGGCTTTAAAACCTCAACAAACACTAACTATGTACGGGTCGAGTTGCGTGAAATGTTACGAAGAGGCGACCGTGCTATTAGTACCCAAGGAGTAAACAAGAATAATTGGGTATTTGGCAGTGCATCCGCAGTAGGGCAAGCGGATGCTGGCGGCATAGATGGTGATTTACGTGTAACCCTTGCAGTAAACGATGTGACTACCACCGGTGAAAACTATCAAATTGGCCGACTAGTGATAGGTCAAATACATGCCAATGATGATGAGCCAATTCGCTTGTATTATCGCAAGCTACCGGGTAATGAACTTGGTTCAGTGTACTTTGCCCACGAGAGCCGCGTTGAAGACAGTGAAGGTGATAATATTGAAACCTATGTCGAACTCATTGGCTCAAGAAGCAATTCAGCCAGCAATCCTGTTGATGGCATTGCTCTGAATGAGAAGTTTAGTTACCACATAAATGTGAACGTAAACTTACTGACCGTGACCATTAGCCGTGAAGGTAAAGCTGATGTTTCTGCACACTATGATATGAGTGAAAGTAAGTACGATGAAGACGGTCAATATCATTATTTTAAAGTGGGTGTATACCACTTAAATAACTCGAGCGATCCTGACGAATTTGCGCAAGCTACA
Source organism: Alteromonas stellipolaris (assembly GCF_001562115.1). NCBI lineage: Bacteria > Pseudomonadati > Pseudomonadota > Gammaproteobacteria > Alteromonadales > Alteromonadaceae > Alteromonas > Alteromonas stellipolaris. The sequence continues at coordinate 3,846,215 of NZ_CP013926.1, forward strand.
TTTTACGAGATTAAAAATAGCCATACAGGTTATGTGCAAAGTGAGTGAATATAACCAGTAAATCAAACTATCAACTACTCTTCTAAGCTGAACATTCTATTTGCTGCTTCCCTAATGAAAAAGACCGCCTTTGTGGTCTTTTTTGCATTCGTACAGATTTGTAATTGTTTAGGGAAGTGTTCTACTCTGTCGCCTTTTTTAAGGAGACATTTATGCGAATCACTCAGCTCCTGCTGTCAATTTCTATTCTTTTTATGCCCAGTGCCCTTGCTGAAGTAAAAATAAAAGGGTCAGTGATAATTTATACTGGCGAAATAACATCAGAACAAACACAAAAAGCCATTGCACTATTTGAACAGTACCAACATAAGATCACCGAGATATCGATGACCAGTGGTGGCGGTAACATAAACGCAGGTATGGAATTAGCAGAATTCATTTTGGCACATAGACTCGACGTACGCATTCCCAGTTTCTGCTTCTCTTCATGCGCGAACTATGTGTTCGTTGCGGGAAAACACAAATATATTGGCGACAATGCCATTATTGGCTGGCATGGAGATGCAGCATCAGCGCGCTGGCGAAATTCAGACATAGATGCCATGGTTACGCATTTAAAAAGCGGTGCAAAAGAAAAACAGTGGCAAGAATATCGAGCTTACTACGACAATGTTATTGAAGAGGCCGTTAAGCGGGAAACTGCCTTGTATGAAAAGTTACACCTTGATAAAAACATCATGCAAATAGGGCTTAGTGGAGATTTAATGAAGGCCATTATTTCTAACCGAGCACGTGGCTGGAGTTTCAATATAGAGGCTATGCGGGAATTAGGCGTATCTGGACTACCTATCGATTCTACTTGGTCACCTAAGTACCACAAAAACTTCCCATTAATAGGAGTAGAAAGCCCCCTCAACACAAATGATAATGGTTAGCATTTACATTGGCATTTCAAAAAGATAATATACGCGCCTTTGGGAATTCTTGAGGCGTATACAGTGTCAAAAAAAATTATTAGAAATTCATTGTCTTTGCTTATTGCATCGTCATTAGCCGCGTGCGGAGGTGGAAGTGATGGTGGCAACTCTGCACCAACAGTAGAAAGTTCAACACTTGCATTTCAGCTTAACGAAGATTCACAGCTCACCGGGCAAATTATTGCTTCTGATACTAATGGTGATGTTCTGGCATTTGGCTTAGGCCAATCTCCTGCAAATGGAAGCCTTTCAATTGATCAAAATGGCGCTTTCATATTTACACCTAACAGCAACTTTTTCGGCGAAGATAGCGCACAAATAGTGGTCTCTGATAGCATTGACGAAGTGCGGGTTGACCTCTCTTTTACCATACAGAATATCAATGACTTACCTGAAATTGTGACGTCAAGCGTAGCTATATCGAGTACTGGCGAAACTGAAGGGAAAATAGAAGCCATTGATGTCGACGACGACGTTTTGGTATTTGAAGTTGTAACCCAACCGAGTTTAGGTACTGTAGTTATCGACAGCGCAACTGGCGCTTTCACTTACCAACACCCTGGCATCGAAAATGTCTCTGATAGTGTGATTATCAGCGTCAGCGATTCCATTGGTGATCCTGTGGTTGCCACTGTATCTTTGTCTCCATCCTATGTCAGCAATGACGACAAACTCGCTTATTACTATGCATCTTCACACTCTCACTTAGCAAAAGCCGAAAGTTACATTAATAGCGACAGTGCCGACGACACTACTGAAATTACTGATGCAGAGATCACCGCAGATGTTTATAGTGAACTTGCCGTTGGCTATACAGAAGCAGGGTTCCCCGAGCTTGCTGAATCAAATGCCATTAGCAACATCATAGACCGCCCTACTCGTGCCAGAGCTTATTTGGATAGCGCAGTAGAACTAGATGCACTAGGTGATACAGACCAAGCGAACGCATTTAGAACCAAAGCGATAGCACAGTACAATGCATATATTGCCGAAATTGGTATTACTAATATTCGCTCCACTGATGCTTTGTTTTACTTAGAAGCGGTACGTTCATATGTAAAGGCAGAGCAGAGCGAAGAGGCCACCGACCTATTTTCTGTCATTCGAATTTACGCAGATGCCAACCTTGATGAAGAGTCTCCTCACACCAGCGCCTACGGCTATTTCTTACAAGCTGCAAAAGATTATGCCGAAGAGCGCGTGGCCATTTACCTTGAGGCCTCAACTCAAAATAACTTTGATTTTGCATACGAAGCAATAAACTTTCAACGTTCACTAGCTGAACAAGGAAGCTATCAGGAGCGCCCGGATTATCGCTACTATCAAGTTAAAACCTTCCACTTAGTCGATGCTACACGATCAGCTCACTACCTCTCCCTAGTGGGTGACGACATCAATAAGGCGTCAGCAGAAACGCTTGCAAAATCACTTTTAGCTCTTAGTTTAAGCTTATATAGCGATATTGATTACGACGAAAACTATGCAATGCCAGCAGACGAATACGCGCAATACACCCTGCTGCGTTACCCAACGGGGGTTGGTTTGCTATCAGGCATTTTTAATGCGCTTTACCCTGATTATGTCAATGCGAATAAAGATGATGGTTACCTAGGTAATTTACCCATTAAACTCGTAACTGAAGAAGAGGGAGTCAACGACGCAGATACACTTAGAGCTTACCGAGATCATTACGCCTACCAACTGCTGAACGATGCAAAAAATGGTATCGCTCTGGATGAAACTATCAATAAAATTGAGACTTTGTTTACAACCACTTACACCGACACCGAATATGCGGCAGAAGCGTTAGTCGAACAGGACCACTTGGGTATTCTTGATCAGCGAGCTGCATGGCTGTTGTCTTATGCGGGCTATAACGAGCAAGCAAAATACGTTATATCCGAAGCTATTCGCATTGTAAGCACGACGCCTTACCTAGAAGATGTTAACTATAGCCTAGATAAAATGGTCGATGATCAGGGATGTCTTCGTTATGTCAATTTATATCAAAAGTTCGGGGGAGAAAGTACCGATATCACAGCGCCTCTGGCAGCCTGTGAGAACATACTAACCACGTATTTTAGTGATGACACTTATATTAGTGATGCAAATCGTGTAACGGGTTTACTGACGGGTGCATCCATTTACGAACTTGGCGGTAAGACCGAAAATGCCATTCAAATATTAGATGATGCAAGCGAACTGGCAACTACGTTAGAAGATTTCGAAACCCAGCTAGAGCATCGTATTGAAGTCACGAACACTTACGCCTCTTTGGGTTATCTAGAACAAGCGCTTTCACAGTTTGTCGCGCTGACGGATGACGCGATTGCATTACTAGACAATACCCCTGATATTACCGAGCGCGTTGAAGCGGTAGACGATATTCTTGGTGAACTAGAGTATGCCTACGAACCCGATGATGAGAACTCTTTTACCGGAACGTATCAACTGTTTGAAGCGGTTAAACGCCATGCAGGTAACAACACCCAATATGCGCAAGCCATTGCAGCTTTAAATGAGAAGGCGCAACAGGTACAAGCAGCCATTCTTACCCATACTAGCGACTTTGCAGATAACGAAAAACTATCCGTATATGAACAGCTCATTGAACAATATAGTTGGCTTACGTTATTCGATGAGGCAACTGCACTGGCACAAAATGCGATTTATACCGATGCAGATCGAAACTCACTGTTTGCTAACATTGCTATCCAGGCTGCAACAAAAGACGACTTCCCTGCTTCAACAGTGGCCAACGTAGATACGGATGCTGATGGACTACCTAACTTTTTCTTATCCAATGCTACCGAGCAAGACATTATTTTGTCGGGCTTAATTGCAGATACAGATGCCGATGGAGACGGCCTTGTAGATCAAGAAGACCTTAGCCCACTAGATCCAAACTAACGGTAGGTGCAAATTACAATGTTAAATAAAGCAGCTCAAAATGGGCTGCTTTTGTCGTTGGTTGCACTGAACAGTGCAGCTTTCGCTCAAGAGCAGTCGGTCGGTACCCGCAGTGCCATTAGCGCAACTAGCGATGCAAATACCTCCATAAAAACGACTTCATCGTGTGTAAGTAAAGATGCAGTTTCGCGCGAGGCAAGAGATGATCTGAACGCATGTGTTCTTCAATCAAAAGAAGAGATGGTTACAAAAATAGAAAAAATTGAAGTGTTTGGTCAGTACATTGGTCTACAAGTTCCCGAGGTCGAAGGGCGTTTTTACCTCGATCGACAACTCATAGACGCTGCCCCTCGAACAGGGGGAGATTTTACGGAACTATTAGAGTTACTACCAGGCATTGAGTTAGGTAGTGAGCGCTACGACGCAGATGAACAGGGCGAAATTGGGGCACAGCGGGTGTCAATAATGGGAGCGCAGCCTTGGCAAACAGGTTTCTTCATTAACGGAGTTAACTTTAATAGCCGACAAGATCCTGAAACCTATCGCGATAATGATGTGCTAGTTAACGATATAGAAGGCACGACACAAGCTTTCAATATTAACCAACACATTCTTGAATCGATCACGGTTTATACTAACAATATTCCCGCTCGTTACGGTAGCTTCAGTGGCGGTGTCGTTGATGTTGAAACACGCGAAGCACGCTCTGATAAAGCGAGTTTCAGTACTTCTTTTCGTACGTCGCAAAGCGAATGGAACAACTATCATGTGTTTCTTGAAGAGGACGTCATTGAAGGTGACACAGACGAACCTGTAGAGCCTCAATTCAAAAAAGAAGCACTCAATATTAACGCAGAAATACCACTGGGTGAGCATTATGGGCTATTAATATCAGGCAACTATACAACCAGTGAAATCACTAAGCTTTCTCTCAATCAGCCAGTACTCACCGAACGAGAGAATACCAACTTATTGGTAAGCTTAACGCAAAGAAACCTAGGTGTGGATAAGGTAAAACTGACTTTTAATTATTCCCCCTATGAAAGTCACGATATTGTAACCAATGCGCTAGACAGCGAGTTTACGATTAAAGGTGGTGGCACCAATGCTACGCTATCTCTCCAACACGCGTTTCAGCATTTCTCTGTCGATTCGCGAGCGAGCTACACAACTAGTGACAACTCTAGGCGCGCTAATCCACATTTCTATAAATGGGCGAAAGCCACAGGGCGTGCGTGGGGAATTGGCGACCCGACTGAAGAAACCAGTATTTCACAACAAGGTGGCTATGGTGATCTTGATAAAAAACAACAAAACATCAACCTAGAAACTACGCTTCGCTTTGACACTTTTTCTGCACTGGGAACCAGTCATAATATCGAATGGGGCGTACAATTTCAGGATGAAAACCTTACCAGAGAGCGCTTTTACGACACCTATATCTATGAATCTGCGGTCACTGGTGTATCTAACTTGGACTGTAACGGCGCATTATTCGATTGTGTAGAGCTTGAAACCTCTATCTCAATCGAAGAATTAGAAGCACAACTGGGTGCACCATTAGATTTCTCTAATCCAAACCATATTCTTGCCTATTCCGACATTGTTACCGCTTCACCCCAGTACTTTTCTATTCGAGCAGTCTACCCAGAAGAATACTTAGATGTGGGCGTACAAGTGCTTTCAACCTACCTTACCGACACTATTGAAGTGGGTAACTTCAATTTGAATTTAGGCGTTCGAGTAGACTATGACGACTTTCTTAAAAACGTCAATATTGCACCACGACTAAGCGGTGGCTATCAATTATTCGGTGAAACCGACACGCTTCTTACATTTGGTATTAACCGCTACTACGACGCAAACTTGCTTACCTATAAAGTAAAAGAGCAACAAACCCCATTTATCTATCAGCGACGTGCCATTTCAACCAACGGTGCACTACAAGAATGGCAAAACTTGTCGGCAGCATCTGACACTAGGTATATTTATAATGATCTCGATACCCCATTCAACGACGAAATTGCACTTGGTTGGAAGCAAGCAACAGCCTTAGGTAACTTTTCAGTAGAATACACAAAGCGCTGGCAGCGCGATCAGCTTCTTCGGACAGGCTCCCCTGATTACAATCCCGAAGATGGGTTCTATTACCAAAGCCAATCTAATAACGGTAAAGGGCAAAACAGTCGAGTGTCATTGTCATGGGCGGCACTGTTTGATATTCATAGTCTGTCGTTTAATACCAGCTATATTCTTTCAGAAAGCTATTCTGGGTCTGAGGAAGAAGACATAGAAGATGCTTTATTGAGCGACCTTATCTTCTTAAAAGATGGGGACGGCGCACTGAAAGAAACTACGCTGTCGAACTTAAACATCATTGAATCAGAGTTTTCTCGGCCGCTTTCGATAAACTTCATATGGGCAACGAACTGGTCTGAGCAACTGGCCACGAGCGTAACAGGTACCTTTAGAACAAGTTATGAAGACTACACATTAACCGAGGATGTATCACCTACCTCCCAGTTAGGCAGGTTATCGTCACAAATTAGTGCAGAAGAGACCTTTAATATTCCTATTTACGCACGCGTAGATTATCCAAGCCGTTTACTTTTTAATGCATCCTTCAAATACTCACCAATGGTATTCGAAGACAACGCGTTGCAGTTCAGGCTTGACCTACAGAATATATTTGACCAGCGCACCTACGCCGTAGCTCCCGGCAATTCGGGTATCGAAATAGGCCGCTCAGTTTGGTTAGAAGTAGGTTACGAATGGCGATAATGCGCAACCTCATTACGGTATTATTAGTGGTTGCGACCTCTTATGATTTACGCGCAAGCGAACCGGGAGATACGCTACGCCAATGGTATGCATCAAAGCAAGTGGATTGGCCCAAAGCCATTACTGCCGATGGTAGAAAGCCTATTAGATTGGGCCCCCTTTTACCCAAGGGGCCCCAAGCCAATGAAGAGATTATCGCCTTAGGTAAATCATTATTTCATGATCCTATTTTATCAAAAGACAATACCGTGAGCTGTGCATCATGTCACGATAGTTCGACATTCTTTCAAGATGGAAAAGGCCAATCGGTTGGGGTAAGAGCGCAAAAAGGGACGCGAAATGCACCTCCTATTTTCGGGGTAGATCACTGGAAATCCTTTTTTTGGGATGGCAGGGCGGCGTCTGCAGAAGAACAAGCATTGATGCCTATCGAAAACCCAATCGAAATGGACTTACCCGTAGCTAAGGCTGTCGAAAGGCTAAATTCTCACACTGCGTACCCAGTAAATTTCAAACAAGCTTTTGGAACCGACACCATTGACAAGACACTTCTTGCCAGTGCCCTCGTCGCTTTTGAAAGAACCATCCCCGCACCAGATACACCTTATCAAGAGTTTATTACTGCGGTAAGTAAAGGCGACACTAATGCTCATTTGATGCTGCCTGATAAAGCCCTCTTAGGGTTGCACCTTTTTCGCACCAAAGCTAAATGCATGAGTTGTCATGAGGGGCCGTTATTAAGTGATAACCAATTTCATGTAACCGGGTTTCATCTATACGGCCGCCCTTTTGAAGATGTAGGCAGAATAGATGCGACCGGCAAGATTGAAGATATTGGGAAATTTAGAACCCCTTCGTTATTGGGAGTCACACATACCGCGCCATGGATGCATAATGGGCTATTCATCGAATTTACTCCATTGATAATGCAATACAATAAAGGAGGGTTCAGGCCTAAACCCAAAGGCCGACTTAAAGATGACCCCCACTTCCCAATAACAACTTCTTTAATAGAACCCCTAGGGCTTGATAAAGACGAAATAGATGCACTGGTTGTTTTTCTAAAAACACTCTAGCTTTTCATCAAAAAAAATGGCTGCCCGTCATTACAACGGGCAGCCATTCATTTTGCAGTAAGGAGTAGAGTCGCTTAATCAACCCTATCCGTTCACCACGATTAGTACTTCAAGCTAACGCCTGCGAATAAGCGAGGACCGTAATCGTTCACTTCACCTAGGTTACCTTGTACATAGTAATCCTGTGATTTAGGCGCACTGAATAGGTTAATGGCTTCAAGTTTCACGCGCACATGCTCGTTAACTTTGTAAGACATACGCGCTTCCCATACACCTACTTCATCTACATAACGTAAACGGGTACCGTTACTAGTGTAAGGTTGGAAGTACTCACTACGATACTTGTAGATAATAGCCGTATCTAAATCGCCAATTTGGTAGTAAACCTGAGTACTGAATACGTGCTCAGAGAAACCTGGTACGGAAGCTGGGTCAACAATACCTGCCGTTAACTGCGTGGTGTTACCGTCTACGTCAGTGATAAAGGTGTCACCATACAAACTGTCTTCAAACTCGAAGTCTGTGTCTGCGTAGTTGTAGCCTATTTTAACACCGATGCCGTTGTCCCAACGGTAAGCAATTGACGCTTCTAAACCAAAAATATCACTCTCATCGTCGGTAGTTACAGAGTTGGTCACTGGAAGTGCGAACTCTTGACCATCAATAACGAAGTTTTCTAATACTGTACGCTGTTGGAATCCACCTTGGAATTGCTTGTAGTACAAGCCAAACGCAAAGATTGAATCTTCGTTAGGATACCATTCGAAAGCAACATCATAGTTCCACGACATAAGCGGCTGTGTATCAGGGTTACCTGAACCGTTTACACCTACTAATAAATCTGCAAGTGACGTTGGCGCTAAGTCATCATCGGTTTGGAACGTACGGCTGTAACCTAAATCAGATGGATCGGCACGTGACATACCACGGTATATACCACCACGAATAAGAATATCATCGCTATAGTCCACAACTAAGTTGAAGCTTGGAAGCACTTCAGTGTAGTCACCGCCACCTTCAATTCTTTCGAGTGAGTCGCCACTCACTAAGCTAATAACACCTAGCTCGTCAGTAACAACGTCGAATGAGTTTCTAAAGCCCACTGAAGTAACTTCGGTATCTACAATACGCACACCAAAGTTACCACGAATGTACTTGTTAAACATTTCTGTATCGTAACTGGCCATCACGTATGCAGAGTTAGTTTTTTCAGTTACGTCGATAGTACCACTGTTTTCATACTCTACATCTGGGTAGCCAAACTCACCGTTTTGAGATGCAACTACAGCTTGTGAGAAACAAACGTTATCGTAAGTAGCCCAAGAAGAACCGCCACCAATTACATTGCCGTCACTATCGACATTTGTAATGAGGTCGCCATCTGACACACCGTCTAAGAAGTCCGATTCAGGAAAGTCTTTCTGACAGCTCTGCAATAACTCAAGTGCATCTGCATTTGCAGTATCTAGCGTAAACTCGTTGCGTGAACCATTACCTTGGCTACCACCATATTGAATGAAGCTCAGTTCAGATGTTCTCAAGCCTGCTTGAACACTGGTGAACACATCGCCACTTAGTGCATATTCAAAATCTAAACGTGCAGACTTAATTTCGTTATCGCGTGTATTTTCTCTATCGATACGAGTACGAAGGCTATCTGTGTAGTTAGAAATATCAGTAACATCGAAGTCAGTCACGGTGAAATGAGGAATATATTCGCCCATGTCCCAGCTAAAAGATTGTCTGTCAGCAGTTCTCGCACGGTTAGAGATTTGTAACTCTTCACGTGACGTTTTTGAATAAGCCAAATCCAATTTAACCGTCAGTGCATCAGTCGCATAGTGCTCGATGTTCAAGCCGTAACCGCGGTAGTTCTCTTCACGAGAGAATTGCTCACCTGAAGATTCAATGCGATCTTGTCCTTCCCAATGCAGAATACCGCCTACATCGTTTGTCACTAACGTAGGACCAGTAAGCCCAGGAATAGCACGTTTTTGTAAGAAGATTAAATCGTGACGTGATTCTTGTTGCGTTCTATCCGACACCTGCGCATCAAAGTTAATATCCCAAGACTCAGAAGGTTGGAATTGAAGCGCTAAGAATAGTGCATCACGTTCATCAGACGTTTCATTTTGACGGTAACTACGGCTGCTTCCAGTCCATGCGTACGGCGTACCATCGCTAACCGCTTTGCCTGTTTCAGGGTCGATAGCTGTATTATAACCTTGGTTACTGCTGCCACTAACTTGGTCTTCACAGTCACCGGCACTACTACGATAGAAACCTTCGTTAGTGTTAGTTGGGTCGTTCAAACACGCCCACAGTGAAGAACCTGTTGGGCTTGAACTTCTGTATTCTGCTTCTGGCTGACTGATATCTTGACGTTGCAAACCAAAAGAAATACCTAACGCTTGGCCGTTATCAAATTCAAACTGGTCTACGTAACTAAAGGTTCCACGAAAACCTAAATCACCTTGAAGTGAGTTGTCTACGTTACCTTCGTCAGGGTTGTAGTTAGTTTTAACTTCACCTTGAATACGTTGCTTGCCGTAATCTAGCGGCTGTACTGTTTCTAGTGAAATAACACCGGCCACACCACCTTCAATCATGGAGGCGTCTTGGGTCTTATAAATAGCCACTTTCTTCACAAGCTCTGAAGGGAACTGTGAGAAGTTTACCGAACGGTCACCACTACCATTTGTCGCTTCACGACCATTGATATGTGTAGCACTCAAAAACGGGCCAAGACCACGAATGGTAATTTCAGTAGCACCACCATTTTCACGGTGGGAAGCTGCACCAGTAATAGACTCTAGTGCTTCACCAATTGAAAGTGCAGGCAATTCACCAATATCTTCTGATGATAAACCATCAACAACAGTTGTTGATTCACGCTTGATAGCAATTTGGTCTTGAATTGTCTTTCGCGTACCAACTACGTCGATAACTTCGACGTCAGCCTGGTCTTCTTCAGTTACATTGGCTTCTTGAGCGTGAAGTGAAAATGCGCTGGTAGTGGCTACGCTGGCAATAATTGCAGTGCGTACCCACTTGGCCACAGGGCGAAGAGTGAATTCAGCATTCTCCACGTTATCACCGCTCAAGGTTTTACTCTGTTGTGTTTTCAACGACATTACGAGATCTCCGTTGTGTCTTTTAATATGTATAGGGCTGTGTGTGTTGTGTTATTCATTTTCTGCTGTCCATGTTGAGCCTACGCCCACATCAGATGCTTGAATGTAGTAAAGGCCTTTCGCACCAGCAATTGCTTGCGCACCACTTGCGTCTGTTTCGATAAGTGTGCTTTCAGCAACTACAAATTCAGGCACTTCTTTTCCATTTCCAGCAGGGTCTTGGTCAATGGCGCCATCGGTATCAAACTCGCCATTTCCATCGATATTTCTAATATCTACCCACTCGTCAGAGGTATCACCCGACATATAGCTGTCGCTAAAACCAAAGTTATTAGTGAGGGTTGATTCTGTATGGTTGATTAGGTCGCAGTCGTATTCGAAGGAATGGTCACTGAAACCACCGTCGGCATTAAGGTATAAACCTTCAGTCGAAGCGTCATTGTTCAAGCCATTTGCAATTAAGTTCGCGTCAAAGTCGATAACGAAAAACTGGTTACTAAGGCCGTATAGCGTTGTGGTTTCTGCTAAATCATCACAATCATCAACACCGGCTTTTGAACCAATTTCAGTACTAAAGACGATAGGTTGTAGCGAGTTAAGTACCGTATTGTTTGTAACGGTAAGCGATAGGTCGCCAGAACCGTCTAATACTGCTTGGTTACCAGAGTTTGGAACGCCGCCATCAGCTTGTGAGAATGGGTTTACCGTGAATACGATACCGCCAGCTTCTTTATTGCCGGAGCGAATACCAGCAATATAATTGTTAGTGATGGTGTGGCCTAATGGTGTTACTAACACGCCACTTGGTCTGTCGTCAGAGCTTGCAATGTCTGTGGTGCGAATAATGACATTATCACTAATGGTATTGAATCCACCGTCTTCTAGCGAAATACCACCACTAGCATCTACAATGGTATTGCCTTTAATCGTGGCACCTGACGTTTGAACACGCATTAGGCGGCGACCAGTAGTCACATTGTCAATCAAGTTATACTGGACAGTAAAATTAGCCATGTCGGCTGAATCGTCACCGGTAGTACTACCTAAGTTGAGTAACAGAAGACTAGAGTTGCCGAAGTTTTCATTCGGGCTTTCGCTAAACAAGTTATATTGAATAACGTGGTCTGAACCCGATGATGCCAATTTGATAACAGAACCTTCCGCAGCTTCTGTCCGGCCAGAGAACGTATTACGTTCAATAAGTGCGCCGCTACCTTTCACTACCATCCAATGGAAAGCGTCATCTGGGTAGTTCAACGTAGCTTGCTCATTACCCATGGTATTTTGCGAGAAAACGAAATTATCGCCTTCCGAGTAAATCATGGCTTCTTCGCCGCTATCACACGTTGAGCCTGAAAGTGTATCAATATCGGTAAAAGTTAAACCTGTTACCGCAGCGCCGTCAGCTGAGCTTGCAACGTGAATACAGAAATCGCCGGTAAAGGTAGGGGTTTCACCTTCAACCGCACGAAGTTCAATGCCACTGGTTAATTCAAGGGCTGCCATACCTGTATAGGTATTCGTATTTAGGCCTAGTACATCGCCATCAACTAAGCTAACCAGTGCAGATTCTAGTGCTGCAGCATCGCCTACCACTTGGGTATAAACCACAGAGTCTAGTGAGTCTGACACCGTGTCGGTGAACGAATCGTTATCCGTATACGCAGCGCTAACTGAAATAATCGCGCCGGCATAGGCAGTAGGTGTGAAGGTTTTAGTGTTTGAATCGGCAATTTCAACACCGTCCGCCGACCACGTGTATACCACGTTTGCTTCATCAATACCGTTATTGTCAGTAATTTCAGCTGTCAGAGTGGCACTGGCTAGGTAAGGTGCAGTACCCATAATTTCGATACTACCCGCTTGGTCAACCGCAACACTGGTAACCGGAATTGTTGGCGCAGACGTAATGTCTTCTTCAAAACCGTTGTCATCTACATAAGTCACTTGTACGGTAACTACTGAGCCCACTAGTGAGGCATCCACCACGTAGCTACTGGTAGTTGCTCCATCAATGGCCGCATCATCTGCATACCACTGGTAAGAGATATCGCCTGTCGCACCATCTTCATCAGCAATTTCGGCCGTAAGCGTATTGCCTACTGTCGGCGTACCCGTAATAACAACTGCGCCTTCAGAGTTAACTCGTGCCACTACATCCGTTGCCGCTGAGGTGACAGACTCACTAAAACCACGATCATCTTCGAAACTGGCATTAGCAGTAATTACCGTACCGAACTGTGCATCGGTAAGTTCTAATTCTGCAGTAACTTCATCTGCTATTTGCGTATCGTCCGCGAACCATGCGTAAACGATAACGGCATTTTCAATTCCGTTTTCGTCAGCAACGGTGGCTGTTAACGTTGAACCTACAAGTGCGTCGCCACTAAGCGTAATTGTCGCATCTGACGCAATAGCCATTACATCGTCAGTAGGGTCACTGATATGGGACTCATTAATACCACCATCATCGGTATAAAGGCCTTGAACTGTAATTGGTGAACCAATCTGATCATCGGTGAGTGTGAATGATGAAGAGTTAGCGCCTTCAATAGCAACACCATCAGCATACCAATAGTAGGTTACGGAGTTAGAAATACCATCTGGGTCGCTTACGGTTGCATTTAGTGTTTGACCGCTAATTGCTGTTCCCGCAAGGGTTATAGATCCTAATGTATTAGGGTTGTTATCTGTACTAACATCTGTACTAACGTCACAGCCTGTAATAGCTGCTGCAACTGCACAAAGTGCGAATGTTTTAAACTTCATAATGGCTCTATTCTCCGAGTTCTTGGTTTTGGCTATTGAGTAGTGGACCGCACCATATTATTACCAAATTAAAGAGTTATAGGTTACCAATTGAAATAACAGTAAGACAACATTGTTAACCTGTTGGCACATATAAACACAATAAAATAACTTTTGCCACCATTATCATGCCATTGCGATAACATTTGATTCACATTATTAATTTCAGATAGTATCAGCGCGGCTGACACCCTTCCGACAATGGTGAACACATTGTTATTACCAATTTATTTTTACTGTGAATGTTGGGTATAAAGCGGCAAGATGCACTCGCAAAGTAGTACTAAAAGTAAAGCGTGGTGCCTTGTGAAGTAGAATCAAGAAAAGTTGAATTGAGCAGAGCGAAGTGAAAAAGAGACATTACTAGGGTTAATAATACAAGCTTGATTACCCCTTTTTAATGTTGGTTCTCTAGATGATAAAAGGTGGCTTGTACGTAATCTTTATCTGAGCCGCTGTTGTTTTGATTATAAACACCCGCTTTAAAATACATATACTGGTTGTTTTTGTTATAACCACTTTTGCTCATGTCGAAGCTTTTGGTTAAGTTTTGTTTACCTTCACGGATTAAGGTGACGAATAAAATATTGTTTTTCACTGTAATTTTATAACTAAACTTTTCGTTGAGGGCTATGCCCTCTTCAGGATTTTCTAACGTGTGAGAGCGACTTCCCACCATGTTGACCCATACATCATCGCCGCCATTAATTTCATGAGCGAAGTAAATAGAGCCGTTGTCATTGCCCGGTAATTTGCGGTAGTACAGCCTAATAGGCTCATCATCGGTAGCATGAATTTGCCCAATAATCACTCGCCCTACTTTTTTCTCGTCTCCGGTAGTAGAAACGCGATTTACCGCAAGAGTTGCTTCTAGACTGCCTTCCACTGCCCCTGCTTTACGCTTGACTGAACCGTGCGCCGAATTAAGCACCCAATTGTTCTCGGTGATCCCCTTCGTTTTAATGCGGGTGTTACCTCGTCTGAGCATTTCTCGTAATTCAGTTCGTGCGTACTTGGTATTTTTAGATGTTTTTGCCCCAGCATTAGGGCAGGCAAATACCATTCCTCCGTCTGTAGACGTGTAAAAAAGCGGCTTCAATGCAAAACTATCGCTTAACGCTTTTTCATAAATGATGTCGGCTTTTAAATCTTTATTTAAATCGGTAGGGAGGCTAAGAGTCCAACTTAATAAATCAAAATTCTCACTTGGAGATTTTGAAGGGTCAAGTGAATTAAAATCACCAAGCAACTCCCCTTGGGGAAGTGCTTGATGTGATTCAGGAAGTATATGGGTAGTAGCCAGCGTTTCAGCCAGTGAATGGTTTTCTACAAGCGCACTACCTAGTGCTAATACCGTAAAAACCACACTGCGTAATAACCCTTTTGTTGCTGTTATCATATTCACTATCTACCCATTCGACTCAACCCAATTAACGCTGAGTGACGATTATCGCTTAGCTTCAACCGGTTCAATTTTCGGGCATAACACCCAAATACTCAGCGCAGCAATGATGGCAAGTGCCGCACCAATAACAAAGACCACTGTGTAACTGCCATCAGCAGTTAATGAAGGTACTGCGTATATCAAAAGCCCTGCCGCCAACTTGGCCGCCATACCCGCAAAACCAGCCAACGTACCCACCGACTTTCCGCCGAATAAATCGCTAGGTAAGGTTTGCACGTTTCCAATTGCCGTTTGAAAGCCAAATAGAATGGTGGCCATAATTAACACAGCAGCAACTTCACTGTTCGGGTTAGATAACATCAACAGTGCTGGCAACATAATTAAGCAACCCAGCGTAATCACTAACTTACGCGCTTTGTTTACCGACCAACCTGCTCCCAGTCTGTTTTGTGCAAGCAGTCCACCGAACCAAGCACCTAACATGGCACCTACATAAGGTACCCAACCATAAATAGCCAAGCCCTTCACATCCATGGCGTAAACTTCAACCAAATAGGTGGGGATCCAAACAATAAATAGCCACCAAATAGGGTCGATTGCCGCAGTGGCAATAATTACGCCCCAGCTTTGTTTATGTGATAACAACTGTCCAGTGGTAGGGGTGTATTCAGCAATAGCACTGCCATCTGCGTTGGTCGCTTCGTTTCTTTGACCTGTAAGAATGTACTCTCTTTCTTCATCTGTGATCCAAGGGTGTGAACCTGGCGGCGATTTAACCACGATGATCCAAGGAATAAGCCAAAGTAGCCCCGTGCAACCCACTATCACAAAGATTGCTTTCCAACTAAAAAACAAAGCAAGATAGGCAATGAGAGGAATGGAAATAATGCCGCCAATAGCTGCACCAGAGTTGAATATACCTTGAGCTAAAGCACGCTCTTTGGTGGGAAACCACTCAGCGTTAGCTTTTGCTGCACCTGGCCAGTTTCCTGCCTCTGAAACACCTAAAATGGCGCGGAACACACTGAATGTGAGTATTCCTTGTGCAAAAGCATGCAGCACGGTAGCCACAGACCAAATACCAATAGAAAGAACAAAACCTATGCGCGTTCCAACCCAATCAAACACTTTACCAAAAATAGCTTGACCGAAAGCATAGGAAAAAAGAAATACAATACTAATGATGCCGTACACTTCTTTTAATTCGGCATCTGTTTTATTGGGGTAAATTTCCTTTCCCATAAACGGCCACAATACACTAAGCGATTGTCTATCTATGTAGTTAATCACTGTTGCAAGTGCAACCAGTGCAATTACCCACCATCTCAAATTCTTCATGTTACTACCTTACCTAATATTACTTTGTCGTCATTTTTATAAACCGTACTGTCTAAAGCGTAAGCCCGCAGGGTGTCACTTCGACTGGTTCCCTTTTACCGTTGCCGTTGATGCCCCTTTAGTAAAGGTTTCGGTCACTTCAGGAAGTGGCGTAGAATCAAAGGTGTTATTAAGAATTTGTGTTTGTGGCTCACCTACCGTGTGATCGATAGTTACTAGCTTGCTATCCACAAACGTATTGCCACTAATTAGGCTTTGTTGCACACCCAATAGAAAAATAGAAGACTTGGATTTATTGCGTTTCCCCTTTCCAACATTCGATACATTACTGTCGGTTAGGGTGAAGTGCGGACCAAAGGTACTTTCATCTGTGCCGCCGCGATAAATTTTTGCAATGGCACCTTCAATGTTTGAAAAAGTAGAGTTTTTGATGGTGACGTATTCGGCATTGTAAATGCCTAAATCATCTTGCTCTTTGTCTAAACGCAGTACGTCACCCGTAATGTTTTGAAATACACTGTCAGTTATGTCGATGTTGTCGGCTAAGCTTCTGTAACCCGCATCGAATACATGAGAGGAGTGGTTCACGTTTAAATCGGTAATGTGCGTATTATGAATGGCAAGCTTGTGATTAAACAAGGTAGGCAACTTGGTGTTGCGGATAAGCACATTGCCTGCACTGTCAGGCGATTTTTTACCTGATATATTCAGCCCATCCAGTTTCAAGCTTCCCCCATCTTCAATTTCAATCATTAAAGAACGCATGGGGTACAGGGTAACTGAGCGAGGTGACTCTGCTTTTAGTGTTACTACACTTTTAACCTGCATCTGTTTGTTTAGTGAGTAACTTCCCGCTTTAAGCAGTATCGTGCTTCCGCTTTCTGCTTCGGCCACGGCACGGTAAAGCTCATCAGCAGAACTCACGCTAACGGTTTTACCGGAGTCAAAGTCAATGGGTAAGCCTGCTTTGTCATACCAGTTTACACCTGTGTTTTCTTTTAGCGTTGGGTTTAAAGATGCGGGTGCGCCAACCTCTAATTGCTGCGCTTGTTTACTTTGCAACAACCCATTTTCGCCTCGTACTAATTCGATATCTTTAACATCGAAACCTTCTGCTAATTCATCTTGCGGTAATTGGCTGGCAAGGTTATTTTTGAAGCTAATTCCTGACACATCGTCAAAAATTTTAAATGGATTTTCGCCGCTATTATTTACCACTAAGTTGTTCGCGAAACTACTATTGATAGGCGTCGCCGAGCGTTCTGCATCACTACCAGCGGCTAGGTTGATATTGTCCAAGTTCACTAAGGTATTGTTATCAATTTTGGCATTGTTAACTTGATGGTAGCGGTTAATAGATGAATTCGGCACACCATTCATAACGGTAAAACCACCACCAAATCTTATGCCTGTTAACCCTTCCATGTAGTTATTGCGAACCGTTTGGTCGGCATTGATAATGCGGATACCACCGGTGTGGTGTTTGCCATTACCAAAGAACACATTCCCTTCCACTAGGTTTCCATTGCCGTGGCGAAGGGTAAGCGTACCTCTGCTTTCAAAAAATACGTTATTTAAAAATTGGTTCTTGCCCGATTTATTCGAAATAATTTCTACTTCGCCATTACATCTGTCGAAATAGTTATTTTCAACAATCGTAAATGAGTCACTTAATGAGTATTTACTGGTACCAATGCGAAGGGTTTCACCACCATTAGAGCCCAAAATTGGACGAGGGCCAAAGTAGTTGTGATCGATACGATGATGATTTTGTTGGCTATCTTTCGTATTCAAGCGTACCGCCATCGTCACGCCCGCGTTACTTTTCCCTTCTAAATGACTGTGGTCAAAGCGGTTGTGTTTACCATACATAACAACCCATTTATCAGAGTTGAATTTGTCTGGATTACTGAACCCATCAATAACCACTTGAGTAACTCGGGAATGGTATGCAAGGTTATTGTCGTTCTCCTTAAACGATACCACTTCACCGGTAGGACTATATCCGTCTTTAAATACTAAGCCTTCTACGACAAGATACTCGCCCGCTAGTCGAAGGTTAGATAACCCTGATAATACGACACCACCGTTAGTCTGCGCTTTTAATGTAATGGGCTTTTCTGGTGTACCGACACCTTTGAATAAAATTTCAAAATCTTCCCAAACGCCATCAGCAAGTACAATGGTATCACCCGCTTTTAACGACTCAGCTTGTTTGAAAAATTGTTTCTTATTGGCAACTAAAATGCCATCCGAATGAGCTGCTTGTATCGAAGGGTTGGTGACGTCAGTGCCGGCATCATTTGCGCCAGCTTGTGGAGAAGTTGTATTACAGCCAGCAACAAATAGTAAGCTACAAGTGACTAAAACAGGAACAGAAAACACACTAGCATTCATGCAAACAACCTAAGTTATCTGAAAGACGACAATCGCCTTTATATGATTAAAGAAGGGGCTCTTCAAACACTTAACACTTGCATGAAACATAGCAGCGATATCAAATAAAGAGGTGCTGATTAGCGTCATGCCAAAAGTCAAAAATGTTTCAACTTGAGCCGAAAGATATTAGGTATCAATGTAACCAACCCCACAACACAATGTCAACCAGTTGTTAACTTTCTATATTACCAATTAATATACCTATTGATATTACCAAAGCTAAAAATAAATCTAAGGACATGATTTAATGAAATTATCTTAACTTCACAGTTGTAAACCAAGCAAAAATAAAAGCCTCTCAGAGGAGGCTTTTATTTAACTATCGGTAATAATTTATCAACATCTGAGTTGATAAAGTTTACTTGTCAACTGCTAGGAGAAAAGTAAACCACCATTAATATCCACATTATTGCCGGTCATATAAGACGCATCATCACACGCCAAGAATGCCACCAGCTTAGCGACTTCTTCAGATGTACCTTCTCGCTTAATACAGGTGGCTCCTGCTACATTTGAACGTACATTGTCTGGAGTGAAGGTGTCATGAAATCCGGTGGATATCATACCTGGGCAAACTGAATTCACGCGGATATCTGGCCCTAGCTCTTTCGCTAAGCCTCTTGTGAAAGTAGAGACAGCACCTTTAGATGTTGCGTATGGGATAGCGCCACCGCCACCGCCATCTCTTGCGGCTTGTGACGAGAAGGTAACAATTGAACTACCCGGTTTCATGTGGGGGATAACCCCTTGCACCATAAGGAACAAGGACGTTAAGTTTACGTCGAGTACTTTATGCCAATGTGCTAAGTCCATTTCTACTATCTTTTTACGTTCTACCAACCCCCCCGATACGTGGACTAGGCAGTCTATTGCCCCATAAGTCGACAATGTGGTTTCAACCGTATTATAAACATCAGCTTTTTGAGTGAGGTCGGCATGAATAGCAATGGCATTTCCTCCCGCAGCGACTATCCGCTCAACAGTGTCTTTCGCCCTGTCGGCACTTGCCTGATACGTAATAACAATATTAGCACCACGAGCAGCAAGCTCTACTGCACAAGCAGCACCAATATCTCTGCCACCACCCGCTACAATTGCAACTTTACCTGTCATCGACATTGTCTTATCTCCCGAAATTCATGTTTCTAAGTAAGTAGATATTCACGCGATAGGCTCGTTGATAGTAAACCAGTGAACTGGATGACTCGAATCTGTGGCGAAAACTGCTAGAATGAATATCTGAATCTGGTTTAACCCTCAACCTGTTCAAAGACTAACCAACCCAACCATAGTCGTCAACCCTCTACCAAGCCACTAGTTACCAATTAAAATTACCAAATAGATCAAGATATTCACGGTTATTAAACATTTCAAAAGCGTTATTATCGATTAATAAAAACCCATATATTTCAACTGGATGAA
The DNA here is from genome assembly GCF_001562115.1 of Alteromonas stellipolaris. Taxonomy (NCBI): domain Bacteria; kingdom Pseudomonadati; phylum Pseudomonadota; class Gammaproteobacteria; order Alteromonadales; family Alteromonadaceae; genus Alteromonas; species Alteromonas stellipolaris. The sequence continues at coordinate 3,866,505 of NZ_CP013926.1, forward strand.
TCAATTAAACTTTGTAATATGCAATTTTACGGCAAAGAAAACCGTTAACAAAAAATTCAAATTAAAATTAAAAAACAAACCAAATTAGTACCATTTTTTAATTATTGGTTGACAATATGGCATGATACTAATAATGTTTTTGATATGCTGATTGGTTCAAGAAGCAAAATGGACTGTCATCATACTAGTCGATAAGAGACACGAATTAAGTTTGGCATTGGTTAATGGTGAATATTTAATTGGTAAGTGGTCTTTTGATAGGAAGAATGTATTGCCCCTTCAATTTTAGCGGGTACATCTATCATCAGTCACTCTGTTCAATACAGAGCCCAGTTATTTAGCGAGACGTTAATCTTAAGCTCAAATTACTTATTAAATTAATTAGAAGCAAGATAGCGCACTCGGCTATGAAGTGAAGTTCACATCACTCTCATCACAGCCTGTGCCATGATATTTTAGGAGTTATACATGTCAAAACCTGTCATCGGTTTCATCGGTCTAGGCCTTATGGGCGGCAATATGGTCGAAAATTTACAAAAGAAAGGCTACGAGCTTAATGTAATGGACCTTAACAAAGATGCGGTAGCAGCATGTGTTGCAAGAGGTGCTAGTGCAGTTTCTTCAGCTAAGGAACTAGCTGAAGCATCAGATATCGTTATGCTTTGTTTAACTACTTCAGCCATTGTCGAAAAAGTAATGTATGCAGAAGACGGCATTCTTGCAGGCATGAAAGAAGGCTCTGTATTGGTAGACTTTGGTACTTCAATTCCTGCATCTACTCGCAAGATTGGTGCTGACCTAGCAGAGAAAGGCGTTGGTATGATTGATGCACCTCTTGGTCGTACACCAGCTCACGCTAAAGATGGTTTACTTAATATTATGGCTGCGGGCGATATCGAAACCTTCAACAAGGTTAAGCCTGTACTAGAAGACCAAGGCGAGAACGTTTTCCACCTTGGCGCATTAGGCGCTGGTCATACAACTAAGTTAATCAATAACTTCATGGGTATGACAACAGTATGTGCAATGTCTCAAGCATTTGCTGTAGCTGACTTAGCTGGTGTAGATCGCCAACAACTTTTCGATATTATGTCGACCGGCCCATCTAGCTCACCATTCATGCAGTTCTGTAAGAACTATGCGGTTGATGATGTAAGTGATCTAGGTTTCTCAATCGCAAATGCGAATAAAGATCTTGGCTATTTCTTACAAATGGTAGAAGACTTAGGAACACAGTCTAAAATTGCAGAAGGTTCATCTTCTAACTTGCAGGCTGCGTTTGACGCTGGCATGGGTAACGGAAACGTACCAGAGATTTTTGATTACTTTCTAAAATTAAAAAAGTAGATCCTGTCTGAACTACTTGGGTGCTTGATGCCAACCAATCGCTTTATTAATATTGGTTAGTATTAAGCACCCCGTTACACCTCAATTTACAAAGCAAATAACTAGACTACTGTGATTTTTGGGGTTACTAGGCTATAACGAAAGCACACACCTGTAGTTAACGTGCTGTGAAGTTAACCGAACTCTTACTGTGTTAGTAACTGAACTGTTTCATTAACAATAAAAAGGTGAGGTAACACCCTATGTGCTTCTTATCCTACATCACACAAACAATACCCCTTCCTTCTACCGAATTTGCTTCGTTTACTAACAACACATCTCTGAATGACACTCGTTTCAAATTCACATAAGAATTCAAACCCTATTTGTTAAATGGTAGACCGCCATTTAAGAGCTATTTAATTATTAGGAGCAAGTAAAATGCAAAAGCAAAGCGCACTTTTTTTATCAGGCAACGAAACTGAAATAGAAGATATCGGCGGCGGGCTAAAACGCCAAATGCTTGGGTATAACGAAGAATTAATGATGGTTAAAGTCTTTTTTGACAAAGGCGCAGAAGGGTACGTGCACGCACACAGACACTCTCAAGTTACTTACGTTATCGAAGGTGAATTCCATTTTAGTATTAACGGCGAAGTAAAAGTAATGAAGCCGGGTGATAGTTGTCTTATTCCACCGCATGCAGACCATGGCGCAGTTTGTCCTACTGGCGGCATATTAATTGACACCTTTAGTCCTCCTCGCGAAGACTTTTTAGAGGAATAAAACTGTGAAATTAAATGGCTTACGTTGGTGGGTAATCGCATTAATTGCGCTTGCCACCGTGATTAACTATATCGACCGTCAGGCGCTTAGCGTGTTATGGCCTGATATTGTTGAAGAGTTATTTCCGGATGAATCAGCGTTAGAACGCAAGCAAATTTACGCTAATATTTCCATTGTGTTTGTATTTGCTTACGCGTTTGGGCAAGCCATTTTTGGTAAAATTTTCGACTGGGTTGGTACCCGTTTAGGCTTTGTATTGTCTATCGGCGTATGGTCGTTAGCCACCATTGCTCATGCATTTGCACAGGGTCTATTAACCTTTAGCATCTTTCGCGCCATATTAGGTGTTGCTGAAGCTGGCAACTGGCCAGGTGCAGCAAAAGGAAATGCAGAATGGTTTCCCACCAAGGAACGTGCGCTTGCACAGGGTATATTCAATTCCGGCGCTGCCATTGGCGGTATTATTGCCATCCCCTTAATAGCATTTTTAACCGTTTATTTTAGTTGGCAAATGTTGTTTGTTGTTGTGGGTGCAGTTGGATTACTGTGGTTAATTCCTTGGTTAATTCTGGTGAAAGCACCACCTGGTGCACACCCTTGGATTACTGACGAAGAGCGTGAGTATATCCTTACTGGCCAACGTCAAACTACTATGTCAGCAGACTTAGTTGAGACAGAAGTAGAAGAATACAACCCTTCCACTGGTGAGCTACTTAAGCGCAAGCAAAGCTGGGGCGTAATCATAGCCTCTGCCGCTATCGACCCTATTTGGTGGCTGTTTGTATTTTGGATCCCTATTTACCTAAATGAAGTTTATTCAATGGATGTTAAATCTATTGGTATTTACGGATGGGTACCTTATGTGGGCGCAATGTTCGGTGCTTGGTTTGGTGGGCTTCTTGCCCAAAATAGACTTAAAGCCGGATGGGATACAGATAAAACCCGAAAGCTAACCATCACCCTTGGTTGCTTAATTATGCTTCCTTCGCTGTTGGCTATGTCGCAGCCTGGTTCCCCTACTATGGCGGTGATTATTATGGCCGTTATCTTGTTTGGTTTTCAAACCGCTATTGGTAATGTACAAACACTACCTAGCGATTTGTTAGGCAAAAAAGCCGTAGGCACCTTAGCGGGCTTTTCAGGCATGGCTGCAAAGTTAGGCGCGGTTGGTTTAACTGCATTGGTCCCATACCTTACCGCCGATGGTAACTATGCTCCTGCATTTATCATTGGTGCGACACTTGCCATTGTGGCAATGGCAGCAGTATGGGTATTAATCCCTAAAATTGAACCACTGAAAAAGCTAGACTAGGCTTAGACTAAGATAAGCACTGACGATGGCTACAACACATAGGTTGTAGCCATTTACATGCCTTATGAAGTAACAACCTCAAGCAGTACTTCCCCCATGTAAATGTAAAGCTGCTTTACATTTTATTTCAGGCAATAGCACTAAATTTACGTTAGGATAGCGCTTCAGAATACCGCCTAAATTTCACCTATTTCACTATCTTTAACACTATCGAGCTAGACTAGCGCTAACCTTGCTTCTTAGTTTGCTGAGATACTTGCTACAGCCCGGTAGATTTTTACTTCAAAGGAAAATCTTATGAAAATTTTATCTTTATTCGTTATCGCTACATTATCATTTTCGGCACACGCTTCTGCCAACGACACGCTTAACAAACTAAAAGGTATGTTGGGTGATGCCAGTACATCCACTTCACAAACCACAGAAGCGGCTGTGGCTAGCTCGTTGGATGTGTCTAGTTTGGTAAGTATGGTGTCAGAAAATTTAGGCGTAAGTGAAACGCAATCTGAAGGTGGTTTAGCATCTATTTTTGATTATGCTAAAGGCAACCTCACTACTGCTGATTATTCAGAACTTGCCAGTGCCATCCCTGGGCTAGACTCTTTGTTAGAAAACGTACCCTCTGTTGCGGCAGATTCTACCAATGGCGGTTCAACCATATCAGGCTTACTAAGCAAAGCCTCTGAATACAGCAGCTCTCTAGGTTCTATAAACGAATTGAAGCAACAATTCGATGCACTGGGTTTAGATGCAGATATGATAAGCAGCTTTATCACACAAATTAACACTTACCTGAACAGCAATGAAGAAACACAGACTTTACTTCAGTCTGGTTTAGGTAATTTAGCCTCAATGCTTTAATATTTATTTTAGCGGCTGTATGAGTGATTGATCTATGCCATCACTTATTCGCCGCTTTTTCCTCTTCTTTTTAATACGTCTAGAATAATTATGCCCATAAAAAACTTAACCACTTCATTTAAGCAGCAACCTAAATGGCGGCGTATTGCTACCTACTTTCTGTTGGCATACTTATTCTACGCGTTAATACTGGGCCTAATTGCCCCCTTGGTTCTTGAATCTAAAGCGCCCAAAATATTAAGTGAAAAGTTAGGGCGAAATGTCAGTATCGACAGTATTCGCATTAACCCTTTCTTATTGCGCGCCAGGGTGTCTGGGTTTTCTATTGAAGAAGCGAGTAGCAACGAAGCATTTATTGCGTTTACACTGCTTGAACTTGATGTGGGCTTTTGGCAAACCCTATTCAGCTTTACCCCTACCCTAGAGCACTTTTATTTAAATACGCCTTATGCGCATATTGCTAGGGTATCGGACGTTGATACTTCACCTACAGCTGGTCAAGAATCTACAGTATTTAATTTTTCTGACATTATCGACACGCTCGCTAAAGCAAACGAAAACAGCCCAGAGCCTGAAGCGCAAGAGCAAAGCGAAATACCTCATATTCGTTTGGGGGAATTTCGCCTGAGCAATGGTCATATTTCAGTGGCCGATCATGTCACCGACACACAACTTGATTATCCAGAACTGTCATTCACATTAACCAACCTTGATACCCTCGCCACCGGCTTAAACGCAAATGCAGACAATAGTGCAGGCAATAGCTCTACTAGTGCCGCTGATAATAGCAGCGAAAAAAAGTCTGCTAATCACTATGCGTTCACCTTAGCGACCAACGAAGGCGGAAGCGTTCAATTTGATGGGCAGTTTCAGCTGTCTCCTATAGATATAGCGGGTAGTTTTGAGGTTAGCCAAATTGCGCTAGCGCCGCTGTGGCCATTGTCTGATGACGTGATTGATGCAAAAATAACAGACGGCGTCCTAAGCTTCTCACTCAATTATCACCTATCAGAAGACAACAACGATTTTCGCTTTCAAGCCAACGATGCGAAGTTATCCCTATCTCATTTAGTTATCTCTGACAAAGAAAGTCCTAGAATTAAGCTAGCTGAATTACGTGTTAGTGACATAAACCTAGACACAAAAACACAGCAGGTTGATGTGGACAATTTTAGCCTACAGCAACCTTGGATAAGTGCTCAAATCGACAAATCGGGGGTAGATTTAGTCTCAATATTTACCCCAAAAGGGCTTAATGAAAAAGCGCCGCAAGCGGCCTCGCGTTCTCTTTCTACAACAGCCCCGTCTACAACAGCCCCGTCTTCTACAGCAGCCGCAGAAGCTTCGCCTACGCCATCAGATTCTAGCGCCAGCGCAGCGTCAAACACAGGGAACTCAGCTTCTGTTGACCCCACACAAAGTGATAAAGCGGCTTGGCGCGTAATATTGCAAGAGTTCGCGTTGAACGATGGCGATATAATTGTACAAGAAAGTATGGTTTCTGACGGGGTTAACTGGCGAATATTTCCGCTAAACGTAAGCACAGGCGTGATTGATTCTACCCTGACTACGCCTATCGATTACGCTATTGATATGAAGCTCGGTGGCAGCCTAGTGCAGTCTTCACCTTCAAGCCTATCAGACACTTCATCGATAGCCCCACCCGCTTCATCAATAGGCAGTAAAGGCACTATTTTAGCCAATGAGCAAGCCGTCTCGGGTACTATTGATGTCAGCCAGTTCGGCCTTTCACAACTTCAGCCTTATGTAGGACAGTACTTAAATCTTGCTCTTAAAGAAGGTAGTGCAGCCCTTTCAGGGAGTTTCGAAGCGGATAGTGACAGTAAAATAGTATTTAATGGTCAGGCGGATATAGCGTCACTCACAATTATCGATGGCTTAAAGCAAGAGCCTTTATTGCAATGGGCAGACTTTCAAGCAAAGGGTATTGAGTATAGTTCTACTGACAGCACCTTTTCCTTAGAAAAAATTACGCTGGATAAACCTTACGCGAAGCTTTTAATCGCTGAAGATAAGCAAACTAACTTTAGTAATATTGTGGTGGAGCAAACAACCTCGACAACTAATACGCCCGAAGGTGTCCAATCTGAATCTAATCAGGAAGCTCAACCCGCCTCTACTGAAGAAGCCTCTGAACTTGTTATTCGCATTCAAGAAATAGTCTTTAATGATGGTAGCGCCTACTTTGCAGATAATTCTTTGCGCCCACGCTTTGCGTCCGGTATTGAAAGCCTAAACGGCAGTATTACTAAGCTTTCATCCAATGCCGACACCGCCGCGGATGTAGACATAAAAGGCAAAATAGATGGTTACGCGCCAGTCGCTTTATACGGTTCTATTAACCCGCTAATAGAAGATATCTTTTTAGACCTCACGTTCACCGTAGAGGGCGCTGAATTAACTTCAGTAAACCCTTATTCTGGCACTTACATGGGCCACTTTATCGACAAGGGTTTATTGTCACTTGATATACAGTATTTGCTAGAAAACAATCAATTAGCGGGTAATAACCACGTGGTCATCGACCAGCTAACCTTGGGTAGAAAAACAGACTCTGACCAAGCGCTTAGCTTACCCCTTGGGCTCGCCATTGCATTATTAGAAGACTCGAACGGTGTTATCGATCTTGGTCTTGAAGTGTCTGGCGATTTAGATAGCCCAACCTTTGGTTTTGGCTCTATCATATTAAAAGCAATTGGTAACTTGATCACGAAAGCTGTGACTGCCCCCTTTTCGTTATTAGCGAACTTAGTCGGCAGCGACGACGATGAGCTTAACGAAATTGACTTTACGCATGGCTCATCACAGTTAACTGACACCGCTTCAAGCAAACTCGCTACCCTTGCCGATGCACTATCAAAACGCCCAGGGCTTCGCGTAAACATTGAGGGTACAGTAGATGAAGTGCCAGATACCTATGAACTGGCAGAACAGAAACTGCAACAACAGCTGTTAGCACTTTCTGGCCAAGAGACATTACCAGTAGACTTGTCGCCAAGTACCATGCCGGTGAGCGGCCCTCTAGCTGACGCATTAAGTGAGTTATTCATTAACACCACCGGCAAAACTGTGGAAGAAGAACGTGTAGTGGTCATCGCTAAGTTGCAGCAAAACGCGGACGGTGAAGGTTCACTTGGTGATACACGTGAAGATACTGGGAATAGCGAAACAACACCTACTCAAGTAACACCTGATGCATCACTAGTTGAACAAGCACTCTATATCGCCATGTACAACCAAGTTAGAAGTGGTATTGATATACCGAAGCGAGAACTTGCACACTTGGCCGATGCACGCGCCAAAACCGTAAAGAACGTTTTGGCAAATGACCTTCAGATTGACGCGAATCGTCTGTTTTTGCTGAATAGCAGGCAACACTTACAACTTAAAAAGAGCGGTGTAGCACTCACCCTTGAAGCTAACTAGTTCTTCAGGCAGATTTTCATACTTTTCAATGTTAGATGTTACAGACTACTTAAAACATGCCACTTATCACAGCTTAGCCGCTTCATTAAGATGCGGCTAACACTGCAATAAGCAGCATAGAGAGCATTTCAGAAGGCTCTTCAGAATAGTGCCCATTATCCGCACCACCTTTCTTGGACACAGCTTTAAAGAACGGGATACTATGCGGTTTAGTTAGCGCAATAATATTGTACGAACTGTCACCCCGCCGAGTCGCGTTCCCTGTGTACATGGCCATCACGCTTCGCAGTTTGTTGCCTGAGATAAAACTGCTTACGCTGTTTAATATTTCAGCCTCATAATTTTTGCTCACTTGTACTCCTCTACCTGAGTTAATCAATATATTGGCCTGGGCTTCAGATATTGCATAAATATCAAAACTTCTAGAGCCAATCATTTCATAAGGACCTACATCACCGATAAGTACGTAAGCTTTGCGCACTTTGTCATTGGGGGGCGAGAACATCGCCATGGCATTCGATACCGCTTCTGGTACATCGGTTTCACCTGGTAAAAGCTCAAGCGCATCTATCTGCTGAATGAAGCCTGCCCGAGATGCCTTTGTAATAACAACACTTGGCACAGTGATAAACTTGCCATCGCCACCATAGGCCACCACACCAATCTTAAACTCCCGAGTAACCTTCGGCACTTCAATAGTGAGCCGTTTAATGGCATCTTTTAATCGTTGTAAAGGCACTGCCATCGAGCCACTGATATCAATGGTGATCACCAACTCTATCGGGTATTTATTTATGCCTTCTGCAAGTTCTTGCTTGGCTTCTTCTAAGCTTTTTTGCGCAGAAGCTAACTCTTTTTTAGTTTGAGTAGACTCTGCTTTAGCCGCATCAAGTTCTTTTTTAATTTCACTTATAGATTCGGGAGAAGAGCCCGTGTTGGGGAAAAAAGGCAGTGCAATAATGGCTAAAAACATGAATGCTCCCATCGCTGAGGCAAAGAGATCAAGTGCAGACATGCTAAATACGTTGACTTCCCTGTTACGTAGTTTCATTTGCTTTCACCTGTTCTTTCACCTAAGACGGCAAAAAATGAACCGAAAAAGTTACCGTACCAATTCGAAGGGTATCGCCATTTTCTAGTTCGGCCTTCGTATTTGGCGCTAAGTTTCTATTATTTATTGCAGTTCCATTTACGCTTCCTAAATCTTCAATCATTACCTTATTGTCTATCAAAATAACGTTTAAATGCTCTCGTGAAACACCCGGCACATTAATAACGTAGTTTACTTTTTGTGCCGACCGTCCTATTAGTATGCCGCCTTCGGTTCTAGCCAAAGTAGACCCAATAACTTTAATGCGATGCTCACCACCTGCTTCATCTTTGCCATCGAGAACAATGTCGTCAAAGTTTGCAGACGCTTTGCTAAGCGCTTCTTGAGCCGATACGACTTTGGCTTTCTCTGCCGACAGTTGCTGCTTGTTTTCTGAGGCCTCTTGCTCCACTTCAAGCAGTTTTTTCCTACGGCGGCTTAAAACAATAAGCACCACAACCAGCACTAGAATGATTGGAATGGCATAGTAAATCATTTTTTGTTGTTCACTTTTCTTTTCTTCTTCAAATTCCAGCTCTTTTTGCTTACTCTTCGCTTCGGTTTCTTTTACTTTTTCTTCTTGTTCTTTAATCGCTTTTTCAGCATCTTCTAGCTTTTTCTGTTGCTCAATAGTCTGTTGCCTAGCTTCTTCTAGTGCCTCTTCGGCCTTTTGACGTTCCGCATCTTGGCGGGTCGTATCAGCTTTAGCTTCTTCTAGCGCTTTTTTCTTTTCTTCTGCTTCCTTCTTTAACTTTTCAAGCTCTTCTTCCACCGCCTTGCGTTCAGCTTCTTGCTTCTCAAGTGTTGCTTGCTGCTTTTTCTTTTCTTTTTCTAACGCGGCCAATTGATCTGCTTCAGATAGACAACTATTTTCTGACTCTTTGAAATCTATGTTTTGCTTAGTAAGAAACGTTTTTAAGGTGGTTAGGCTGGTCGCTGCTGAAAATGATGAAGACAGTTTAAGGCGCTTATCGAAAACCCCTTTGATATCGCTAACACTCACCCCCAATAGCTCTTGGCAATTGTTCACCAGCGGTGCACCAAACTCTCCTTCACTCAGCAATGCCGTGTGCTGCCACCGCTGTTCAGGGTGGTTTTTATCTGCCGGAAGTATAGAGTGAAGTGTGCCTGCCGTTGACAGATCATTTAGCTTCAACAAGTAGATTTTACTTCCAATGGAAGTATCCTCCTTAGCCACTACCGCAGGATTACCCGTTAACCCGTTCACATGTAGAATGGCTAAATCTAAGCCTTCATCATTTGCTGATAGGTCAGCAATCAACCTCGCCTTGCTGGTAGGGTCGGTAACAACATACTGATTTCCTTGTGCCAGCAGTTTTTGGTTGATAATGACGGTTTCGTTTGCGACCAGCGTAGCGATACCTGTTTGCTCAACTTTTCCATCATCAAGCACCTCTATAGTAACCGTAGTAAAGGCATAGGATGGCAAAGTAAAAAGTACCCAAAGTGCAATAAACATCCCTACTCTATACACAAGCGTATTCCTTAAATTATCTGTCAGTTAATTTTGTTAGTGGGTAGATGGCTCTTCTAATATTTCACCCGCTTCCGGCTGCACCGTAGCGGGCTCATTTACCACAGGTTCTTTTACCTGCATGACAATAAGTGTCGCGTTATCTTGTTTAAGCCGTTCTTGTGCTTTAACTGCGTTTAACAGTGCCATTGTTAGCTCATCAGTATCATTTGAAGACTGGTGACATACCTCAATGATGGTTTCATCACTACAACTTTCCACCCCATCGCTAGCCAAAATAAGTAAATCGTTTGGTTTGAGTTCTCTGGAGTGGTCTGGCGCATCAACTCTCTCAATATTTTCGCCCATTACGGCCTCAAGTAATTGAGAGCGAATCGGTGATGTCCTTGCGTCTTCACTAGAGATTTCGCCTAACTCAACCTTTCTAGCCAAGACTTCCGACATAGAATGGTTTTCGTTGAGTCGCACCAGCGTCTTATCACGTAGCAACCACATTGGGCTGTCTCCCACGCTTAGCCATTGCAGATATAGGCCATCAAAAACCGCCGCGATTAACGTGGTTCCCATACCTGATAACTCAGGCTTTTCCTTTACCTGATGATAAATCGCAAGGTTAGCCGCATCTAACGCGTTAATTAAACGCTGCTTAATATCCTGCTCATCACTTTCAATAAAGTGCTGTTTGAATGTATCGATAACCAAGTGACTGGCGATATCTCCTCCTACATGCCCTCCCATTCCATCAGCTAACAGCAACAATCGGAAACCATTAGGCCAAGTTACTACTGAGGCGCTGTCTTGCTGACTTTTACGAGCACCTATTATTTGAGACCACGCCACCTGTACCGAATACATGATTAATCCTCTTCCATGCTTTCCCAAGTAAAGTTTTCGCCACACAAAGGAACAAACCTCAATGTAGTTTCGCCAATGGAAATGTGACTAAAAGCGGGTAATATCATAGGCTGCAGCACCGGTGCGGGCTGGTTATCTAAGTAAGTCATATTGGTACCTGAACCCGGCTGAATATAGAACTGATTACCCCGAGGATCGTAAGAGATTGTGGCATGATTAACCCTAGATACTTGGCCATCCCCGAAATCAACACAAACCCTTTCTGATGCACTTCGACCGATACTATTTTGCCCAAATCCCAATTTTAAAAAGTGCCCTTTACCTGGCCCTTTTACCACCACTAGCCACCCAGAGATGGGGTCTTGCATAGGATCAGGCATCGAATGTGGTGACTGCGCGGCGGTTTCAGTCGTACTGACTGGCGGCGCGCTAGGTCTTCTATTTCCCCCTATCACAGTGGGTAATGCATCAATGTCATCGTGTTCTGATATTCCAGCGTTTTCTCGAATATCAACGAACTCGTCAGGTGTTGTCGATGGATGCCGGTTGGCCGGTGTTGTTGGAGGCTCATCAAATATTAAACCCGAGGTTGCAGACCTTGATGGGCTGGTGCTGGAGGGCACAGTATTAACGGGGGTAGCGTTAGAGGGTGTGGTCACTGTTGGCCCGTCATTAGCGGTATTGCTACCCATACCACTCGCACGAGTTTCAGGTTCGGTTGGAGCTGTATCTTTAGAAGCTGTATCTCCAGAAACTATGACTGACGGCATATCAACTGGAACGCCATCAGGGCCTCGTTTAATCGCCATGGTGCACCTCTATTTGTTTTCGTAAAGTCTATTAATTAAATTATCCATACAATATTGACCGGCATTATTAAGTGCCATTTCTTCTCTGGCCTGCACGATATGCAGTAAGAAAACCAATACCGCTGACATGATCAGCGCCACTAACGTGGTATTGAACGCTAAGCCTAAATCTGTGGTAAGTAGCCCTAGCCATTCTCTAATCGCGTCGGTGTCTGATACATCGGGCATATCTGCCGCCGACGATAAGGCTAATGCAATACCCACCACCGTGCCGATAAACCCCAGCGTAGGTATTAACCACACAAGGTATCGCAACATATTAAATTTGAGCTCTATTTCATGCTGCATTAACTCAAGGCTGGAATTCATTAAAGAGTTGGCTTGGTCAGCTGAATTACTGCCCTGGAATTGCAGGATCACCCGTTTGGTGAGCCGTTGAACAAAGAAGTGTTGAGCAACTTTACGCTCGCATATACCGGTATAAATAGGTACGAGATCTTTCGCCCTCAGCATAACGTCATCTTCTTCAGGCAATATATAAAGCTTAAGCTGCTCTAACTCTTTGGCGGAACGATTGTGCCTAACCCACATTTCGCCTAGCCCTATAAAGAACATGAGCCACATTAGGTTTTGTAAGGTAGCGGGAAACATACCACTACTGCGATCGAACAATACATCGCCCACGTTTATTTGACCGGTTTTGGCTTCGCTGACAGGAAGAATTAATGCAAATACGCCAACCACAAATATGGTGATAAATATAGCGACTAAAGCCACAATGACTCGATATTTCTGCTCGTCTGATTCCAATAAATTCATAACGTTTATCAATCCATGTTTCATGTTAGCTATTTACGAGGACGATTCAATTTCACCCGTAGCAGAGTTGCGAATAGGCTTGAATGACATAGGCTCGACATCTTCATTCACGTCTTTTTGCTTTGAAAAGCTAGCCACTGCAGGGGAATTTATAATGCTACTGAACTTAATTTTTTTCGTTCCCAATACGAGGGAATCGGCTCCGTCTATGTAGCCTTGCTTAAGCGGCTTCCACTCGCCGTTTTTATTAAAAAAAGTGCCGTGGGAAGACCCATGATCGGCACAAAAATAACGCCCACCACTGGTAATAGTGATTTCCATGTGAATGCGAGAAATACTTGGGTCGTTTACGCAAATGTCAGCTTGACTCGACCTGCCTACGGTATAGGTTACAAACGCCATATTATTCTTCCAATGAGTAGCGGGTTCGCATGGCCACAATGTCTTTTATACCTGTAGATACAATACCCACCTGCTTTTCCACGCTGTCTACTTGTGAGTCTAATTGCTTTAAATCTTTAACCAGTTCATCTTGGCTACCTTTTTTCTCGCGAAGCTGCGCATTTTTATTTTCAATGAGCTGAGCACTGTCTTTGTTCTGTTGATCAAGTGCGAGGGTTTGCTGTTCAACTTGCGCTATTTCCTGTTTTAAATCGGCAAGCTGCTGCTCGGTGAGTTCGTAGGTAGATAACTCTTTTTTAACTAAAAAAAGCTGACTTTTATAATAATCTACTTCTTCATCTACCCCTTTCACTCGGCTGTTTAAGGTATCCAGTTTTTCCTGCATACTCGCAATGGTTTTTTCATCGAGCCCGCTAACACTTGCCCAAATTCGATCCGCCGTGCTTTGTTCTCTAGGATCAGCAGATACTGCACAGCCCACCACCATTACACTTAACATTACCGCAGCGACTTTATTAAAAGGGTTCATTTCTAAGCTCCTTAGCCTGCAATTAGGCTAGTAAGTGCGGTACTTTGCTCATCGAGTTGTGACGACTGAGTTTGAATAGAGGCCAGCTGCATTGAAAGTTGATTACGCTTAGCCAGTAGCTCTTCATGCGCCTGTTGAGTCTTTGCCTTATCTTCTGTTAGCGACGCAATTTCTTCTTCGCTGTCTTCAAGTGCACTGTCTAAATACACAAGCGTTTCTTCGTACCGAGTTTCAAGCATTTTATTTTTTTCTCGCAGTGCTTTAACTTCAGTTAGAAGTGCTGTTGCCTCAGCAATTTCAGCTTTAGTTAACGATGCTTTACTTTTAAGTAATTCAACCCTATCTTCCATGGTGGTAATATTTAATTTGGTTTGTGCTAACTCGTCTTCACGTGTTTTAATCGCGTTTTCAGACGCTTCAATTTCTGACTCTAAGAACTCGTAATTACTGGCATAATTCATTCGTCTTATGGCTATCGCTTCACCTATGTATTTTCCCAATTTATCGCCTGCTATCCCTCCGATCGTGGCACATCCCGCCATAAGCAGCGTGTTGCCGTTAAATTTCTTATAGCACGCGAATCCTCCAACAATAGCGCCAATAACTTGGCCAACAGTCCGAGCAGTACTGATGTCCTCTTTGCCTAATTCTTCAACTGGCGAACTCACTTCAAATGAGCTGAAGTCCATACCACCTTCACTACTTCCCTGATTACTCTCTGGCGTTAAAGCCCCCATCAAACTTTCTGCTGTATTTGCGCATCCTGTTAAGAGTAAGCATGCAATGCTAGCTGGTACTACTTTGTTTAACGTATTCATCGTTTAAATCCCTATTAAATTGATAGACGTCTTTCAAGTTTGTATTTCGTATGTATCTCGTACGTAGTCTTAACTGCAATCTGTCGGGGTCACCGTGATGCGCTTTTCGAGTAACGCGGTGATTTTAGATTTCTCACTTAACAACGATGCTTCTTGAATAAGTGCTTTTAGCGACGTGAGATAATCAGCTTTATCGTATTTCCCGCGCTGTTGATTTGTACTAATCATGTCGTCAAAGACACTGTCAATTCGGCTTGACGAAGATTGATGACGAGTCACCAAATCGAAAGCTCGCTCTCTGGCTTTGGCTAAATTCTTTTCAATGTTTAAAGTCCGATTTTCAATACCTGAGCGAAGCAATTCTATATTTCGCTCCCCGGCTTCATCCATATCATCGATGTCTTGCATCGCGCATAACATTCTCTTTTCAATAGTATTACTGTCGTTATCCATCTCTGCCTTAGTGACCAAAGAATAGATAATATCTATCTCTTCGTTCACTAATACTTGCGTAGATGCGGTACTACTGTCAGTCGACTGCAAGCCATAAAAGACACCAAGCAACACCACCACAGCCAAGCAAAGTGCGCCAACCCATACTTTGAAACTATTATTTTTAGATGCTGGAGCCCGATGGTGAGGTTGATTTTGATAAGACTGTGGCTCAGCACCATTAGTAGTCGGCCCTGTCTGGTAGCCGGTATTACTGCTCACGGGAATAGGGGCGGAACTAATAGGCCCAGCACTAGAACTTACATTCGAAGTCGGCGGTGAAGTAGCATGTGAGGTTTGAATATGCGCCACATGAGGCGGATAACTTGTCGATGAACCAGGTGTCGAATGAGCCGACGAATCAGGTGAATCTATTCGCGTGGTTTGTTGCTCATCCAACCCAACGCCCGTGCCCTCATAAACATCTGATGAAACCGGTACACCTTGCAGCGCTGCGATAACCTCGTTAGCCGTTTGGAATCGCTCACTTACCCTTATCGCGATCGATTTTTTAATCGTATTAATAAAATTTTCAGAATACTGGCCTTTAACTTCATCAATACGTGTTAATGCAGGGTCTGCTTGCCCTTGAAGCACCCGAGCAGTGCGATCCTCCACACGTGGTGGGTTAGCGTTAAGAACGATACGCCACATCATGGCACCCACAGCATGAATGTCAGTCCATGGCCCTAGTTCACCTTCAGAGCCGACTTGCTCTAAAGGTGCATATCCATAAGTTTGCATCTGATTTTCAGACTTTTGAGTATGACCGAAGTTTTGCTTCGCCGCGCCAAAATCTATCAGTAGCGGGCGCTCATCTATTGAACGAACAAAAATATTAGCAGGCTTAATATCTCTGTGTAAAACACCTTGTTCGTGTATGTATTGCAACCCTTCTAACACTGGAATCATCAACTTTGTAATTTGCGCTTCAGTGAGTGGACTGCCTTGTGCGGTATGGGCTTTGAGTATTTGAGCGAGCTCTTTCCCTCGCTCCAAATTCATCACTAAATACGCCGTTCCATTGTGCTTAAAGAAATCCTTGCAGCGAATAATATTAGGATGGTCATCAAACTGAACAAGCTGCTTTGCTTCATCGAGAAATTTTTGAATGCCTGTTTCAAACTCTATTTCATCAGACTGGCTGAGGGGGTAAACCGTTTGACCTTCGCGGGTAGCACAGTGCTGTGGCATGAACTCTTTGATCGCCACCAAAGATTCAAGGTGTGTATGGCGGGCTTGATAAACAATACCGAAGCCTCCAACCCCAAGGACTGACTCAATTTGATATTGTTGAAGTTGCGTGCCAGCTGGCAACGCCAGTTTGTGTACCTTACTGCTCATTCGTCCCTCTGCAGTGGTAAAATACTTACCTGTATACTCACAATTCTTGTTTTAAATTTTTATCGTAAAATTTTGTTAGATTGTGTGGCGCCTTATAGCGCTAATTTTGGAAACTTTACAAAATACGAAAGCCCTTATCGATCATTTTTTAAACAACCCTAAAAGGTATACACCAAAGAAAATGACGGTGCAATAACTTCCCCGCCCATAATATGTTTATTTTTTAAACGCTAGCCACGGTACGAAAAATGATCAATACTCGTAGTTAGTAGTGAAAAGAATTTGCCTCTTTTCGTCGTTCTACGCAGTTATGAAATATATAAAAAATATATATAAATGCGACATTGACGACACCAAGGACAGGTAAAAATATGAAAACTACATCTCCCCTCGCACTACTCACTACTGTGTCTATCTATCCGATTTACCGGCAACAACCAAACCTAATGTCCTTATCTGCCATCGTGTGATGGATGTTTAGCGATGCATTATTAATAACGCCATTAATCGCTGTGTTGCTTTATGGGAGGGGAATATGCAAAACCAATATCGCGTTTTCTCAGCTAGTCATATCGGCCAGCGAAATGAAAACCAAGATGCATTTGCCGTTTTAACACACTCTAAGTGTGATGAGTTACTGTGTGTGGTGGCCGATGGTATGGGTGGGCATGAAGGGGGCGCGTTTGCCGCTAAGAAAGTTGTTGAAACGTGCAAGGTTAAATGGGAGGAATCTGAAAGTGTTATCGACCCCGACACTTTCCTTAACGAATTAGCCTTCTGTGCTCATGAGGCAGTAATAGATTCTGGAAATGCAAAATTCGACCAAGCGCAATCTCTGGTGAGTGTGCTGTATATTCATTTAGAAAAAAGCATCTACGTCTCTATGCATGTGGGTGATTGTCGAACTATTCAGTTTGCCAATAAAAACTTCATTAAGCGGACCATCGACCAATCTCTCGCGCAACTCCACGCTTTGAAAGGCGACATTTCAGATGATGAAATTGCCTCTCATCCAGATCAAAATAAAATTTATTCGAGTATTGGCGGTAGTGAACCTCCTTCTCCCATTATTGAGCATTATAGCCCTGACGGAGACACTTTTTTGATTTGCTCCGATGGGTTTTGGGAGCTTTTTAATCAACATGCGTTAGGCGTTGCAATAGAAAAAATTGAGAGTGCGGAAGCGTTAGAAGAACTGATAGAACAGCAGGTGTCAGGTAAGACGCACCACGATAATACCACCGCAATTATTGTGAAATTACCTCCGAGTGAAGATAGTTCTTCCATGTTCGTTCCCCCATCCCTTGCCGCGGGGCACCAAGAAAGTGAAGTTGAGGGATCTTTACGTACTGAAGGCGCTTTGCCAGCTGAAAGCTCTTTATCCGCTGAAAGCTCTAAACCCGCTGAAGGCGCTTTATCCGCTGAAGGCTCTAAACCCGCTGAAGGCGCTTTATCCGCTGAAGGCTCTACGTCATCGAATGACAAGAATACATCAACCAAATTAACCACTTACCACTATAAATTTTTGCTAGGTTTGGGAAGCATCATTTTTGTTATCGCTCTGACGTATTACTTTCTAAGTAGTACTGATAGCACGCATGATTTACCTGAGCCCTTGCCCACATCGGGGAAGACTTCTCCCTCTAAGCAGTCATCAGAGCAACCATCAGGACAGGCGCCCGACCAAAAACCTGAACAGACAAGTGAACAAAATAAAACCACGCCTTCTGAACCCCAAGGAAAATCATCAAAAGAGGCTATAGGCACTCAAGCTTCTACGGGCGAATCAGGGAATATAGAAACCCGTAGACAGACGCCTAATATCCCTATATTGAATATCGATGATGCTATCGAAAAAACCGAAGACGTCATAAGGCAAAAAGGAGGTTTAGGTGAAAACGACACGCTTAAAGTCACTACCCGAGGTAATGTTATAGGTAATAGTCAGGTTATTAAATTTCAACAATTTTATAAAGACTTACCTGTATATGGTGCCCAAACCATCACCTTAGTTCGAGATGGCAAAATAGCCAACATAGACAGTAAGACACTCAATGATATCGACATAGATATTTCTCCTACATTATCTGCAAAAGAAGCGGTCATATTGGCTGAAGATGAAATTGGCACTCGCTTAAATGTACTTGAAGCCCCTCAGCTAATTATCTTTAAAAAAGAAGATAGCTATTTACTCATATGGCGAGCAGAAGTCGAAAAAGCAAGTGGCGAACGAGTCATGTTATTTCTAGACAGTACTAATGCCCTGATTGTCGAAGAAATTAGCCTGCATATCTCTGGGGGCCAAGAAGAGATAAGCTTTGAGGATATTGCCTCTGAAGATGAAGCTTCAGAAAATGAAAAAGACTAATTTTTCATTTAGCAAGCGCCGAATAGCGGGCATGTTATGGCTTGGGCTTCTTTTCTCCTTTCAGCTAGAACCCACGCTTGCAGCAGAGAAAATAGGTGTAAATCGTGCACCAAAGCCACTAGAGAACCAATCTATACTTTCTTCGGCAGCTGAAAGAAAAGCCTGGGTAAAAAATGCTTTATCTGCACAATTTAATTTAGATGAACACAACACCCTAGATACAAAAGACCAAGAACAGCTTTTAAATAGCTTTCGTGTAGTGTCTGTTTTCCAAAAATACAACAAGGTTCCTGTGGTGAATGGGGAGTCCCGTTTGCTTTTGAATGAGAAGAATCAGCCGGCTTATGTTCTGGGTAAGCACGGTAATATTTCTTCAACAAGCACAACAGTTCCAATGCTTAGCGAGGCAGATGCACTCTCAAGATTGCAAAGTGCCAAAGAGACTGATGTTGCGTCTAGGTTAGTGTATTGGCCATCGCCAGAAGGTCACCACGTTCTGGCTTATGAATTCGAAGGTGAGTTTACAACTAAATTGGGGTTTGCCCCTTCACAGCGTGTTTTTATTGATGCATCTACCGGTGAAGAGTTAGACCGAATACCTTTATTTCACACTGCAATGCACCGGCAGGTAAATAACTTTGTAGCAGCGTGCAACGAATTTAAAGTTAAATTCCCTCTTATCCCCCCCCTCACCGATCGCGTTGAAGCGCGAGCTATGAAAATGCATGCGCGAACCGAAGGCAGCACCCCAAGTAATGATGCCTCTGTTGAAACTGCATTTACACTATTAGGTGATGCCTATGAATTTATAGATGCCGTACTGGGTATGGATAGCATTGACGGGAATGGTTTACGATTGAACATGTTTATCAATGTGCATTTTTTAAAGGGCATGCCCACTATTCAGTGTTACGGCGATGTGTTCAATGCCATGTGGATGTCGCGGAAACAGTCTTTATATGTGCCAGAGGAAGGCCTTCATTTTATTGAGATTACTATGCATGAACTGGCTCATGGCATAGTTTCAAATGGCAGTAATCTTGAATATTCATTTCAGTCAGGGGCGTTAAATGAATCGATTGCTGACTCCATCGGCATTGCATTTCGAATTTGGCTAGAGCATGCAAATAAACAAACCAATTCAATCAAAATTCCCAGGGAGTACTGGATATTACGGATGCCTTCTGGTCCAGAAAGGGATTTAGCCGACCCAAGTTCTCTTGATTTTGGACAAGGCAGTTACCCCGATCACATGGATGATTTTTTCAGTTGGCCAATTAAAAAAGATCGGGGGGGCGTGCATATAAACTCTTCCATAATGAATATGGCGTTCTATTTAATGGCCAATGGTGGGCCGCATCCACGCCATTCTGGGACGGATAAGGTAGTGGCTATTGGGCTATCCTCGGCAGTGCACATAGTTGCACAAGCAGCATCTAAACTTCTGGTGCAAAGTTCCAATTTTGAAGACGCTCGCTTTGCCTACGCATTGGCCGCAGAGGCATTACATGGGAAAGGCTCAAAAGAATGGATATCGGTGCACCAAGCAATGGATGCCGTAGGCGTATCCGGTGCGTGGAGTATGCCTCAAGAAATTCCAGAAATAGAGCCTGAACCTGAAACTACTCCTATACCTAAACCAGAGCCAGAGCCAGCTCCCCAGCCAGAACCAGAGCAAAAACAAACCGAAACGGTGCCTGCTCCTCCTGCACCTGAAAAAAGGCCTGAACAAACACCCGCCCCTAGTGAAACACAACACGACAATCAACTCATCATTATATTGGTGTTAGGCGGTGTAGGCCTTTGTATTGCATTGCTCGCGCTATTTAAATTGAAGCCTGCTTATAGCAAAAACGAAGGGCCTGTAGGGTATGGCGCTTATATTTCGGCAACTAGAGCTTCATCGACCAGTACTTCAGTGCATGCAAGCCGAGCGTCAAGTCGAACAGCTAATGAAACCACTAGCGGAACTGCCAGTTCAGCTTCTAAGCAACCTGAAAGGCAATCCTCCCCTTCTCTAACGTCGGTGTCACTCGCGTCGCCTTGTTACTTACAATCGCTTGCGGGCAGCCAAAAACTTGATATTTCTGTTGCTACCGCGGCTAAGGGTGAAGGCTTTGTGATTGGCCGAGCTTTGGAGTTAGTGCATTTGCAGCTTAGAGATGAACGAATATCCAGACGGCATTTAAGAATTAAATTAAAAGGCAGCAGTTTCACGGTTGAAGATTTAAATTCAACACACGGTACTTTGCTGGACGGTGAGCGACTCCAGGCTTTTACACCAGCACCCATTAGGCACGGACAGCTTCTTCGTATTGCTGACTTTAGTTATGTTTTCAAAGTAAATTGAGCGAAGCACTGCAAGCGCCAACCTATGTTAAAGAGAACAAAATGGCAGAGTTACAAGCAGTAAGCGTTACCATAACTTCCTTGAGTGGGGTTGAGTCGGAATTTGTCCTGTCGCAAAACGGTGAGTTCGATATTGGTCGTTCTGACACTTGCTATTCAAGCATTAATGCTGAGTTATTATCGCGGCGGCATTTAACGTTGCGCTACACAGATGGGCAGATTTTTGTTACCGATAATAACAGCTCTAATGGCAGCGCTATTGGCGACGTGAGATTGATTGGGGGGCAAACCTATGCAGTACAACTGCCCAGTACTATTTTATTGGCCAATGGCAGCATTCACGTTCAGCTTTCATCTGTTGCAGAGCAACTAGCTTCAAATTCACCACCCAATACACTAAAACCGACTACGTCATCGCCTTCATCGACTTCACATTTAACCGGACAGGGCTTGAATTTGGCGTCTAATTTGGATGCTGCACCGCAAGGGCCTATAACCCACAGCGGATCAGGAAATGACGAGCTTCATCAACTGTTGTTAACCCACGGGCAAGTATTAATTGGTCGTTCTTACGACTGCAATTACGTAATTGATTCGCTACAAGCTTCACGCAAACATGCGTTGCTTACGCTTTCTAATAATCGCATTACCCTTAAAGATCTTGATACAACCAATGGCACCTTTGTAAACGGCGAAAGAATAGCTGGCTCAGTAAACATCACCGCCACTGACGAAATTACTATTGGTACTACAACGTTTGCGATTCAAACCGGAACTGTAGAACTCAAATATGCCATTGTGGCAGATAATATTGAAAAGGTTTATGCCAAGGGGATAGTTGGCCTGAACACCATGAGTTTGAAAATACCCAGTCAGCAATTTATTGCCCTAATGGGCCCTTCTGGATGCGGTAAATCAACCCTTTTGAAAGGCTTAAATGGCGCCAATCCTATTACGTCAGGTGCGATTACTGTTCAAGGCTTAAAGCTTAATAATAGTAACTACAATACCCTTAAGAAATACATTGGCTACGTGCCCCAAGACGATATTGTGCACGGTGAATTAAGTGTGGAAAAGACCCTTTTTTACGCGGCCAAATTACGCATTTCAGACGACGTAACAAAGCAGGAAATCAAAAATAAAATTAGTACGGTATTGGCAAGTTTAAACTTAGATACCGACGCTATCAGAAAGAGTAAAGTGAGTGATTTATCCGGCGGGCAAAGAAAACGAGTATCTATTGCTGTAGAACTACTTAACGATCCTAAAATACTGTTTCTTGACGAACCCACCTCCCCTTTAGATCCCGAAACTATTGAAGATTTTTTATCGTGTATTAGGCGACTAGTGAGTAAAGGCCAAACGGTTATTATGGTAACGCATAAACCCTCGGATTTAGACTATGTTGATCAGGTTATCTTTTTGTCGAAGGGGGGATATCAGACCTACTACGGCGATAAAAACCAGCTGCTTAACCACTTCGAAAAAGACAATATCATTGAAGTGTATTCTATGATGAAAAATCCTAATCAAGGCAAGCGTTGGTACGATCACTGGGTGAGTCAAAACCCGGCTTCTGAACTTAGCGTTAAGCAGGAAGTACTTGCGAATAAGTCGAATACCGCGCTTTTAGGGCAATATTTCTGGCTATGTGTTCGCTATTTTAATATCAAACTTAACGACCACGCCAATTTGCTTCTACTGCTTGCTCAGCCTCTTATTATTGGGGGGTTATTGGTCTTCATATTTAGCAAGTTACAGGTCAGCGTAATGTTTATGATGGCGGTTTCCGCCGTGTGGTTTGGCGTAAGCAACGCTGCCAAGGAAATAGTATCAGAACTGCCCATTTATGAACGAGAACGCATGTATAACCTAAACATCTTTAATTATATTGCATCTAAATTAACGGTACTGTCGATTATTGCCTGCATTCAAGTTGCCATATTCATCGGGATTACTCATTTAGCTTACAGCGGCGGTAATAGCGTTAATGGCATTAGTGAAGAGACACAATTATGGAGTATAAGTAGCACCGCGCTCTTTATGCTGCTGTTATCGGTTTCTGCCACCCTATTCGGATTGTTTCTATCAGCAGTTTTCACTACAACCGAAAAAGTCATGACCTTTGTACCTATCGCCCTTATGCCTCAGATTATGCTTGCTGGTATTATTGCGCCATTAGATAACAATATAAAAATTCTACTTAGCTATTTAACGTTAGGTCGCTGGGGAACGGAAGGGTTTGCCCACATTCAAGATGAAGCCGCTAGAGAGCTAGGTAAATGGACAAATGAAAAAGCCGATATTCCTGCTTCGGTTATGCAACGCGTGTTAACTCCACCCACAACGGGAAACGAAAATAATGCCGCAGAATTCACCACACAAGGCGCAATGCAGCAACTCAATTTATATGACGATAAGTCAGGGATGGTGAGCTTATTTCCTGAAAGTTTTACAGGAGTAATTATTGCCATCACATTGATAAATATATTGGCTTTCTGTGGATTGTTACTTGCACTTCGAAGCAAAGATAAACGCTTTATTTAGCCTTAACTGTTGCAGTGAATTAGTAGCAGAGGATTAGCCGCGAGAAATTTTTGATAGTAAAGTTTGCACAAGAAAATGGCAGCGAGTAGTTTGCGGTTAGCCATTAGCGGCAGTAGTCTTACCTGCCGCTATGATAATCTTAAGCTTTACTCGTTGGCGCTCTACGCGAGCTAGGTTTGCCAGCGTTTGAACGACCTGAACCACTAGGTTTTCCAGAGCCGCCTGGCTTGCCAGAACCGCCCGGTCTGCCCTGCCCACGAGGTCCATTTCGGCTACCTGAACGACGTGCGGGCCTGTCACCTTGGCTATTACCGTTACCATTGCCACCTTGAGATTGGCGCGGACGCTTAGGCTTGTTTGGCTTTTTAGGCGCTGACAATGTAGTTTCTGGTACTTTAGCTTGAGGCTCGAAACCTTCAATAACGTGGCGCGGAAGCAGTTGTTGAATAAGGGTTTCGATATCTTTAAGTTGATCTAGTTCATCAATACTAACGAAAGACCATGCTTGACCACTCGCCCCTGCTCTACCAGTTCTGCCAATTCGGTGAACGTAATCAGCTGGCGTGTTTGGCAAGTCGATATTAATAACAATCGGTAGCTCGTTGATATCGATACCTCGGGCAGCGATATCAGTTGCTACTAGCACATCAATGTCACCACTTTTAAACTCAGACAGCGCCTTAGTACGTGCACCTTGGCTTTTATTGCCATGGATTGCTGCACTGGGAATACGCGCTCGACTCAGTTTGTCTGCAATACGGTTAGCGCCATGCTTAGTTCTACTAAACACTAACACCTGCTTCCAACCATTTTTCTTAATTAGACTAATTAAGGCTGCTGTTTTTTTAGACTTGTCGATAGGCACTAAATGCTGCAGAACGGTTTCAACAGTAGTATTAGCAGGTGCCGTAGACACTTTTTCAGGGTTGTTCGTAATAGTTTGCGCCAGCGTGGTTATTTCAGACGAGAACGTGGCTGAGAACAATAGAGTTTGTCGCTTAGTTGGCAACAATTTAAGAATACGCTTTATGTCATGGATGAAGCCCATGTCTAGCATTCTATCCGCTTCATCTAACACCAAAGTTTCTAGTTGGCTGAATTTCACCGCGTTTTGTTGGTAAAGGTCAAGCAAGCGGCCTGGGGTGGCGATAAGTACATCAACACCTGAGCGTAGCGCTTTCATTTGCGGGTTAATACCCACACCACCAAACACCACGGCGGTTTTAAGTGGCAAAAATTCACTAAACGATTTTACGTTTTCTTCCACCTGAGCCGCGAGTTCACGGGTTGGCGTTAAAATAAGTGCGCGAACACAATTAGATGCAGCGGGTCTGCCATCCAATAAACGGTGTAGCAAAGGTAAAGAAAAGCCCGCGGTTTTACCTGTACCTGTTTGTGCTGCTGCCAGTATGTCTTTGCCTTCAAGAATAATGGGAATAGCTTGCTGCTGAATTGGCGAAGGCGTTGTATAGCCCTGTTTTTCAATAGCTTGTAGTAGCGGGGCAGCTAGGCCCAACTCAGAAAAAGACATGGATAACTCCTGGAAATAAAAATTAGGTTACGCAACGTAACCGGTCTGCGCTGAAGGGTTATCAGTCTGAAGCAGGTGTAAAACGGTAAAGTTCGTAATGTGAAACGCGAGAGGGACTTGCAATAGTAATTATAAAAGCAGAAACAATTATCAAATTAAAATAGTACCTACAAAATGCGGGCGCATATTACCACTGTTTAGCCTCACTCGCTAGGTTAATTTTTAACCTTGATCGTTAAGCTCGTATGCATAGATACAAGAAATGGTATAACGGTGATTCTATATTTCCGTTTTCAATACGTAATTATCGAATTCGCTTGAAAGCGCTTATTCAAAGTTGCGTGCAAAACAGCCTATTATTGACTATCTCATTAGTGAAAACGCAGTGGTTTACACCATTTTGCCAGTAAGTTAAGAGAAAAATCATTTGCAGTAAAAAAGACGGGCTACCAGAAGTAAGGGTAAGCCCCTTACTCTGGCAGCAACTTGTAGAATTGACGGTTTTCTTGACTATTTAACGTCTAGGCACGCATCAGTAATAGCTTGCCAGTTTTTCGCTTCAACCCACTCAGGCTTTGCTACCCACGTTCCACCCACAGCAAAGATATTGCTCATGGATAGGTAGTCTTGGTAGTTACTTTCCGATACACCGCCAGTTGGACAGAAACGTGTATCTTTAAATAGACCACCAACGGCTTTTAAGAATGCAGCACCACCTGAAAGTGACGCTGGGAACAACTTCATTTCACGAAAGCCATGTTCTCTTGCTAATACAATATCAGCAACGGTGGAAACGCCTGGTAATACAGGTAATCCACAAGCTGTTAATGCTGTGAGTAAGCGCTCGGTGACGGCTGGCGTCACTATGAAATCAGCGCCCGCGTCTTTAGCAATTTTCAATGAAGCTTCATCGATAATCGTTCCCGCGCTTACAATCATTTCAGGTAGAGCTGCTTTTATCGCTGTAATGGCTTCGGCAGACTTTTCTGAGCGAAGTACCACTTCTACCGTGCGCAAGTTCGCTTCATACATCGCTTTAGCGATATCTACACCATCGTCTGCGTTATTGACTTGGATAATAGGTAAAAGCTTCTGCTCTCCCATAATTGAAGATATAGAATTCATAGTTTTCTCTGTGTAATTTTGCGTAAGGATCAGGTTAAATTTTTACTAAAGAGGCTATAAGCGGTGGCATCCACAATGGCGCCTTTGTGCTGGATAACAAATCCCGCGCTTTTGGAGGCTTTCTCGACCGCTTCTTTTTGTGACGAATCTTCTAGTCTTGCCCCAAGATAAACGCCGTTGAAGGCATCTCCTGCAGATGTTGTATCGACCACATTCTCAACGGGCGTAAGCGGGACTTGAGATATATCGCCCTGCTGGTTGATAACGGTAACAGCGTCACTGCCATTTTTTATAATCACTTCGTCGAAGGTGTAATCACTTAAAAATTTCAGTGTTTCGTCAATAGTGTCTATGCCATATAAGAAGTTGAAGTCTTCAATACCAGGAAGAATAATATCTGCTAGCTCATAAGCTTTAGCATAGAGACGCTTGGCGTCGTCTTTACTTTTCCACAACGAGGGGCGGTGATTGATATCAAAGACTAACTTAACGCCAGCCGACTTTAATCGGGTTAATAAAGAAAAATACGTCGAAAGGTCTTCTTCGTTTATTATCGCTAAGCTAATGCCACTAAACAACACCATGTCGAAGGCGGTCATTGCGGCAATATCGTTGCTGTCGAGGGTTTGCATCATGCTTTTTGCAGCAGAATCCGAACGCCAATAAACAAACGAGCGTTCACCAGTATCGTCAGTATAGATACGGTAAAGACCTAGGTGCTTCTCTTCATGTCTGCCAATAAATCGTGGATTTATTCCTTCATTGACAGCATGCATGACCATTTCATCACTTAACGCATCCTTGCCAACGGCACTGATGTAATAAACATCATGTTGAGGAAATGTACGTTTCATATAAACGGCTGAATTATACGTGTCACCTGCGAAACCTTGAGAGAGTAAGCCGTTTTCGGCTTCTCTAAGCTCTGACATACATTCGCCAATAAAACCAACTCTCATGCTACACAGACTCCAATTTAATATGCACTGTCTACTTAACGTAGTAGCCGTTCAATCCGAAGGCCAGCGAAAGGTTGATTACAGATAGACTTCGCTTACCTAATCGCCACTTTTATGGGACTATCGTCGATATCGTTCACTGCTATCCAGTATAACTAGATATGACAGCTGTCTCGCCTAATCGCACTGAACCTATACTGATTTCACTTTTTGCTCGCCAACCATGGCCATATAAGCCATTTACGATGTTCATTTTGTGTAAAAGAAATGTCACACGAAAAACACAATCTAACCAATTGGACGACCAAATACAACCAATTTATTTTACCAGAGCAATGACCAGTTATTACCAAGCATGAATATCTAGAAATTTAATCATGCTTTTATTTGTGATTAGCATTGCGATATTTGTCGCACTTTGCGAATAGACACACTTTCAGGCTACAATCTGTGTAACAGCGACGTTACCAATATATGTAAATAAGGTTAAAACATGAAATCTCGCCGGCTTTTCTGGAGTATTGTAGAAAAACTCGAAGACTTAATCGATCAAGGTATATGCCCAGCTGGGAGTCGACTGCCAGCGGAACGAGAGCTAGCACAGACCTACAACGTGAGCCGCCCTACTATTCGTGAAGCAATAATCGCACTAGAGGTTCGCGAACGAGTGGAAGTGAAAACTGGATCAGGTGTTTATGTAATAGCGCAAAAAAATCCCCAGCACACAGTAAAACCTATTAGTGCTTTCGAGCTTACTCAAGCCAGAGCATTGATTGAAGGAGAAGCTGCTGCGTTGGCCGCATCTACGATAAGCGACGACGAGGTGACTGCGCTTAAAAAAGCCTTGTCAGATATGGCCTCCCCCGCTCTTGCTGATGAAGCGGACCAACGTTTCCACCATATTATTTCCCAAGCCACACATAACCATGCAGTGCAGCTTTCGGTTGAAAATTTATGGGAGCTTCGTCGTTCAACACCTGAAATAGTGGCGGCCTATAACGATGTCTGCTCTCAAGGTATTGACCAACGAATAAAAGAGCACACGGAAATTTTCAACGCAATTGCTAGCAACGACACGGCAGCGGCTCGCAAAGCCATGCACAGCCATTTTAACCGTTTAATAAATGCATTATTTGATGCTAGTGAAGCAAGAGAGTTAGAAGAGGTTAAACGCAAGACGGATAAGACGAGGGGCTTATATTCAATTTCTCATCTAAGTAAATAAATCACCTGTCTCGCTTAAATGGTGAAAATCCTTTTGCGTTTAGCACAAACAAAACAGGCTTCTTTCGAAGCCTGTTACTTAGTAGGGTACTCAGAGTATTTTTATTTTTCTTGATATGAGTTTGTATTTGAGTAAATCTGTTTTTACTAATACGGATGTCTAAAAAGTAGCGCGTCAGCATTAGTCGCGTTAACTTCAGCTCAAAATATATAAACATCACGCCACTTTGTCAACCACAAACAAGAAAAGATATTACCAATAAGCATTACCAATAAATAATGAGCGCCTATAACGTTAGGTTCATCAACCAGGATAGTTTTGTATAAATACGTATTCTGTGTACGAAATTGCTTTACGGCATGCAAAAATCAGTTTAAAAAGCGCGCTATTGTTTAGTCTATAATTTCGAGTATTCTGCTCGTCATGGTTTTGCGAATTATAATCAAATGATCCTAAATACGTTTTTCGACTTCATACAAGAAAAATGGACCCTGATACAAGCATCGGTGTATACCTCGACGTTTCTCATTCAAGTTTTGCTCATTGCGGTGATATACGCGCTTGCCTTTATTCTAGCAAGGCAAGTTAGAAAGCCTTTTAAGTTTACACGGGAAGCGCCAAAAAGCGGGGCACATACATTACACAACATGCTATTCAAACTTGGCGGTACACTATTCCCCGTCATTACCATCAGCATACTAAAATTGACTACGGTGCTAGGTGAGCAATTTCAGTTCGATGCTTGGGTGCTTGAAGTAGCAGTTGTTGTGGCAGTCATGTTATTTGTTGCTTCCATGATTAGCGGTTTTATAGACAACCCCGTTTTCGCTGGTTTCATGCGATGGATAGGCTTACCTATTTTATTTCTACACCTAGTCGGTGTATTACCGGTTGTTACCGGTGCGTTAGAATCGATGTCGTTATCCATTGGTAATGTCGATATTTCAGCCTATGGAATAACAAGGGTATTCCTCTTCGGCGGCTTGTTGTTTTGGTTAGGCCGAGCATCGAATACCCTCGGAAAAGACATTATTCGCAGCCACACCACGCTAGATGTGTCTACGAAGGAAGTGTTCGCTAAACTCTTTGAAGTTGCCTTATTTTGCATTGTATTCCTGCTACTACTCAACGTAATGGGAATAAACCTAACTGCCCTGGCGGTTTTCGGTGGTGCACTGGGTGTGGGCTTAGGCTTGGGACTGCAATCTATCGCTTCAAACTTTATATCAGGCATTATTATATTGCTTGATAGATCGCTTACGGTAGGTGATTTCGTAGAACTTGAAGATGGCCAAAAAGGTATAGTGCGGGAATTCAAAATGCGCTACGCGGTGCTGGAAACTTTCGACGGTAAAGACATACTCGTACCTAACGAAAAGTTTATTAGCTCATTACTTATAAACTGGACCCACAAAGATCCGAAACAGCGCTACCGCATCGATTTTTCAGTTGCTTATAAAACTGATATTCGAGCAATGGTAGAAATTATAAAAGATGCAGTGGCCCAACATCCTCAAGTTATTAGCGGCGAAGGCATACCCTTTGAAGAACTGCCTGATTGCGAAATTGACAGTTTTGGTGACTCAGGCGTTAATATGTTCGTTGAGTTTTGGATGGATGGCGTTGATGATGGAAAAAACCGCGTTGGCGGCGACCTTTTATTAACCGTGTTCGAAACACTGCGAGAGCACCAGATTGAAATCCCCTTCCCTCAACGTGAAGTGCGTGTGGTCAACGAAAATGGTATTGGTATTCGAAATACCACGCCCTAGTAGCGAGAAAGTAACACATCCCACTGCCATTGGGCATCACGCAGATTTAGCAGGTCGATAAAGTTTTGATAATCGGCCTGCCCCATAGCATGGGCCACCGTTTTTAGTTGAGCCTTGGCTCTTATGGCTTTTACTTGTAGCAACTCTAAGCGTTTGTCGGCATTTTCACCAAAGTTACTGTCTAATATTAGATTGGCTTTTTGATTTGCATCCCAAAAGGTGAGCACGTAACCAATGAGTTTTAGATGTACACCTATCATCTGCTTACTTTCCAGAACGTGGGCTAACGTAGATGTCGCCAGCCTTTTTTTAAAACCACTTTCCGTTTCTGGTTTGGCACTATCTGATAAGTGGTCAAGGGCTTCTTTGTATTCTTCAATGAGCCTAATATGCTGCTCGCCCCCATACTGTTCACTTGAAAGTGAAGCCAAATCTTCGGCTAGTATTTCGAGGTTCACAAGCTGTCGCTGTATAGTTGCCATGATTATTTATTAAATACTTAGGTATGCTAGGTGGTTTTATGGGTTATTAGCTGATGCATCAGTATCAATCACTACCTTCTCATCACGACTTTGCAGATATTTTCTGCCTTCAACATATCGCTTTCACTACCTGACTTCACTGCTCTGACTGTCATGCCTTCATAGTCACTTCTATGCAGTTGCTTCTCTGGCAACGCAAGGAGGTAAATTACAACATTGCTAGCGCGTATTGTTTTTTATCTTAGCTATTCAGTGTATAGAAAGTTTGCGGCAGGTGCAGCGTTAATCTTTGGTATCTTTCTTACTTCTTTCACGTAGTGTTTAATTTCTTAGCAATAAAAAAACGCGGGCATGCCCGCGTTCTTAATAAGTAAGTTAATCTTTAACTTTAGCGCTTCAAAGGACTGCTTAAGTCATGACGTAAATCGAAGCGGTCTAGTGTCATCACTTTTGTCCACGCATCTACAAAATCCTCGACGAATTTAGTTTTTGCATTGTCATAAGCGTAAACTTCTGACACGGCGCGCAATTCACTATTTGAACCAAACACTAAATCAACAGGTGTAGCTGAGTAGAGCACTTTACCGGTTTTACGGTTTATGCCTTCATAAACCGCAGCGTCGTCTGTTTTTCTCCACTTAACATTCATATCAAGCAATGTAGTAAAGAAATCGTTGTTCAGCGTACCCACATTACTTGTGAACACACCATGAGTACTATTGCCATTATTTGCACCTAAGGAACGCATACCACCAATTAACACCGTCATTTCTGGAACGGTTAAGTTCAGTTGGTCGGCTTTATCTACCAACATTTCTGCAGGTGAGCGATAGCTAGTCTCTGCATTGTAGTAGTTTCGAAATGCATCAGCTGTTGGCTCTAACAGTGAGAACGAGTTCACATCAGTTTGCGCTTGCGTAGCGTCACCACGCCCTGGAACAAACGGTACCGAAACTTCAACGCCTGCATCGGCAGCCGCTTTTTCAATAGCGGCTCCACCTGCCAATACAATGAGGTCAGCCAACGAAATTTTAGGGCTTGATGCTTTACCGCCATTAAAGTCTTTTTGTATCTCTTTTAACGTAGATATAACAGCTTTAACGGTTTCAGGTTCATTTACCGACCAATCCATTTGTGGTGCAAGTGCGATACGCGCACCGTTTGCGCCCCCTCGGTAGTCTGATGCTCTAAAGCTTGCTGCAGAGCCCCACGCTGTTTTAACCAACTGTTGTACGCTAAGGCCCGAATCTAAAATAGCCGCTTTTAACTTTTTAGCATCGCCATCACTTACCAACTTGTGATCAGTGTTAGTAACCGGGTCTTGCCATACAAAATTTTCTTCAGGAATATCGTTTCCAAGATAACGAGCTTTAGGGCCCATATCGCGGTGAGTTAACTTGAACCAAGCTTTCGCAAAGGCGGTTTGATATTCTTTTGGATCAGCAAGAAAGCGTTCCGCTATCTTGCGATATTCAGGGTCGTACTTAAGGGCGAGGTCTGCTGTTGTCATCACTGGCGCGTGTCGCTTCCCTTCTACATGAGCGTCTGGCACTGCGGTTTGCGCCGACTCATCAGTAGGTATCCATTGAATAGCGCCTGCAGGGCTACGAGTTTGTTTCCACTCAAAACCTAATAGATTTTGTAGATATAAACTGGTCCATCGCGTTGGAAGCTGCGTCCACGCCCCTTCTAAACCACTCGTAACTGTATCTTCAGAATGCCCCTTGCCGCAGTTGTTTTTCCAACCTAAGCCTTGTTCTTCAAGACCTGCACCACCAGGCTCTGCTTCTAAACAGTCGGCAGGCTTGTGAGCGCCGTGCATCTTACCAAAGGTATGTCCACCTGCGATTAGCGCCACTGTTTCCTCATCGTTCATGGCCATACGATTAAATGCGGTACGAATATTCTTCGCTGATCCCATAGGATCAGGTACACCTTTAGGCCCTTCTGGATTAACGTAAATTAAACCCATGTGAGTCGCGCCTAGTGGGCGTTGAAGCTCACCGCCTTTTTCTTCGCGATCACTCGCCAACATTTCTACTTCTGGCCCCCAATAAACCATATCAGGTTCCCAGTCATCTGTTCGACCACCGGCATAACCATAGGTATCAAAACCCATGTTTTCCATACCTACCGTGCCGGCAAGTATCATGAGATCTCCCCACGATAATGCTTTACCGTACTTTTGCTTTATTGGCCAAAGTAATCGGCGTGCTTTATCTAAGCTTGCATTATCAGGCCAGCTATTAAGCGGGTCGAAGCGCATTTGACCACCGTCGCCCCCGCCTCGACCATCTAACGTACGGTATGTACCTGCACTGTGCCATGAAAGTCGAATAAAGAAAGGGCCATAGTTTCCATAATCTGCTGGCCACCAATCTTGCGAAGTGGTCAGTAATTCATTCACATCAGCTTTAACTTGGTCTAAATCAAGTGAGGAGAATGCTTTTGCATAGTCAAAGTCGTCACCAAGTGGGTTTGAGCGGCTATCGTGGTCTCTAAGTTGAGATAAGTTTAATTGTTCTGGCCACCAAAAATTATTCGTTCTTGCTTGAAAAGGTTGAACCATGCCAGTCCCTTTTGCGCCGGCTGGCTTGCTAATTTCATTGTCAGCAAATGAATGCGAAGTACCTAGCGCCAACGAAATCAGACCTGCTAATGTAGCTTTGCGTACCCTGGTAATTTTCATGTTGTTGTCCCATTTTAGTGTGTTTACCCGCCGCACGTGAATAGGTACGAAAAGTCACCTACCCATAACACTTCGCGGTTAACAATTATTTCACATAACTAAGATAGTTAGAGGTTAGCTTAAAAGACAGTTAATAAATTGAATGAACCCGATAGGAAATACTGATTAAGATATTTTGTGCTTAGACATCGCATCCCCAAAAAGTATTTTGTTCACATTAGTCTTGAAGGAAGATATTGCGTATTTAAGGCGCTATGTACTCTTTTCATACTGTAAGAAAGTTATGCCGTACAACTTTTAATCGGCGGCTAAAACTTGTTCAATACCAATCAAACATTAAGTTAGATCGTGAAACTCTTTCCCACTATTTCCCTCATTTAAGACAATTTTACGCTGGCACGCCGATTGAATAGTCAGTGTTATCAAACGTGAAGCATTTCATCTTCACGTGGATCTTCCTTTACTGGAAGCTAATGGAACGTTGGAAATTAAAACGAGGATGTCATTATGAAAAACACACTTACAGCACTTGCAGGTATTGCAGCACTTACATCATTCGGTAGTTACGCTCAGTCGAATGACTACTCCGTCGACGAAAGTGGCTTTTATGTCGGTGGTAACTACGGATACCTTCGCGTAGAAGGTGAAGACGATTTTGATGACGACAAAGATGTATGGCAGGGATTACTAGGCTATAAATTTAACGAGTGGGTTGCGGTAGAAGGTAGTTTCATCGATTTCGGTGACTATGGCAACGATATCGCTGGCGGGGATACCGATGGGTACACGGCAGCAATTAAGGGTATCCTTCCGGTAACAGACCGTTTCTCTTTGTACGCGAAAGTAGGTCAATTATGGTCAGAAACTGAATACAATTTAGGTGGTATTTCTAGCGACTACGATGACGAAAGTCTTTTCGTTGGCGCAGGTTTAAGCTACGCCATTACTAAAAACTTTTTGGTTAACGCCGAATACACAGTGTACGACGCAGAGCTAGATGCGGACGAAGCAGTAGATGATATCGACGACACTAATTTCGAGACAGACCTGAAGCAGGCAAGCATCGGTGTTGAGTACCGATTCTAAATACCAAAGTTAATTGAGTTATACCTAAATGCGGCGCTGCAAAGCGCCGCATTTTTATTTGCATCCCTTGCTATAAACAGTTACCTCAAAAACAGATAAATGATTATCAAGCTAACCACATGTTTTTGAGATAGCATAAATAATTCATATAACCGAATAACGGCAGAGACTCCATGCTAACACTTGCTCTTATCTACCTTGGTGCTGCGCTAATTGCTGTACCTATTGCTAAACGATTGGGTTTGGGCTCAGTGCTAGGCTATCTCATTGCCGGCATTCTTATAGGACCATTTGTTTTATCGCTAGTAGGCGACCAAACCGAAGTCATGCATTTCGCCGAGTTTGGAGTAGTAATGATGCTGTTTCTTATTGGGCTGGAGTTGCAACCTTCCCGCTTATGGACGTTACGCCATTCCATAGTAGGCCTAGGTGGGCTGCAAGTGCTACTTTCTACTGGGGCTATCTTTGCCATTACCTATTACGGATTAGGGCTTGCTTGGCAAAGCGCATTAGCAATTGGCTTGATGTTAGCCCTCTCATCAACCGCTATTGTTATTCAATCATTGGAAGAGAAAGGCTGGTTAAAATTAGACGCAGGGCAAAATAGTTTCTCGGTACTGTTATTTCAAGATATCGCCGTTATCCCTATTTTGGCACTTATGCCGTTACTCTCATTTCTTCCCGCCAGTGCCGTTGATGGTTCGAGCCACTCTCTAGTATCGGATTGGTCAGCCATGGGTAAAGTGGGTATTTCTATTGCCGTGATTGTTACCATTATCCTAGCGGGCAAATACATTTCCACCCCTATATTCAGGTACATATCCCAAACCCACATGCGAGAAATATTCACGGTTTTCGCGCTATTCTTAGTGATTGCAATAGCACTACTCATGCAGACCGTGGGCCTTTCTCCGGCTCTAGGCACTTTCTTGGCGGGCGTGGTGCTTGCAGAAAGTGAGTTTAGGCATGAACTAGAAGCTGATATTGAACCCTTCAAAGGGCTGCTACTAGGGCTATTTTTCGTTACCGTTGGCGCATCCATTGATTTCGGATTATTAGCTGAGAACAGTTTACTTATTTTGCTGCTGGTTGTTGGCCTTGTCGCTATTAAAGGCTTAGTACTTTATGGCTTAGCCCATCTGTTTTCGATAAATTCTCGTCAACGATTGTTATTCACGTTAGCCCTAGCACAAGGCGGGGAATTTGCCTTCGTGTTGCTTTCGCTATCTCGAGAATTAAGTATTTTAAGTTCTGAGGAAGCTAATATTGTCACCTTAGTAGTGGCGCTTTCCATGGTTATTACCCCATTACTGTTAATGATTTACGACCGCGCACAGAAATTTCAAAAGTCATCAGCACCTGCATTTGATAAACCTGAGGAAATAGAAGCTTCTCGACACGTGATTATTGCGGGCTACGGTAGATTCGGACAAGTTATTGGACGACTGTTGAAAGCCCAAGGTTATGAAGTAAGTGTGCTTGATCATAGCCCTAGTCAAATCGACTTGTTGAGACGATTTGGCAACAAAGTTTTCTACGGCGACGCCGCCAGAAAAGAATTATTAGAAGCAGCAGGGGCGAACACCGCCGATCTGCTTGTTATCGCCATTGATGATCCACACAAAACAATTGAAATTATCGACATTGCCCGTAAGCACTATCCAAACTTGAAGCTAGCGGTTCGTGCTAGAGACCGGCGACATGCTTATGAGCTTATCCGTATGAAGGTCGGCACGTTTAACCGAGAGACTTTCGACTCAGCATTGGTACTTGCGGTTGAATCGTTAAAATTATTAGGGAACGATGATATCGACGCCGAACGTGCAGGAAGATTATTTAGAGAACATGATGTTGAGTCTATGAATTTACTTGCTGAGTTGTGGGGCGACGACCACTCTTATGGCGTAGCAATTAAACAGCGGATGGATGACCTCACCCAAGTATTAGCACAAGATACTGAAGCAAAAGATAAGTTTAATACCTGCGACAGTACCGTTAATCCCAACCAGGCTAAAGAAGAGTAAGGTTAAAAAGGATGAGGCTAAACAAGGGTGATACTGAATAAGGGCAAAACTTCAACGAAAGATTAGCCATAATAAAGTATAGGATTTAATAACTTTATCTAATTTACAATACCAGCCTTAGGATGAGTGCCCTATTGCACTTTTTATACTTTGGTATAATTCTGCCTCGAATCAATCTTAAGGGCTGTGTGTTGTATTTTTTTCTAGCCACCTGCATTCTTGTTTCTATCTCGGTATGTGCGGCACTTTGCGGCTACTTCACGATAAAAACGGTATATCAGAAAAAGACAATATTCCGCTACTGGTCAATTGCCAGTGGCTTGCTTTGCGGTAGCTTAGTTACTCGCCTTTGCGACACCCTATTTGCACTCCCCTCTTCTTTTTTTATTTTAGGGCTGATTGCTCTTTTAGTAGGCTTCTATCAGATATTTTTGGGGTTAGAGTCGCTTCAAAAGCACAAAGACTACAAACTTAACCGCCATGCACTTCCTGTACTCGGGGTGGGTGTAAGTGGAATTTGCGTGTTATGGACAATGCCTGCACTGGCCGAATCTGTGGCCATGTTTTTTTGTGCTGCGCTTGTGCTGTTGAGCGAGGGCGTACTGTATAACGATAATAGAGTAAAAGAGGAAAGGCGCGCCTTACTCCGCCGTTTGCTGCTTATCTCCTCTTTTTCGCTTTTCTTACATGGCACGGTATCGGTGGTAAATTCTATTACCGGCGGTATGGATGATTTATCGTTGCTGTACCAATTCACTTCTATGCAAATGGTGATAAGTGCAGCATTAATTGTTTTATCGTTGATGCGATGCAGCACAGAGCCAGCTTCTCAATCACGTTATGCTCGTTCGCTTAGTCGCTCTGGTGCAGTGGTACTAACCCGTGACGATTTTATTCAACAAGCCATAAAGAAACTTCAACACACTGATAAAGATGAAAACGTGCTCTTGCTAGTTGAAATAGATGGCTATCAGGAAGTTATCGATAACTACGGTGCAAGTGCCGGTGAAAGCGCCAGTTATCAAGTGGGCCAGTCTCTCATTCATTTTACCCGCTCCAATGATATAGCAGGGCAAATAAGTGAGAGTAAATTTGCGATTATGCTAAGCGGTGTCACCATTGATTCGGTTCATGTAGTCGCAGATAGATTAGTGAAACAAGTGTTCTCTAAAAATGTCCAAACACTGGAAAGCGCCCCCATGTTTACTGCCAGTATTGGTATTGCGCCTTCATCTGATATCGTATTTTCGTGGCAACAAGGAGAGCCCTTCGATGTAGCCAGCATTAAACGGCAAGATGGAACCAGTTTGGTTTACATGCTGCCATCGCTTTTAACGGCTACGCTGTAAATTATATGCTTTAACACCCCATCTTTAGCTCATCCGTTCATTACGCCTCAATTACTCTATTTCTGTGAAAAAGTTACACTTTAAAATTTTAGCCAATTGAAAAATTTTCACTGAAAAATCCTTAAAACCAATAATATTAATAAGTTAGCGTTCAAACTTACCACTACAGTGATCCGGAACGTTTCCTGCAACTTCTCACGTATATTTACTTTATTACACGGAAGCGATTTCGGGAGACGACATGGTTGATAACAATAATATATTCAAACCAGGTGAAAACTGTTGGGTTAGCAGCAAAGCTAATTTTGTTGCACCACTGATAGACTGTGGAAACTATTACAAAGCGCTACACAGCGCTATTGTAAAAGCCAAGCACAGTATTTTTATCATTGGGTGGGACATTGATAGTCGCATACGCCTTTTAAGAGGTGATGATGAAGCAAACAGTGAAGCCCCAAGTGTTGTCAGCGATTTACTTGCGTGGAAGGCAGAAAATAACCCCGACTTAAATATTTACCTACTACGCTGGGATTCTTCTCTCGCGTTTTTTTCTAAACGAGAAATGTGGGCAAAAGAAGTGTGGGAAGAGAAGACGCCAGATAACGTGCAAACCGAGCTTGATGACACCATTCCTATGGGCGGCAGTCAGCACCAAAAAATTATCGTTATAGACGATGAACTGGTTTTCTCTGGCGGCATGGATATTTCAACGAACCGTTGGGACACCCGTGACCACCCTGTTGAGTCAGAAGAGCGAGATGGCCCAGACGGTGAGTATGCACCACTACACGATGTGCAAATGGTCTCTTCAGGCCCCGTAGTGGCCGATTTTTCTAAATTAGTGCGCTGGAGATGGCTGAGGGTTGCCGAAAGTGAACCAGTAGAGATTCGCGAGCAAGCGGATACGTCTTTAGATGGCCCTATTCCCGACACGTGGCCGGAGGGTTTCCCGCCTATATTTGAAGAAGTCGATTGTGCGCTAGCCAGAACCATTCCGTTTATGGACGAAGTTGAGCCCGCGCAAGAAGTACGCACTATGCTGCTTGATTTGATTGGTCAAGCCGAGTCGCTTATCTACATCGAGAACCAATTCACTACTCGTCAGGAAATTGCTGAAGCGCTGAACAAACGTATGAAGGCGCGCCCTGATTTACACGTTATCATTGTGAGTTCTTACGAGCCTAAAGGTAAGTTCGAATGTGAAGCCTTCTGGGCAAGCCGTATTGAATTTAAATCTATTCTTGAAAAAGACATCGACCCGAAAAGAGTAAAATTGACTTACTCGTCGTGCGAAGACTTACAAGGCAGGAAAGCCTACAAACGCATTCATTCTAAAGTTATGACCGTTGACGACAAATACTTAGTGATAGGTTCGTCTAACCTAAGTAACCGTTCTATGACGCTTGATACCGAAATTGACGTTGTACTTAGCGGCAATAGCGACTTAAACCGAGCGGCCATTTTGAACGTTCGTAATGACTTGCTTGCTGAGCATACGGGTAGAGACATCTCAGATATGCCTGCATTGTTCGCTGAAGAATATCCTGTTGAAGCATTAATCCATGGGCAAATTGCTCACGGGTATGTATTAACAGAGGTTCGTGATGAAGTATTCACTACGCAGTCAGTGAACAACGTATTTCGTTCTTTGTCAGATCCAGAGGAGCCATTGATTTCTATGCCTTCATTCGATGGCGGGGCACTACCCGCGCGTAACCCAAGACGTCGAACTATCATGATCATGCTGGGGGTGGCCGTTATTGCTCTGCTCGGTGGCCTGATGTTTTGGGCTAGCCAATCCATTTCATGGTTAAGTGGTGAAAGCATTAATGCGTTTCTTGAAAAGAGTCGAGGAACTTATTTTGCGCTGCCTACGGTACTATTAGTTTACGTAGTGGGAGGCATACTCTTCTTCCCGGTTACTGTATTGTCGTTAGCGGTTGCCGCTATTTTTGGACCCATTTGGGGGCCAATATACGGCATCATGGGTGCACTGCTAAGCTCTGCAATTTTATTTGCTATCGGTAAACTTTCTGGTGACGCTGGTCTTCGAAAAGTAGGTGGACCCAAAGTAGAAGCCTTGGATGAGAAGCTTAAACAAAGCGGGATAGTGGGTGTTGCTGCCATCAGAATGCTGCCTATTGCGCCGTTCAGCCTAGTGAACTTAGTCGCCGGTATTTCGTCTATTGGTTTACTACAGTTTCTAATCGGTACCTTCTTTGGCATGTTCCCTCCAATGATTGCGAAAGGACTGGTAGGCGACTCTATCACTCAAATCTTCCGCAACCCGTCGGTTGAAACCATTAGCTATTTAGTGGGTGGTATCGTGCTGTGGGGATTAATGATTTGGGGTTCTCAAAAGTTCGCTCGCTATTATCAGGAAAACCGTCAAAAGCGTGCATCAGATAATGAAGCGTCGGAAAGTAAAGAATGTGCCGCATAATTAGTTACAACATTCACAGTGGGCTGGGCAGAGACAAGTTACAAAACTATCAGCGAATTGGGCAATTCCTAGCTGAATCGGGTGCCGATATTGTACTGTTACAGGAGATGGACACACGTCCTTCAGAGCGTGCAATTGAGCGAGATATTGAAGATATTTGTGCTAAAAATGTCTACAACTTGGTGTCTTCTCCAGCGCTAAACGAGCCAAGCGGATGGTATGGCAATGCCATACTTTCCCGTTTCAAGGTTCTTGAACAAGAAACCTTCGACGTAAGTCAGCATGGGCGACAGCCCAGAAATGTACAAGTAGTGGTATTACAAACTGACAAGGGGCCACTTACCGTAGTTAACACCCACAAAGGGCTGAAACGATTAGAGCGCCGCTCGCAATTTGCCTTATTGCATGATTATCTTGAACAAAGGCTGCAAGCTAATCCAATGCCATTGGTATTGGCCGGAGACTTCAATGAGTGGCAATTCTTTTCTCGGGCTTTCACCTCGTTAAATCAGCTTTTGAATCAAAAAAAGGTAGGACCGACTTTTCCTAGTCAATTTCCTATTTTTTCTTTAGATCGTGTGTGGGTAAGTGATGACATCACTGTTTCACAGTGCAAAAAGCTCACATCTAAAAAGGCAAGGGTCTTTTCTGATCATCTGCCAGTTCAACTAGACATCAAACTTCCAGAAGCTAATACCCCTTTCATTTCTGACTGATCAGTAAATGCCAAGGAACCTCGCCAGTGTTGCAGCGCTTGCTCACTGGCGACAACCTGCTTTATCACTTTAAGCATTTTTAACACGGCCTCATTCAACGGACTCGTTTTGTTTGTGGCAGCCAGCACCAGACGCTGCATTTCTGGCTCAACTATTTTTAAGGTTGAAACCAAGCCCGATTCTTCAAGATGAAAAATGGCCGACGTCGGTAATATCATCACCCCCTCACCTTGCATAACTTGTCGCAAACCTGTCATTAACTGCCCCGAATAGGCTAGATTATGCTGCAAACATACCCCTGTGGCATTTTCATAATGTTCGATGAGTTTACCTAAAGCATCTTTATTTCCAGGCGATAGCAAAGGGAATTGGCTCAATGCCCAAAACGGAATACTTTCTCTGCCCGCTAGGTGGCTGTATTCACTGGACGTTGCTTGATTGGCCATCACTAAATGCAAATTCTCACGAATAAGCGGTGAAACCGTCATAAACCTTGGGTCAACGTCTTGCTCATAGGTTAATGCAATATCGACTTGCCGCCCTTCTAGCCACCCCTTTACTGAATACGAAGGGCCGGTACTTATTTCCAATTTCAGTTTCGGATGGTTTTGTTTTACTTCAGCAATAAGCGGCATGGAAAGTACATTGCCAATAGAAGGAAGCATACCCACTTTTACCGTGCCTGCAGTCTTACCCACTAACTCTCGCAGTTCAGATTTAGCCGTATTGATATCATCCATGAGCCTAGTGGCATGGCCGAGAAACAAGTCGCCTGCTGGTGTTAACGTTACTCCAGAGAAAGTTCGACTTAGCAATTGCGCTCCCATCTCTCTTTCTAGGCTTGCCAATTGCTGACTTATGGCTGGTTGAGCGATATCAAGCTCACGTGCTGCACCTGCAATACTGCCTTTGTGAACTGTGGTCAAAAAATACTGAAGTTGTTTAGAGTTCAATGTCTAGTTTCCCGAATATGACAGTTTTGTAACACATCGTCATAAAGCACAGGTCGCTTTATTGAGATTAAAATCAGCAAGTTACATGCCACAGACCAGTAAAGCCCAACTGACACTTGTTAATATAAAGTTAAGCTTGAAGCGGCGTTTATTTTTTTATCGTCACACTGAAACAATTAAGACCAATTAAATCAGCTAGTTAAATAGAGCCTCAATACTTTTCTTATACCCCTCAATATTCTTTTTTCTTTCGCGATTTTAAAAGAATTTTTAGCCTGAGCACTAATACAGGTAACCACACAAAACATTTATAAGATGCTGGATGCATCAAGGTGGTGCTTGTTATGCCAAACGTGGGCGGCATTAATCCCTGCTCCAAGTGAAGAATAACAACTCATAACGGCTCGTTTTAGGGAACACACATGAGAAAAAACAAAATACATAATTCAATTGCACTAGCGTTCACTGGAATCACTTTATCTTTGGCAGCACCACTCGCGCTAGCGCAAGAAGCTGAAGAAACCGCAGTAGATACTCAAAATGTTGAAAAAATTGCTGTTGTTGGTGCACGTGGTGCACCTCGGTCGGTAACTAGCTCGCCTGTACCTGTTGATGTATTAAGTGCTGAAGATATTGAAGCAGTAGCCTTCACCGACATGAACAACGTACTAATGACTTTGGTCCCATCTTATTCAGTAGCTCGACAGCCCATTTCTGATGGTGGTACTTTCATTCGTCCTGCAACTTTACGTGGTATGCCCACAGATAAAACGTTGGTGCTAGTTAACTCTAAGCGCCGTCACAGAGCAGCGTTGGTATCTATTGGGGGTTCTGGTACACAAGGCCCTGATATTGCCACTATCCCTACCGCTGCGATTGGCAGTGTAGAAGTATTGCGCGATGGTGCGGCAGCCCAGTATGGTTCTGATGCCATTGCTGGTGTTATCAACTTCCAGTTAAAAGAAAATACCGAAGGTGGATCGTTTACCGCCGATTATGGAAGCTACTTTGAAGGTGATGGCGACCAAATTACCATTACCGGAAACAAAGGTTTCGCACTTGGTGATGATGGTTTCTTAAGTATTTCAGCGGAATACTCAGACAGCGAAGCCACATATCGCGGCGAGCAGTACTGTGAATCTTGGTTTTGTGTAGATGACCAGTCAGAACAATACATCGCAGATGCCACTGCAATGGCTAATACGGTGCACGGGTCGGACGTAGTTCAGCCTTGGGGACAGCCAAACACTAGCGGCGCTCGTATCTTCTTTAATGCTGGCTATGCATTAACTGCTGAGATGGAGCTTTATGCATTTGGTAACTATTCAGAAAGTGAAGGTGATGGCTCATTCTATTATCGTTACCCAGGTAACGGCACTATAGAAGATATTCGCTTAGAAGATGGTTCTATATGGAGCCCTACTGAATTTTTCCCTGGTGGCTTTACACCGCGCTTTTCTGGCGATGTTACCGACTACTCTTTTGTTGGTGGTATTAAAGGGATGTCTGGCGACTTAGGCTATGACATAAGTGGTCGTTACGGCTACAACGATATTTCATATACGCTTGCTAACACCATTAACCCGTCTATGGGTAATGAGTCACCTACATCATTTCAACCTGGTGACTTAACCAACGAAGAAACACAAATTCAAGCCGATTTCACCTACGACTTTG
The DNA here is from genome assembly GCF_001562115.1 of Alteromonas stellipolaris. NCBI lineage: Bacteria > Pseudomonadati > Pseudomonadota > Gammaproteobacteria > Alteromonadales > Alteromonadaceae > Alteromonas > Alteromonas stellipolaris. The sequence goes on from NZ_CP013926.1 coordinate 3,910,185, forward strand.
ACGAATATATTCTAGCGTTCGGTGCAAGCTACCTTGATGAATCTTATGAAATATCAGAAGGCGAAGTTGATTCTTACTTTGCAGGGCCTTACGCAACATCTGATCCTTGGGGCTTCTGTGACGGAGATACGGCTAGTGCAGCGGGTTTAGCCGTCATTGCTAACGGTTCTACGCTAGATTGTGCTGACAGTGATGATGCGGTTTATACCGTAGTGGGTGTAGGCTCAAACGGTTTCCCTGGTTATTCACCTGACTACTCAGGTACGTATAGCCGGGATTCTTACGCGGTATATGCCGATGTTTCTGGTGATATTACTGACGAACTGTTTGCACAAGCAGCTATCCGTTATGAAGACTACTCAGACTTTGGTTCTGAAGTGGTTTATAAGGTTGCGGGTATTTATCAAATAAACGATGAAGTTGCGGTAAGAAGTTCATACGGCACAGGCTTCAGAGCACCGACGCCAGGTCAACAAGGTACTACAAACGTATCGACCCGTTTACCTGATGGTTTCCCAGTAGCAACGGGCTTGTTCCCTGCTGGTGGCGATGTGGCCCAAGCGTTAGGTGCAGAAGAGCTTCTTCCTGAAAAATCGACTAACTTTACACTTGGTTTAACTGCTAGCTTTGGTGATTTAACCCTTACTGCCGATTACTACAACATTAAACTAGAAGACAGACTGTACTCAGTATCTACACGCGACGTTTCTACTACAGTAGTTACCGACCCAGACGCTGATGGTTATGCTGCATACCAAAATTACTTAGCACTATCGGGTGCTGGTGTATCAGGTGCAGAATCAATTGGTGGTGTGTTCTTCTTCCAAAATGCGTTTGATACGGTTACTGAAGGTGTTGATCTCGTTGCCACTTATAAGATGGAAACGACCTACGGTTCAACTATGATTACAGGGTCTATTAACTATAACGATACTTCGTTCGACTCAGATCCTAGCGAATACCTAGACCCCGAAGACATGTTCGATTTTGAAAATGGAACGCCAGAAATGCGCGGTGTGTTCTCTGTGACACATAGTTATGATGTGTGGTCTGCGGTGGCACGATTGAGTTACTACGGTGAATACGAAAATGTAGGCAGCGATGATGGTACCGTAATCGATGCCGAAACAATTCAAACCTACGGCTCTGAATTTATGTTTGATATTGAAGGGTCATACCTCATCAATGAAAACCTAACCTTATCAGTAGGTGTACGTAACCTATTTGATAGCTATCCAGACCCTACAATAAATGGTGATGCTTGCTGTGGCCAAGTCTATGACTCAGGTTCAGTCGTCGACTGGCAGGGTGGTTACTACTACACCCGCTTAGCGGCAAGATTCTAAAAGCAACTAATAATAAACACCGGCAAATGCCGGTGTTTATGTTTTTACCCCTCGTTTTGTAAGCAAAATTTAAAGGTCTGTTCATGTTATTAGAAGTATTTGCTGGAGATGTTATTTTATGGAAATAGAGCTTCTCTGGTTCGTTGTTACTCTTTGTATTACAGGTGCTATTGCCGGTATTACTGCTGGTCTTTTTGGTAATGGAGGTGGATTTGTTGTTGTTCCCGCTCTATTAGCTGTATTTCCATTTTTTACGCCCCCATCACAAGAGTTAGTCAAGGTTGCAATAGGCACTTCTTTAGCTTCAATTGTGGTATCTAGTACCCGCTCAGTAATGGCTCACCATAAAAAAGGCGCTGTTGATTTTGATATTCTAAAATCATGGAGCATCTGGATCGTAATGGGCGTAATTGGCGGTATTTATATTGCCAGTAGCACAAGTAGCGATGGTTTAACGGTCGTTTTTGCGGCAGGTGTTTTACTTTATTCTATTTACTTCTTGTTCCCAGAATTTGTCATTCGCCCTGGTGTAGCGTTATCTATGCCTGAAGGTATTGCTAAATCTGCACTTGCTTTTGTACTTGGAGGCTTTTCGGCTCTTCTGGGTATTGGCGGCGGCACACCCATGGTAATTACTATGGTTATCTGTCAACGCACCATCCAGCAAGCGGTAGCCACAGCCGCTGGCGTTGGTTTCCTAATTGGTCTGCCTGGCGCTATCGGATTTCTCTTTATGAAGCATCCTGAAGCCGCCATTCTGCCAGTTGGAACAATAGGCTATATCAATATCCCCGCGTTAGTCGCTATTAGTATAGGGGCCATTATTACGGCACCTATGGGAGCAAAAATGGCGCATAACTTCAGCGAGAAAAAATTAAAACGAATGTTTGGTATTTACTTAGTAATTGTTTCTAGCGCCATGTTTTACAAGGCCCTGTAAACACTTACGATGTTTGAGATAAGGAATTAACAATGTCACATAACGTTTCAAGACGCCTATTTTTGGGTGGTAGTGCTGCCGCTACTGCCATTGGTGCCTCAGGCTTGATTACCTCTGCAGGCCTTCAAGCTGCCACGCCCACTATGTCCAAGGTACTGTATGGTCCAAAGCCAGGTATCGCTAAATTAAATGCGAATGAAAATCCATTTGGACCAAGCTCAGCAGCATTAAAAGCGATTGCTACTGCCTCTGCCGAGGGGGGCGCATACTATGCCTACCCCGCCGCAATGACTTTGCTAGATATGATTGCAGAGCGCCATGGAATTACCCCTAAGAATATTTCGTTAAGTGCAGGTTCTAGCCCAATCCTTTCTTACGCCGCCCTTGCTGCGAGCAAGAAAGGAAAGATTTTAGGCCCCGATCTTTTTTGGGATACCACCTCTAAAGCACCAGAGAAACAAGGTGCACCTGAGATTGTTCGGGTACCTAACACAAAAGACTTAGCAATCGATTTGGATGCCATGTATGCAGCCATTGATGACGGCGTTGGCATGGTGCATATCACCAATCCTAACAACCCAACAGGACGCCTTTTAGACCCTGCAAAGCTTCGAGAATTCTGTATCAAAGCTTCTAAAAAGACGTTAGTACTTGTTGATGAAGCTTATAATGAACTTACAGATGATCCGCCTGCAAACTCAATGATTCCGTTAGTGAAAGCCGGGCACAATATTATTGTTGCGCGAACCTTTTCCAAAATTTACGGCTTAGCGGGTATGCGAGTTGGTTACATGATTGCTTCTGAAGAAAATACAGAATGGATCAATCGCTATGGCATGGGGGGTTACACATTAAACCAAGCTGGTTTAGCCGCAGCCATTGCTTCATATAATGATGAAGCCTTCCTTACGTTTGTTAAAGATAAGGTTGTAGAAGCAAAAGGCTTAGTGATGGACGGCCTCAAGGCTAATGGCCTAACTGCCCTCCCTTCTAGTACTAACTTTGTTTTTGTGGATCTTGGTAAAGGAGATGCTGAATTATTTAGGGCCGCCATGGCGGAGAAAGATATTCACATCCGCGGTATTTATCGCACCTATACTAATTGGTCAAGAGTCAGCATGGGCAAAATCGCAGATGTGCAGCGCTATGTCGATGCTATTCCGCAAGCACTTGAAACAATGACTAAAAAACAGAATTCTTAATTGAGTTTACACATCTTTATTTTATGCGTGCAGCCACTCTAGGCTGTACGCTTCTCTCGTTTTCCCTCATCCACAAGTATTTACACGTAAAGTATAATGCTCATAAATGCCCTCCTTGTCATATACTCTTAAAGTACCTTGTGCAAATACACCTACCTAGGTTTTAGAATCTTAGAATGTCTACTAAGCTTCTTTCAGGCACTGAGAAATTGCACACACTGTTCTAACAGACGTAAAAGGAGGCTGTTGATGGCACTATCTGTTTTAGTTGCTGACGACTCTAAATTGTCACGCCGTAGCGTAAAAAAATCGCTACCGCCGGAATTAGACTACGATATTTCAGAGGCAACGAATGGCCAAGAAGCGATAGATTTGTTAGCTGAAAACACCTTCGACCTTGTGCTGCTTGATTTAACCATGCCAGAGGTTGATGGTGTGGATGTGCTGGAATACTTATCCAAGCGTGAAGATGCCTTCCCTAATGTCATCGTGATCAGCGCAGATTTTCAGCCAGAAAAACAGCGCATCGTACTGTCCTTAGGGGCACAACGATTCATTAGAAAACCATTAGACAAAGAAGAGCTGGCAATGACTATGTTCGAATTGGGGTATCTATGAGCGCTGTAATACCATTAGACGAGGAACAACGCGATGCGCTGCAAGAATTGCTCAATATTTCAATGGGCCAAGCAGCAAATTCACTCGCGCAACTCATTGAAACTAAAATTGATATTTCAATTCCTAAAATAACGTCAGTGACCCCTACTCAGCTTTACACCTTGCTGTTTGGCTCTGCAGATACATTTCATACCCGCCAGTCTTTTCTAGGTGATATTCAAGGTGAAGTGATGTCAGTACTTTCCCGCTCTGGTCTGAACGAGATGGCCAAACTGATGGAATACAGTGAACCGCTGAGTAAAGAAGATGTAGAAGAAATTATACTCGAGCTTTCTAATATTTTAGCCGGCGCTTGTTTGGCAGGCTTATCGAGCCAATTGGAACTGACCACCAATTTGAATATGCCCACGTTGTTTACTCCTAACAAAGAGAACTTCGACGAGCTAAAGTGGCAACATAGCTTAGTCATGGAAGTGCAATTCACCGTAGCCGTTTCATCCTTTTCTATGCGTGTTGTTTTCTGCCTAGATGACGATTCACTGACAAGAATGAAAGATACTTTAGATGAACTTCTAGAATAATGTTTGAGCAACTGGTTGAAAAACTTCCGGTTGGAATTGGCATCGTTGATGAAGATTTTCTGGTTGTTTATTTAAACGACTTTTTTAGAGATCGTCTTCCTCACGAGAATCGCGATTCGTACAAAGACACCCCTGTTACCGATATTTTTAGCGGCCAAGGAAAATTTCTAAAGCGAAGGTTAAAATCGGTTTTTGTTCTCCAGCATCCTAGTTTCAGCTACTGGGAACAGCGCCCCCATATATTTCCGTTTAAAAGCAGTAGACCGATAACTGGCGAAGAAACACAAATGTATCAAAACATGGAGATATTGCCGGTAAAGGACAAAAGCACAGGAAAAAAATACGCCTGCATTTTCTTGCAAGACGTTACCGCGCAAGCCAGCTACTTCCGTACCCAACAAAAGCTATCTGCCGCACTTAAAGAAGAACACGAAGCACAACGCAAACTTATTCGTAAACTTGATACCGCTCAGTCTCAACTCATTCAAGCGGAAAAAATGGCATCAACGGGCCAATTAGCTGCGGGGATTGCCCATGAAATAAATAACCCTATTGGCTTTATCAATGCAAACTTAGACACCCTGTCGCAATACGCTAATAATTTAATATCTATTTGCGATGGGGTAGAAAATCACGTTACCGATTTTAACGATGAAGTAAAAGAACAAATAAAAAACCTTTTCGAAGCACAGCACTATGATTTGATAAAAGATGACATTGAAGAGTTGCTCGAAGAATCGAAAGCGGGCTTAAATCGAGTTAAGGATATTGTCGATAATCTAAAACAGTTTTCCCTCGACAGCACACAAGGTAGTCAGATTGTAGAGTTAAACGACGTCGCCTCACAAACTATCAAGCTTGTATCTACCCAATATGCTTCTCATCACTATAAGGTTGAATCAGCCGACGAAAAGATAGAGATAATGGCCAACCCAGGGATGATAAAACAAGCCTTGATGAACATATTACTCAACGCTGCCCAAGCTATTCCAGACAAAGGCTACGTTAAGTTATCCTTATTAAAAAATAGCGAGAGCATTACGATTAAGGTGCTAGACAGCGGTGAAGGTATAGAGCAAAAAAATATGAAAAGAGTCTTCGAACCCTTTTTTACTACCCGCCCTGAAGGTCAAGGCCAAGGGTTGGGATTATCCACTGCCTATACCATTATAGAAAAGCACAAAGGCAAAATTTCAATCAATAGCAAAGTGAGCAAAGGTACGGTGGTTACAATAGAACTACCTATCACTTCAGAAGACAATTCAGCTACAGCCCCTCAGTAACATCTATTGTTGCGCCCCATATAAATAAATTCCGTCATCAGATAAATGTCGCGTTATTTTTCCATGAGACAAGAGGTAGTTTAAGTGGGACACACACTCAGCTACGGCAAACACGACATTTCTACCACTCAGTTCCCGTTTAAATAAAACGGGCAACAACTCGACCACCGTCTGAGGTTTACTGCAAGCCTCCACAAGCGCATTTAAATGACCATGGTGATGTTCAATAAGCTCATTCACTCGGTCTTTTACACCAACAAAAGGTTGTCGGTGTGCGGGTAACACCAAGGTTTTTTCCGGTAAATCAGTGAAAGGCAGTAGCGTAGACAAATAATCTTGAAGCGTATTGCCCTCAGGCTCCGTTGAATATACGCCTATATTGGGTGTTATCTGCGGCAGTATATGGTCGCCAGCTAACAGTATTCCAAGTTCTTTAGAATATAGGCATACGTGTTCTGGTGAATGCCCTCTGCCGATCATCACTTCCCATGAGTTACCCTTAAGCGTAAGCACATCACTTTGCTTTAACCGTCTATAGCTGATAGGAATTGGCGATACAACATTGCTGTAACCTTTGTTGCCTGACATGAGCGAAGTTACGTCATCTGGCTGTAAACCGACACGATGATAATATTGCTCATCCCGCCATGCTGAGGTGTCGCTTTTCCCCCCTGTGAATGCGCGCGCAGTAAAATACTCAACCTGCGACATGTATAGAGGCACTTTGAATTGGTCGGCTATCCAACCGGCTAAACCCACGTGGTCAGGATGCAAATGCGTAACTAAAACCGCTGAAATGGGTTTATCCAATGCGGCAAAAATCTCATTCCACAATGTCTTTGTTGTGCTCGTACCGAGCCCAGTATCAATAACCACCCAGCCATCATCATCTTCAACAAGGTAGAGATTTATATGGTCGAGTTCGAAAGGCAGTGGCATACGAAGCCAAAGTACACCTTTCACTATCTCTGTCCATTCACCTGGAGACGGTTGCTCAATTGCTGGGTAATGCATACATCTTCACCTTTTCGCTGGTATACTTAGTTCTATAACGATAGGTAGGCAAAAACAAACGTATCTGTTTGATAATCAACTATAGCGTTAAGTAATATCACCGCTTTTCCTAGCGATAGCGAGAGTTAGCGAGCAATAGTGAACAATTTACCTCTCTCATCTTAAGTAAAGAATATCGACTGCTCTGTACCATGCGTCCTTCATTATTTCACCAACGAAAATTGACTTGCCGTGATTAGAAAAGGTTACATTCTAAGTAAACACACTCATGTTAAACATGCGAACAGTAAGCATAAAGGTGCTTGTGTTGAAGTGTGGGTGTCTACCGATGATGGTCCAGTATGTCTTCAAAGCGCTATGCAGAAACCCTCATGTTTTGTGGCTACCGAAAACACGAAAAATATATTGGAAAAGGCAAAGCGAGAAGGTATTGAGGTTGAAGTCTCCTCAGACAGTTTCTTTACCCTTGAGCAAGTGGAAGTAGACACCCTTAAAACCACGTCTGACTCCTACATGCACCAATTAAGACAGCTTGCCAAAAGTTTACACATCACTTTGTATGAAGCTGATATAAGACTTGCCGATAGGTATTTGATGGAGCGGTTTATATACGGTTCGTTGGAGTTTGTTGCTCCTGACGAAAACGCAACATTAATACCTGATGCGCGAATTAGGCCCGCAATCTACACGCCAAATCTTTACTCGATTAGCATCGATATTGAGTGCGATGAAAATGAAAACCTATTCAGTATAGCGCTAGCTTCTAGCGACGTTAACGAAGTGATGTTGGTTTCTGCGTCCACTCACCCCAAGACGCTAGATGTTCCAGACACATTTTCACTGAGCCTGTTTTCTACTGAATCAGCGCTACTTACTGCATTTGCAAAGCGTATACGCGATATTGATCCAGACGTTATCTTAGGCTGGAACGTCAAACAATTTGATATGGCCGTGCTTGCAAGGAGAGCAAAAAAACAAGGCGTCAAATTTACAATAGGCAGAGAAAAACGAGAAGCCTTCGTAAGGGATTGGGATGGCCAAACTATCGTGGATATACCCGGTCGCAGTATTGTAGATGGCATTGAAGCGCTAAAGACTATGACCTATCAATTTGACTCTTTCTCTTTAGACAATGTTGCACAGCAATTACTGGGTGATAAAAAGCTCATACAGAGTGAAGACAAGCTTGCAGCAATTAAAGCCTTGTATTACGAAGACCCCTCTTCGCTCGCCAGCTATAACCACAAAGACTGTGTATTGGTAAATGAGATTGCTGCAAAAACCCGATTTATCGAATTTCTCATTTTGAGAGGCACCTTAACAGGGCTCGATTTAGGAAGGCCCGGAGGGTCAGTCGCTGCATTTCTAAATGTGTATTTACCAAAGTTACACCGACAAGGTTACATAAGTGGTGTACGCCCGGAACACGGCGGGTTGGCTAGCCCAGGTGGCTATGTAATGAATTCACAGCCTGGCCTGTACTCTGATGTACTCGTACTCGACTTTAAGAGCCTATACCCATCAATTATTCGCACGTTTAAGATTGACCCTATGGGGCTTGCCGAAGGCCTTAAAGATCCAAGCAGTGCCATCGAGGGGTTCAAAGGAGCTATGTTCAGTCGTGACAATCATTTTTTGCCCGATATTATAGACAACCTATGGCGCCAAAGAGACGAAGCAAAAAAACAAAACGATGCGCCACGATCTCAGGCTATAAAAATCTTAATGAACTCCTTTTACGGTGTATTAGGCAGTGGCGGATGCCCCTTTTATGACCCAAGGTTAGCAAGCTCTATTACTCTGCGTGGGCATGAAATAATGCAAACTACTGCAAAATGGATAGAAGAAGCAGGGTTCTCAGTTATCTATGGCGATACAGACTCTACCTTTGTACACGTGAATAACAACACATCGTTAGGCACGCCTAATGAAACGGGACAGTCCCTAGCAAACACTATTAATCATAAGTGGCAACGCAAGCTTCGAGAAGACTATGATATAGACTGCCATTTGGACATTGAATTTGAGACCCATTTTGAAACCTTTTTTATGCCCACAATTAGAGGCTCTGCATTAGGTAGCAAGAAGCGATATGCAGGTTTAAAGCAAACTGGCGACAAAAAAGAGCTGGTTTTTAAAGGGTTGGAAAACGTACGTTCAGACTGGACCGAATTAGCTAAATACTTTCAGTATGAATTGTATCGACGGGTTTTCGAAAAAGCCCCTGTATCTGATTTTATTAAACAAACTGTAGATAATATTCGCCACGGGAAAGAAGACGCCAGACTCGTATATGCAAAACGATTAAGGAAGCCATTAAGTGACTACATCAAATCTTTGCCTCCTCATGTAAAAGCCGCGCGCCTCGCAGATGATATTAATCGTAAAACGGGCCAACGATTACGTTACCAACACAATACAACCATACGCTATGTTATGACGGTACAAGGCCCTCAAACTACCGAGCACCAGATGGCACCGCTTGATTACGACCATTACATTGAAAAGCAAATCATGCCCATAGCGGACAGTATACTTCCTCTCATCAACCTATCTTTTTCTGAACTAACTAACGAACAATTATCGTTATTTCCTAACTAAGGTACTGACGCCTGAGCATTCACATCATGAATACCCTTTTTTATGTGATTTGCCTGAATATATTTCAAAGCTTTGTTGCAAATTAACAAGAATGAAAAACACCCGCCACTAATATTTATCAATTAAATATATATAATTCAATTACTTACTGCAGCGGCACAATCAATGAATGAGTTAATGTGAGTATTTTGTTCCTTGCTCTAACCGAGCAAAGTGTTAATCACTACAAAAGGAGAATGTGATGAAAAAGCTTACACTATCACTTGTTATAGGCGCAGTAATGTCAACGACCGCAGTTGCTGGAGACATCCAAGGTGGTCATAACTCAAATATTAGCGCAGATTTTTCTACTCTCGATAATGATGGAAATGGACACATCACCAAAACAGAATTGAAAGAAGCAAACTCTAGTAAATTCTTCAAAAAAATGGATGCAGATGGTAATGATAAAGTGTCCCGGTCAGAGTTTGATAAATACGTAAAAAATAACCCTAGTATGTTTTCTGGAGATACTGTGACAAAGGTTAAATCAAGTGGCACTACCGATGCAGTGCTAACCCGGAAAATGACTACATCAACATCTCAGTCCATGAATGAGCCTATGATAACTGGTACCGGTACGACTATGGAAAAAGGTAAAGAGGCGTTGGGTAAAGAGATGTCTAGTGAAATGAAGGCTGAAGTTACTGCTAAATTTAAAAAAGCAGACCGTAATAATGACGGTAAGCTCTCAATGATGGAAGTTGAGAAGGCTGGCATTAATGGCGATTTTAGTGAAATGGATAAAGACGATAACCAACTACTAACCAAAATGGAATTTCGTCAGCATTTAGCACACTAACTGATAATAGTCGCCTAGTTTAAGCCCCGCCCCTGCGGGGCTTTTTATTGCCTGTTCACTTTCTTACAAGCATAAAAAAAGGCTATCCGTTAGGATAGGCTTCGTTGTGAAGCAATCGTTGTGAAGCAATCGTTGTGAAGCAATCGTTGTGAAGCAATCGTTGTGAAGCAATCGTTGTGAAGCAATCGTTGTGAAGCAATTTCTTCGAATGGGATTGCTTCACAACGAACTATGGCAGTGTGGAGGGCCACCCCGTGCTAACTCTGGCAACCATTTCATGGCTTGCACGTTGTCCCATGGGGCTGGGCCACACTAGCTGGGCCACACTGGCTGGGCCGGTCACCGGAACCCCGCACTATCCCCACGCCAGTTACTGGCCGCCGAGTCTCGGCATGCGCTAATACGTTTCACTTCAGAGTTCGGTGGCTCATATACCACTGGGTGCAGAATCATGATGCTTTTTTGGAATGAGCGCGCAAGGAGGACCTGCAGTACGCTCAGTTTTTTACTACGGCGTAACTGCTAATATTATTTTCTATTAGACATAAAAAAAGCCCTTATCATACGATAAGGGCTTTCTTCGAATGGGAGCTTGGCAGTGTGCTACTCTCACATGGGGAAACCCCACACTACCATCGCCGCTAATACGTTTCACTTCTGAGTTCGGAATGGGATCAGGTGGTACCGTATCGCTATGGCTGCCAAGCAAAAACTTTTGCAAACGTTAGTTTGCGTAATACCGACTTATTTAGTCCATATTACTTTAATAATTAACAATTTAGGAATTCTGATATTCACGTAATCAATCTTTTGAGCACTGAGTACTACTACTCTCGTTGCTTTAATCAGCTTTGTCTTACAACACTCAAGATATAAAGCCTCTGCCTCTCGGGCAATTAGTACAGGTTAGCTTAACGCCTTACAACGCTTCCACATCCTGCCTATCAACGTCATCGTCTATAACAACCCTTCCGGACTTTAAAAGTCAGGGATGACTCATCTTTGGGCCGGCTTCCCGCTTAGATGCTTTCAGCGGTTATCCGTTCCGAACGTAGCTACCGGGCAATGCCATTGGCATGACAACCCGAACACCAGCGGTTCGTCCACTCCGGTCCTCTCGTACTAGGAGCAGCTCCCATCAATCATCCAACGCCCACACCAGATAGGGACCGAACTGTCTCACGACGTTCTAAACCCAGCTCGCGTACCACTTTAAATGGCGAACAGCCATACCCTTGGGACCGACTTCAGCCCCAGGATGTGATGAGCCGACATCGAGGTGCCAAACACCGCCGTCGATATGAACTCTTGGGCGGTATCAGCCTGTTATCCCCGGAGTACCTTTTATCCGTTGAGCGATGGCCCTTCCATACAGAACCACCGGATCACTATGACCTACTTTCGTACCTGCTCGACGTGTCTGTCTCGCAGTTAAGCTAGCTTATGCCATTGCACTAACCTCACGATGTCCGACCGTGATTAGCTAACCTTCGTGCTCCTCCGTTACTATTTGGGAGGAGACCGCCCCAGTCAAACTACCCACCAGACACTGTCCATAATCCCGATAAGGGACCAATGTTAGAACATCAAACATACAAGGGTGGTATTTCAAGGACGGCTCCACACAATCTAGCGACTGTGCTTCGAAGCCTCCCACCTATCCTACACATGTAGGTTCAATGTTCAGTGCCAAGCTGTAGTAAAGGTTCACGGGGTCTTTCCGTCTAGGTGCGGGTACACAGCATCTTCACTGCGATTTCAATTTCACTGAGTCTCGGGTGGAGACAGCGTGGCCATGGTTACACCATTCGTGCAGGTCGGAACTTACCCGACAAGGAATTTCGCTACCTTAGGACCGTTATAGTTACGGCCGCCGTTTACCGGGGCTTCGATCAAGAGCTTCTCCGAAGATAACCCCATCAATTAACCTTCCGGCACCGGGCAGGTGTCACACCCTATACGTCCTCTTGCGAGTTAGCAGAGTGCTGTGTTTTTAATAAACAGTCCCAGCCACCTGGTCACTGCGGCCCTCATCTGCTCAAGGAGCAAGTCCTATCACAAACAAGGGCGTACCTTCTCCCGAAGTTACGGTACAATTTTGCCGAGTTCCTTCACCCGAGTTCTCTCAAGCGCCTTAGTATTCTCTACCTGACCACCTGTGTCGGTTTGGGGTACGGTTTATATAATCATAAGTTTAGAAGCTTTTCCTGGAAGCAGGGCATCAACAACTTCACTACCGTAGTAGCTCGTCTCGCATCTCAGCTTTAAGCGTCCGGATTTACCTAAACACTCGGCCTACTTGCTTTCACTTGGACAACCAACGCCAAGCTTGCTTAGCCTTCTCCGTCCCTCCATCACTGATTATATAAGTACGGAAATATTAATCCGTTTCCCATCGACTACGCATTTCTGCCTCGCCTTAGGGGCCGACTTACCCTGCCCTGATTAGCATGGGACAGGAAACCTTGGTCTTCCGGCGTGGGAGTTTTTCACTCCCATTATCGTTACTCATGTCAGCATTCGCACTTGTGATATGTCCAGCAGACTTCTCAATCCACCTTCATCCACTTACACAACGCTCCCCTACCATACGTGTAAACACGTATCCGCAGCTTCGGTATATTGCTTAGCCCCGTTACATCTTCCGCGCAGGCCGACTCGACTAGTGAGCTATTACGCTTTCTTTAAAGGGTGGCTGCTTCTAAGCCAACCTCCTAGCTGTCTATGCCTTCCCACATCGTTTCCCACTTAGCAATATTTTGGGACCTTAGCTGGCGGTCTGGGTTGTTTCCCTCTTCACGACGGACGTTAGCACCCGCCGTGTGTCTCCCGGATAGTTCTCATTGGTATTCGGAGTTTGCAAAGGGTTGGTAAGTCGGGATGACCCCCTAGCCTTAACAGTGCTCTACCCCCAATGGAATTCGTCCGAGGCTCTACCTAAATAGATTTCGGGGAGAACCAGCTATCTCCCGGTTTGATTGGCCTTTCACCCCCAGCCACAAGTCATCCCCTAACTTTTCAACGTTAGTGGGTTCGGTCCTCCAGTTGATGTTACTCAACCTTCAACCTGCCCATGGCTAGATCACCGGGTTTCGGGTCTATACCTAGCAACTAAACGCGCAGTTAACACTCGCTTTCGCTACGGCTCCGCTATTCGCTTAACCTTGCTACTAAATATAAGTCGCTGACCCATTATACAAAAGGTACGCAGTCACCCCATCACTAAGCACCCTGCTTGATTTTTGGCGGTTTACCGTTGGCTGCTTCGCAGGTCAACGTTACGCGCTTATCAAACGGTTGCACTTTGTGAGTCACATCACTAAAGGCACTTAGTGATGGGGCTCCCACTGCTTGTACGTATACGGTTTCAGGTTCTATTTCACTCCCCTCACAGGGGTTCTTTTCGCCTTTCCCTCACGGTACTGGTTCACTATCGGTCAGTTAGGAGTATTTAGCCTTGGAGGATGGTCCCCCCATATTCAGTCAAGATAACACGTGTCCCGACCTACTCGATTTCACAAAAACAAACACTTCGTGTACAGGGCTATCACCTTGTATCGCGCCACTTCCCAGAGGCTTCCACTACGTTCATAATTGCTTAAGGGCTAATCCCCGTTCGCTCGCCGCTACTAGGGGAATCTCGGTTGATTTCTTTTCCTAAGGGTACTTAGATGTTTCAGTTCCCCTCGTTCGCCTCGTTACACTATATATTCATGTAACGATACCTATAAATAGGTGGGTTTCCCCATTCGGACATCTGTGGCTCAAATGCATTTTGTCGGCTCACCACAGCTTTTCGCAGACTTACACGTCCTTCATCGCCTCTAACTGCCAAGGCATCCACCGTATACGCTTAGTCCCCAAATGGCCTTCGTTAACACTTCCTATTCTTCCTAAATTTTCCTCGTTCGCTCAGTTACATACTAAAAGTATGTGCCTTCGCTTACGCGTCGATTTAGTCGACTAGAAACTGTTACCTCGCCCATTGCGCTAATACACACCGAAGTGATATTAAAACAATGATTGAGCGAAGAGCTCTCCCGCCTTTTGAAATCAGGACTGGATGAGATCTAACTCAGTTGTATGCATGACAAGCTAATCGTGAAATTGCCTTGCTATCAAATTAAGATTGATAACAAGCAATTCAAGTCAAGTAGAGTAGTAAGTACGTCTTTCGTTTGATTGATTTACTAATTAAATATCAGCTTTCCAAATTGTTAAAGAACGTTGGATATTTCATGCTAAAAGCATTACTTTCTTCCTTAGAGTAAAAAACCCTAATCAATGCTTACTCATTCGAGTAAAAATTCATTAGGATTCATGGTCCAACATGACACAAAAACAAGCTTTCTAAGTTGATTCATAACTACCGCTAACTTTAGCGAGTAGAAAAACCGTCAGGAAGCTCCGCTTCCGGTTAAGCGGATTTTTTACGACCACTTGCAAAGCAAGTGAAGGTAAATGGTAGGCTTGGGCAGACTTGAACTGCCGACCTCACCCTTATCAGGGGTGCGCTCTAACCAGCTGAGCTACAAGCCTGTAGTGGTGGAGCTAAGCAGGATCGAACTGCTGACCTCCTGCGTGCAAGGCAGGCGCTCTCCCAGCTGAGCTATAGCCCCATTTTCTGTATAACTACAAAAAACTTCGTGTCGTTCTTCATTTAATAACAAAACAATCTGTGTAGGCACTACACTAACAATGTCACCATCGACATGGTAAGGAGGTGATCCAACCCCAGGTTCCCCTAGGGTTACCTTGTTACGACTTCACCCCAGTCATGAAACACAAAGTGGTAATCGTTCTCCCGAAGGTTAAACTAACTACTTCTTTTGCATCCCACTCCCATGGTGTGACGGGCGGTGTGTACAAGGCCCGGGAACGTATTCACCGCAGTATTCTGACCTGCGATTACTAGCGATTCCGACTTCATGGAGTCGAGTTGCAGACTCCAATCCGGACTACGACATACTTTAAGGGGTCCGCTCCACATCACTGTCTCGCATCCCTCTGTATATGCCATTGTAGCACGTGTGTAGCCCTACACGTAAGGGCCATGATGACTTGACGTCGTCCCCACCTTCCTCCGGTTTGTCACCGGCAGTCTCCTTAGAGTGCCCAACTAAATGCTGGCAACTAAGGACAAGGGTTGCGCTCGTTGCGGGACTTAACCCAACATCTCACGACACGAGCTGACGACAGCCATGCAGCACCTGTGTTTGAGTTCCCGAAGGCACGAAACCATCTCTGGTAACTTCTCAACATGTCAAGTGTAGGTAAGGTTCTTCGCGTTGCATCGAATTAAACCACATGCTCCACCGCTTGTGCGGGCCCCCGTCAATTCATTTGAGTTTTAACCTTGCGGCCGTACTCCCCAGGCGGTCTACTTATCGCGTTAGCTTCGCTACTCACGACTTAAAGTCACAAACAGCTAGTAGACAGCGTTTACGGTGTGGACTACCAGGGTATCTAATCCTGTTCGCTACCCACACTTTCGCACATGAGCGTCAGTCTTTGGCCAGGGAGTCGCCTTCGCCACTGATGTTCCTCCAGATATCTACGCATTTCACCGCTACACCTGGAATTCCACTCCCCTCTCCAAGACTCTAGTCTGCCAGTTCTAAATGACCGTCCCAGGTTGAGCCCGGGGCTTTCACATCTAGCTTAACAAACCGCCTGCGTGCGCTTTACGCCCAGTAATTCCGATTAACGCTCGCACCCTCCGTATTACCGCGGCTGCTGGCACGGAGTTAGCCGGTGCTTCTTCTGTTGTTAACGTCACGGCTAGCAGGTATTAACTACTAACTTTTCCTCACAACTGAAAGTGCTTTACAACCCGAAGGCCTTCTTCACACACGCGGCATGGCTGCATCAGGGTTTCCCCCATTGTGCAATATTCCCCACTGCTGCCTCCCGTAGGAGTCTGGGCCGTGTCTCAGTCCCAGTGTGGCTGATCTTCCTCTCAGAACAGCTAGAGATCGTTGCCTTGGTGAGCCTTTACCTCACCAACTAGCTAATCTCACTTGGGCCTCTCTTTGCGCCGGAGCCGAAGCCCCGTTTGGTCCGAAGACATTATGCGGTATTAGCAGTCGTTTCCAACTGTTATCCCCCTCGCAAAGGCAAGTTCCCAAGCATTACTCACCCGTCCGCCACTCGACATCATCTAGCAAGCTAGACATGTTTCCGTTCGACTTGCATGTGTTAGGCCTGCCGCCAGCGTTCAATCTGAGCCATGATCAAACTCTTCAATTAAATAAATATATCGAATATGAATCGTCGTTGTGTGACACTCTTAATGAGTGCCCACACAGATTGTCTTGTTATAAATTGTTAAAGAACTATCGTGCAAAAATCATAATGCGAAGCATTCTGTTTTTGCGCAAGGAGGACTAACACTACATATAGTTGCTTAGACTTCCTCACCTCACCCGAACGGCCGTTGCCTTTTCGATGAGCGCTTCTCTTCGAAGCGGATGCGCATTCTACGCGTTTCGTTTTCGTATATGAAAGTAGGCTTTATTCAATGCACTGTTATTAGTGCTATCTTTGCAATCGCAGGATATCTGTTGTTTTCATCAGCTAGTATAGAAGCGCACGTTCCGTTAACGGTTTCAGCGTCTTTATTAATAAGCGGTATTTTAACGCCGTGGCTAGCTTCACTCCTTAACAATTCACCCTCTGAAACAGCTGCGCCCTCCACCAGCAGCACAACCACTGAAACACTCTATGTGGGTAATCTACCGTATCGTGCAAACGAATCTGCGGTTAAAGAGTATTTTGGTAGTTTTGTCGAAGTGCAATCTGTCCGACTCATGAAGGATAGAAAAACTGGCAAGCGAAAAGGTTATGGCTTTATTGAAGTGATAACGAGCGACCTTGACCCAGTAATAGCGAAGACTAACGACTCAGTGTTCCAAGAGCGAACATTAAAAGTTAGGCCAGCTAAAGATAAAGTAGAACAAGCATAAATTAAAAAACCTGGGCATGACCCAGGTTTTTTTTACTTTATTCTGAAGCCACTTGCTGTGGCATCGCGTTCAATAAGTTTTGGTTAAACGTATGGAAGCGATTTATAGCCGATACTAAATCTGGTATTTGTACATCTTTCATTTCACTAATAATACCTGCAAGCAATGTGTTGTAATCATCGCCAGAGCCTAATGTATTCTCAGCATTTCCAAATGTAGACATCATCTTTTCTAGATACTGTGCTATTGGGCTTACAACATTACCGTATTGGTTTTCCGCTTCACCTTCTTCACTATAATGCTTAACGTTCTCATAAGCCTTTACCATTTCGGTTTGTGTAGTACGGTTTAACTGCAACGCATACCCAACTAACTCTTTATCATCGAAACCTAAATTCAATGCTTGTTCGAACGCCTTATCCATATCGCCGCTATAGAAGGTATCAGCTAAATCTTGTGCTTCACCCACAAGGTTTGCAATAGCTGTCATTTCATCTTCGTCTATTTCACCCTTTAACGAAAAGCTAATGCCACTTCGTTCAAAGTATTCATATTGAGATGACTGCTGCGCCACAACTGAACCTGTATTCGAACTAGATTCTTCAGTATCGTCATTTGCGGGTATATACAGCGAAGCCTGACTCGCAGCGCTAAATTGTCTGATACTTTCAAAGCTAAGGTTTACTTCATCCCCATCTTTGGTTCGAATAAGCAAACTACCTGATTTAGCATCAGATGCAGATACCGCGTTAAGCTCGCTCACACTCACTGGATTAGGATTGAAGATATTCTGTTCCAGATCATTGATGCCGCCGTCTATCATTTCGCGACTACGCGTAACACCTTCTTCAATCTCATCATTCATAAAGCCAGCGAGATCCTTTTCAGCCATAGCGAATCCACGACTTACCCCTTCACGGGCCTGACCAAACAACCCTTTCAGGGTATCGTCATCCGCACCTCCATCAGCCGCACCTTGAATGACACCGGTCACGAACCCAAGTACATTACGTGCGACTTTCTCGAAATCGAATAAACTTTTATTTTCTTCGCCGTCACCTGACTGTTTGCTTTCATTCGGGCGCTTGCCATCAACAACCACATTCTGACTTAAGCTACCACTGAAGACCTTTAAGCCAATACTGGTTTGCGTGCTATTCACGGTGACCGTCGCTGAATGCTGCTTGGTAAACTCGGCAGCTTGTTGTAAGCCTTCCTGTTGAAGCTGCTTCTTTATAGCTTCATTCGGGTGAACCGATGCCTTTTCATCCACTTTCTGGTCGCCCATGAAAGCCTTAATTTGACTCACGTTCATAATTTGATCCTCACTATCCTCAATCAAGTTATCGGCACCAATCACGTATTGTTTAATTTTAATACTAAATTTTTGCTTCTGTGAGTTTTATCCGTTGCACATATAATATAAGGCACTACAATTCGCAGCCTTATTTAAATGATGTTCGGAGAACCACATGACAACCACCACTGCAAAAGACTATCAAGCTCAACTCGATGAGAAAGTGGATCGGTTAGGTACTCTCCTTGCGCCGTTTAACGCCCCTACCCTGTCGGTGTATCCGTCTAAACCTGAAAACTACCGCATGCGAGCTGAATTTCGCGTATGGCATGACGGTGACGATCTTTATCACATCATGTTCGATCAGGGTTCTAAAGAGAAATACCGCGTAGATACATTTCCACCAGCAAGTGAAACCATCAACAATGCAATGCAGCAGTTAATAGAATATTTAAAGCCAAATGAACTGCTGCGCAAAAAACTTTTCCAAATTGATTATTTAACTGGGCTATCCGGCGAACTGGTTATTAGCCTTCTTTATCACAAGCCACTTGATGATGAATGGGAAGCGCAAGCTGAACTACTTCGCACCTTTTTAGCTACGCAATTTACCGCGGTAAGTATTATTGGGCGGGCTAGAAAGCAAAAACGCATTGTGGGTAACGATTTTATTATAGAACGTCTACCTATTAATGGCCGTGAATTTGAATTCAAACATATCGAAAATAGCTTTACTCAACCTAATGCAGAAGTGAATTGCAGCATGATTGAGTGGTCACTTGAATGCTCTGCTCCCCTAACCGGCGATTTACTCGAAATGTATTGTGGTGCAGGGAACTTCTCAATGCCATTGGCAGTTCATTTTGACAACGTGATAGGAACCGAAATAGCAAAGCCCTCGGTACAAGCAGCGCAATATAATATTGCGGCAAACCACTTAGATAACGTGAAAATTGTGAGACTATCGGCTGAAGAGTTTACTGAAGCAATGAACGGGGAAAGAAGCTTCTCTCGTTTAGAAGGTATCAACTTAACTGAATACAATTTTACTACTGTATTGGTCGACCCTCCTCGGGCAGGGTTAGACGTAGATTCATTAAAGATGATTCAAGGGTACGATAATATTATCTATATTTCTTGTAACCCTGAAACCTTAGCTGAAAACTTAGGCCTGCTTTGTGAAACTCACGAAGTAGCAAATGCGGCGCTGTTCGATCAATTCCCTTTCACCCACCATATAGAAGCAGGTGTGTTACTCACCAAAAAGTAATGCTCTGTATATTGTGAATGTCGCATATTGTCAATAAATCGGCAGCACACTTAGGCTTTAAAGCTTAAGATGCGTCGGAAGATATCTCTGATGAAAGCTTCGACATTGCGCCCAATTGCACGAAACGTAATTGGGCTTTAACCCTTTCGCCAATTTCCATCTTCAACTTAGTATCAGCTTCTAGTGCTTCTGCCCCTGCACTAAATACCAACCTAACCATAGCATCCGCTTGGAGCTGCGCAATGTTGTACTCTACGCTTTGCTGCTCGATGATGTAATCGGTTAGCTCTTCAATAAAATGCTGAATTTCGCGAAAGACCGCCATTCGGTATGCAGCTGATGTGCCTGTATGTTCCCGCAACAATAATCGAAATACATTTTTGTTTGCAGAAATGAACTCCATGAAGGTTTCAACTGACGTGTGGATTACCCCGCCACCTGAAGCAATTCGACGGCGAGCTTGGCGCATTAATTGACGAAGGGCTAACCCAGCTTCATCCACCAGTGTTAATCCTAATTCATCCATGTCTTTAAAGTGTCGGTAGAAAGACGTTGGTGCAATGCCAGCTTCTCGTGCTACTTCACGTAAGCTAATAGCAGACAAACTGCGGTTTTCATCCAGTAATAGGAATGCCGCATGAATGATATTTTGGCGGGTTTTAAGCTTTTGTTCCTGACGAGTCACAATAATACCAGTTTGTTAGTCTTTACTAGTCTATCGCATGAGTGCCTATAGGGAGAAGCTTAAATTCATTCTGCCCTAGGCCGAAAAACTATTAGCGCTTACTCAATACTATCTCCGTAGCGTTTTTTAGTAACTGTTGTTACTGTACAGCCTTATTTTAACAAGTTGTTAACCATATAGCCATTATCCCCCTAGCTCCAATTACTGTCGGAATATAAGGCTATGGCACTAAGCGTCTACATGGAGTTAACGACCTATATGAACAAAAATAGCTGACCTAATAATGAAAAAAAGTATTCAGCCTTACGTGCTACAGTTAATTTCGAGTAACACGCTACGAAGTATTAAACGTGCCTATTATACTTGTGCACGCCTTTTTACTCGTGATGTACCTAAATTAGAGGTTTTCATTAAAGTAGATGACCCTTACTCACTTTTACTTGTTCAAGCTTTACCTAAACTAGAAGAAAAGTATCGCGTCACGATAACAGCTCGCGTCATTATCAATTCAGATCCAGTGATGTTCCCCGAATTAGCTATGTGGAACCAACACTCAGTTAACGATGCGATGCATTTAGCAAACGTCTACCGCCTTCAGTTTCCGTGCTCGGCTACTGGGGTTACTCACCAAGCTCGCTCAGTTTTTACTGCGTCCTGTGCCGTTCAGCAAAAAATAGATGAAGGCACTTCATGGACAGGTATTACTGAATTACTACTTGCCTATTGGAAAGGTGATCAGATTGATGCCTTCTTGAGCGTTGATGAGGCGGCATTAGAGAAACGTTTTAAAGCACACCAACATCAACTTTTCTTGAAAGGTCACTACCTGCCCGCCACGACTTATTACGATGGCGAATGGTATTGGGGTGTAGATAGGCTCGATCACCTAGAACGTCGACTTATCGATGAAGGCTATGCAAATCAACCCAACACTCAAATTGAATTTAATAAAACCTACGCACCGCTTTTTCAGCCTTTCAATTTTACTGACGTGAAGGAAAAGTACAGCGAGCCCTTAACGCTGTTTTGGTCTGCCCGTAGCCCCTATTCTTATATTGCGTTGCTACAGGCGGTAAAACTAACTATACACTACGGCATTCCCCTTGAAGTAAAGCCAGTACTGCCGATGATGATGCGTGGGTTGTATGTCCCCCCTAAAAAAGCCATTTATATTTTTCTAGACACAAAACGCGAAGCGCAAAAACTGGGGATTGATTATGGGTTTCTCGCCGACCCGTTAGGTGAAGGTGTAGAGCGATGCTATGCACTATTAGCTTATGCTCGGGAAAACAACAAGTATCTAGACTATTTGTTATCGTTCGCCAAGGCGGTAAATGCCCATGGTGTTAGAGCAGATACTGATAGTGGAATGAAGAAAATAGTAGAAGGCGCAGGTTTGTCTTGGCAGGAAGCGAAGTTGCATCTAAACAATACTGACTACAAAGAAGAGGTTACTGCAAACCAAGCGGATATATACCAAAAAGGCAGTTGGGGTGTGCCCGTTTTCAGATATAAAGATATTCAGGTATGGGGCCAAGATAGATTATTTGTTATGGAAGATGCCATTCGACAAAACCTTAACTCTCATAACAGTGCTTCTAGTAATTAAGCACTACATAACACTTATACAGCAGTAGGTAATTTAAATGGCTTATGCATGAGTAAGAAAAGTATCACGCGCAGCATGTGCGATGTATTTGGTGAGCGCACCCTACCTAGCGAACAAGATTTAGAAGACTTTTGGCAATTAATAAATGGTCGAGGAGGAAGGCGGGTTTTCCATAAGCTAATTCGCTATATGAACGAGCGAATTACACACAGAGAAAGATAAGTTGATGCTCTTAAACATAGCCCCTGCCCGATTCAAATTGTCAATGGGAGTGCGGATGCTATCTCCGGTGAACATATGGCTCAACGATATGAAGAAATTATCACGAGGCAGCATATTGTAAGACTGTCTAATATTGGACACTACCCTCAGCTCGAAGCGCCTATAGATGTAAGTAACTCAATAATTTCCTTTATAAACAACATTAAAACGCCCTTAGCATAAAGTGTAGTAGGCAATTTTTTGAAGCTTACTATAATTAAAGTTTACACACGTAAGCAGAACTTCTGTCCATTCTGCTTGCCTGATGAGCAAGAAAACGATAAATTGGCGCACAGTTGTAAGCTGAGTTGTAGAAAATGAATAAACCACCTCTTATCCTGACGAATGTCTTAGTGTTCTTAATTACCGGCGCCATCGCCTTTATCGGCGTACCTGTATGGGTTATCAATCATGGAATTGATTGGGCGGAAATAGGCACTGCGATTTTCTTATTTTATTTCACTGGTATGTCAATTACTGCCGGTTACCATCGTCTGTGGTCACATAAAACCTATGATGCGAATATTGTCGTGCGCGTAATACTTGCTATCGGCGGCGCAATGGCACTGCAAAATAGTATCTTGCACTGGAGTTCAGATCACAGAATTCACCACCGTCATGTAGATGACAACGAAAAAGACCCTTATTCAGCAAAACGCGGTTTGTGGTTTGCACACATTGGTTGGATGCTCCGCGAGTATCAAGAAAAGCGATATGACGACTATAGAAACTGTAAAGACTTGCAGAAAGATAAAGTTGTTATGTGGCAACACAACTACTACCTGCCAATCGTTCTTGCTGCTAACTTTGGCGTTACTGGCTTTTTGGGCTGGTTAAATGGCGACATCCTAGGCATGATTTTAGTCGCTGGCGTATTACGTTTGGTGCTTGTTCATCACGTCACTTTCTTTATTAATTCCTTGGCACATTTCTGGGGAAACCAGCCGTACACTGATTCAAACACGGCCAGAGACAACGGCGTGCTTGCGTTTTTCACCTTTGGCGAGGGTTATCACAATTACCATCATATTTTTGAATATGACTATCGCAACGGTATTCGTTGGTATCAGTTTGATCCAACAAAATGGTTAATCCGCGGGCTTTCTTACATGGGTCTAACGTATAACCTACGTCGTGTGCCTGAAGAGCGTATTGAAAAAGCAAGAGCAGCAATGCAATTGCAACGCGCTAGCG
Source organism: Alteromonas stellipolaris (assembly GCF_001562115.1). Classification (NCBI taxonomy): domain Bacteria; kingdom Pseudomonadati; phylum Pseudomonadota; class Gammaproteobacteria; order Alteromonadales; family Alteromonadaceae; genus Alteromonas; species Alteromonas stellipolaris. Next base: position 3,933,892 of record NZ_CP013926.1, read on the forward strand.
AACAAGTATCTGTATTACCTAATGCAGAAGAGCTTATGCAAACTATTGAGCAAGAGTACGAGCTACTTATGCAACGTATGTCTGATTACTATGCGGCGAAAAAGCGTTTGATGAAAGTAAAACAAAAATCACTCAAACGCACCATAGAAGGCTTAGAGCTTACCTACAAGTACAAAGAGCTTAAGCATGCATTAGCCGTTCAAAAAGAAAAATGGCTTCAATTGCAGAGTCTTTCGCTTCAAGTCGCGTAGATTTATTGGCTCTACGCCACTTTATTTAAAAACCCACATGCGCTTTGCACATGTGGGTTTTGTTTATTTGGCGATTAGCACTAGAGTTAGTGTTACAAACCCAGTAACGTAGAATATTAGTAGTAGTTATTTTACGACAAACGCGGCCACTGAAAAATAGGATGTAGTTATGGCGACAAAGCAAAAAGACAAACCAGTAACCCCTTCTTACCAATATGATGCAATTGTTATTGGCACAGGACCTGGGGGTGAAGGCGTAGCCATGCAATTAGCTAAAGCTGGCAAGAAAGTCGCTGTAGTAGAAAGATACGAAGCGGTGGGAGGTGGATGTACGCATTGGGGTACTATTCCGTCGAAAGCTTTAAGGCACTCCGTTAGCCGCTTAATTGAATATAATAACTCCCCCCTTTTTGCTGACAATCATTTAAGCCGAAGCCTCACTTTTGCAGAAATTATGCATCACGCCAGTGGTGTGGTAAAAAGTCAAACTCGTCTTAGATCGTCATTTTATGACAGAAACCGCGTTAACTTGTATCACGGTGAAGCTAGCTTCCTTGATGCTAATACCTTACAGATTGTCCGTGATGATGGTTCGAAAGATATTTTAACAGCGGCACAAATTGCTATTGCCACTGGCTCGCGCCCTTACACGCCACCCGATATCGATTTTGATCATCCCAGAATTTATAACTCAGACACTATTTTGTCTCTTGATCACGATCCCAAATCCATCATTATTTACGGTGCAGGTGTTATCGGGTCAGAATACGCCAGTATCTTTCGCGGCATGGGCGTAAAAGTAGACCTCGTGAATATGCGAGACAGACTCCTTTCTTTCCTTGATACCGAAATTTCAGATGCGCTAAGTTACCACCTATGGAACAACGGCGTACTTATTAGGCATAACGAAACCTATAAGTCGGTGGAAGGTAAAGAAGACAGCGTAGTATTAAACCTAGAGTCAGGTAAACGAATGAAAGCTGATTGCTTATTGTTTGCCAACGGCCGTACCGGTAATACTGACATGCTAGGTTTAGAGGCCATTGGTCTAAAAGCAGATAATCGCGGGCAACTCAGTGTAAATGAAAAATACCAAACTCAAGTAGATAACATCTTCGCCGTAGGCGACGTTATCGGATACCCAAGCTTGGCCTCTGCTGCCTACAATCAGGGCAGATTTGCCGCTGAAGCTATGTTAGGGGCCACGACACACACCGCATTGGTGGCAGATATTCCCACTGGCATTTATACCATTCCAGAGATTAGTTCGGTGGGTAAAACCGAACAAGAGCTTACCGCCGCAAAAATACCTTACGAAGTGGGTAGAGCCCAGTTTAAGCATTTGGCTCGCGCTCAGATTGCGTCAACACAGGTTGGTAGTTTAAAAATTCTATTTCATAGAGAAACTAAGAAAGTCTTAGGTATTCATTGTTTTGGAGAGCGTGCATCTGAAATTGTGCACATTGGACAAGCGATTATGCAGCAAAAGGGCGAAGGAAATACCATCGACTACTTTGTGAATACGACCTTTAATTACCCAACCATGGCCGAAGCTTATCGCGTAGCAGCAATTAATGGGCTAAATAGAATATTTTAAGGAAATTTGGGCACAAAAAAACCGGCACCTAGTGCCGGTTTTTTTAGTGCGATTAATCTCGGTTTGCAGCCAGAGTATTTAGCGCTGAAAGCGCATCTCGATGTGCTACGATATCGATCTGCATCTTTTCTTGGTCGAATGTCATTGTTGCAGTTGCGTAGTCTCCAAGACTTTCGCTGGCAACATTTACCAATTCAGTTTGTGCATCACGGAAATGAATGTTGTTGTTGATGTTTTCAGCTATACATTCATTATTCAATTCGAACGATTTTGCGTCCATACAATCGAAAAGCTGGTTTTCGCCAGAGCCCGCATGCGCAATACCAAAGACGGACATTAAGGTTAATCCTAGTACTACTTTACGCATGGTTTATCTCCTGTTCTGCAGTTCATTACTGCGATGATCAAATAATAATGTATATACGTTTTAATGTCAAATCGGATCATGGGAATATGACAGCAATATTACAAAGTGAAATAATATGACTAATTCGGCGATTATTTTTGATAATTTAGTAAAAGAGGCGAAACAGTGTTCGTTGTGTATTGAACACCTTCCCTATGGCGTAAACCCAATTTTCTCAATTGGGCCACAGGCAAAAGTTGTGCTAATTGGTCAAGCGCCCGGCCTGATCGCACATCAAAACACGAAAGCCTTCAGTGATAAAAGTGGTGAAAGGCTGAGGCAGTGGCTAAAAATTGATACTACAACGTTTTACGATGAAAGCAAATTAGCCATTATGCCTATGGGATTTTGCTTTCCTGGCTACAAAAATGGGGCTGATGCACCACCTAGAAAAGAATGTGCCCCCACTTGGCACAATAGGATGTTAGACGCCATACGACCAGAATTAATCCTGCTTGTCGGTAGATATGCCCAGCAATATTACTTACCCGAGTACCGAACGTTAACAGACGCTATAAAGAACAATCGTGATGAGAGGTTTGCTGTGCTGCCCCACCCGTCTGGTAGAAACAACCGCTGGCTTGCACAGCACCCTTGGTTTGAAACTGAGTATCTACCTCACGTGGTAGAGCGTTTAACGCCACGACTAAAGTGAATCGTTAGTTCGCGTCTTTTTGCGATACAAGGTAATCCATCAATTCACTAAATGGCATGGGTTTAGCGTAGAAGAAACCCTGCGCTTCGTTACAACCCAATTCAATCATATACTCAGCTTGCTCTTTGGTTTCAATCCCTTCAGCAATAGTGAGCAGCCCTAATTTGTTTCCTAAAGTCACAATAGTCTCGGCAAGCACTGCACTTTTACCCGGTTCAATGTCTCGGATAAACGAGCGATCTACTTTTAAACGATCTAATGGGAGTTGCTGCAAGTAACTCATAGAAGAAAACCCCGTTCCGAAGTCGTCTATTGCTATGGCTACACCATGCTCTTTTAACGTTCTAAGGGCATCTATCACAATTTGCGGTTCATCCATCACCACACTTTCTGTTATTTCTAACTCGAGTAGACTTGGATCGCATTCAGATGCGCTAATAGTGCCAAGCACTTTACTAACAAATGACCTATCTCTAAATTGAGGCATTGATATATTTACCGCAACCCGTAAGTCGCCGAAATTCGCCTCTTTTAAATCTTTCAATCGGCGGCATGCTTCTTCAAGTACCCACTCACCAATATCTACAATAAGACCTGAATACTCAGCCATAGGCACAAACACAGCCGGCGAAATATAGCCATTATTGCCATCAGGCCAACGTAGCAAACCTTCCATACCTACCACTTTTTCACTGACTAAGTCTACTTGTGGTTGAAACCATAACTCCAGCTTACGTGCCATAAAGTCGCTACGCAGGCGACGGATCATTTCAAGGCGCCACGTCGTTTTATCTTCAATATCTTTCGCAAAATATTCGAAGTTATCGCTGATGTTCTTTTTCGCGCGGTTTAACGCAATATTAATGCGTTTCAAAATTTCTAAGCCAATATTTCGTTTGTCATCGAGCTGACATAGCCCAATTGTCACGTTCACCGGTAAGGTGTGGTCGCTAACTTTAAACGACGATTGAAACAATGAATTGATATTGTCTGGGTTAACCACATTTGAAGGGCCGATAAGCCCAAACACATCCGCGCCAATGCGCCCAATTTTCACCGAGTCATCGAAGCAAGCTTGAAACCTATCACTGATAGCACGCAATAACTCGTTTCCAGCCTCTTGGCCTAAACCATCGTTAATGTCTGAAAAGTGGTTTACATCAATAAGCGCGACTGAACAGTTTTCACAGGCAAAAATATGCGGTTTATCGAGCATATTGATAAATTCATTACGATTAGGAAGTCGTGTGAGCCAATCCCTGAAAGCAGCATTTCTTAATTGATGGAACAAGTTTACGTTTTCGTAGCCTACTGAAATACTGGATAAAAACACTTCTAACAAGCTTTTATCTAGGTTAGTAATTTCACTTACCATGTTCACATAAACGGCCGCTTCAAACCCAGAACGGTTTATATACAACACAGATGAATCAGATTCGAAAATATGACGTTTTAAGCGAAGACAACGACCTACTTGCTCTGAAATTTCACTGTTATTAATATTATCGATGGATTCATTAATAAAAGAAGCATATTCCCCAGCTGCCCCTAAGATATACACACCGTTGTCGTCTTTATCTAAAACCGAACCAGCCCTAGCGCAAACAAGCCCTTCAGCATCTAATCCAATCAACGAACTAATTTGAGTGACAACCCCTTCGCAAAACCCTTTTACAGAATGCTCTTCAAAAAGATTGGCCGACGAGGTAATGATTTTTTCTAAACCAATGCGGTTTTGATTGATTGTCATTATTTGCTGATAGGAGCGCAGAGAAGAGATAACCGTGGTCATCAGTTTAGCGCGGGTAAGCTCAGTCTTTGTTTTGTAATCGTTAATATCATAAAGCTTAATCACTTCTTCTTCTGGCGCATAACCAGGTTGCCCTGTTCTTAAGACAATACGAGGCTCGGTTAGCCCCATAGATTCGCGAATGTAACGCACAACATCGAAACCGGCGTCGTCAGTTTCCATCACTACATCCAGAAGAATAATCGCAATAGACTTACCGTAATCGTGCAAGAGTGTTTTGGCTTCTTTAGCCGAATAGGCATGTAAGAAATTAAGCTTTCTATCATTTACAATAAGGTCGGAGAGCGCGAGACGCGTAACGGTATGAATTTCCTCGTCGTCATCAACGATGAGAATGTTCCATTCCTTATAAATCGTAGTGTCGATATCAGAACTTCCATCGTCATCTAAGAAGATAAGTTCATCATTATCGTAATCCGTTGCCGACATAACTGCTTAAACCCTCGTCACTGATTCACACATACTTTTTCCCATATGATGTTTATCAGAATTGCTAATTCGATACTGCAATGCAATAGTGGTAACCTATTGTTTATGCTTTTAATGGCAATCTACATATTAAAATGAAGATAACCCCTGATCCTTATACTAGTTCACTTCCTAAGACCAAGCGCCCTACTGAACCATCGCCGGCTAGCCGTAACGACAATCCAAACCAAAGTGCGACTCAAAACGTGCAACAAGATACACCGACGCACTTTGTACGACAAAAGATACTCTCTTGGTTCTCTCGTGTCGGCATTTCTCCTTCAATGGCGAAAGATCCGAAAAGCCAACGAAACACGTTAGAACGAAGAAAGCAGATAATTGAATTACAAAAAGCTGTAAACCTCCAAGCTGTCTTAAATATAGCACTAAATGTAACTATAACCGAATCAGAAAGTGATGGACTTGATCCAGATTGGTTTTTTGCTTTTAGCAATATGGCAGAAGAGATCCACAGTCCAGGAATGCAGGAGCTTTGGGGCAAGATTTTTGCCGTTGAGGTAAGTAAACCCGGCAGCTTTTCTCTTCGCAGCTTACAAATGCTAAAATTGCTTACTCACAGAGATGCGAAAGTCTTTGCGAAGGCGGTTAGTATAGCCAGTAGACGGCAACATGATACCATCCCTCGTATATTAGTCGGTTTCCATAGGAAAAAAGGCATACTATCGTTTTTCAAACGTGCAGTACCGGAACAGTTAAATTTAGCCTCTGTGGGTCTTTCCTATCCTGATTTACTTGCCCTTCAAGATATGAAGCTACTTTATGCCAGTGAGATTGAAAGCGGTGAGTATGCAGAAGGTCAACAAACAAGTTGGCGCTGTGGTGCCGAGCAATTCACACTAGAAAGTAAGCAGCCAGGTGTCGCCTTGGTGTATTTTAAGTTTACCGCAGTAGGTAGTGAGCTTTATAAGCTCGTACCAAGAAAACAAAACCCAGCTTACCTATCGGCACTTAAGGGCGTATTAAGCGAAGTCTTTAATATTCATTAACCCGCAGTTTGAGCCCCACCTATTTTAGCACCGCCTTTTTTAGACCGGCTACTCAGACATGGTTCGCCAGCCCCACTGTTTCGGTGAGCTAGGCGAACGGGGTGACAGATTAAATTCCGTCACCAAACTCGTGCAACCCACATTCACGCTTAAGTCCGAAGAAACGAGTATCTTGTTCACTCATGCCTTCTTGCAATGATTGCGTAGTATGCCAATCGCCAATAGATACATAGCCTTCATCCCACAAAGGATGGTACGACAAACCATGCTCTTTCAAATAGTAGTGCAGATCTTTGTTGCTCCAATCAATAATAGGATAGAGCTTAAACTGATTGCCTACCTTTTGAAGCACAGGTAATTTGCCGCGGGTATCAGATTGGCTGCGGCGTAAACCGGCAAACCATGTACCTGCGTTAAGTTCTTTCAAAGCACGCTGCATAGGTTCAACCTTGTTCATTCGGTTGTACTGCTCAATGCCTTCAACACCTTGTTCCCATAATCGACCAAAGCGAGCTTCTTGCCACGCAGATGAAATATCTGCGTTATACACGTGCAAGTTTAGATTCAATGCGTCTTTCAGCTCGTCAATAAACTTGTAGGTTTCAGGAAACAAATAGCCAGTATCCGTTAATACTACGGGAATATCTGGCTTAGCTTGGGTAAGCATGTGTAGCATAACCGCAGATTGGGCACCAAAGCTTGATGACACAATGTGACTGTCAGGTAAGTTTTCAAGCGCCCACGCAACGCGGGCTTGAGCACTCATCTCTTCCAGTTCAACATTGATATCGGCAAGGGCTTCCTTGCTGATATCAAATGCTAACGGACTGCTATTAATTAGCGTCGAATTACTCATAAAAGTCTCTAGCTGAATCGACAACGGGCGCGACAATTTCAGCGCGAATAACATAATCACCGAACGATTCGTTACCGTTACGCTCTTTCGCCCACTTGCCAATTAATGAATCAAGTTCGGCCATAATTTCTTCTTCACTGATGTTTTCACGATACATCTTAGGAATACGGGTTCCTTCACGATCGCCACCTAAGTGGAAGTTATATTTACCAGGGCCTTTACCCACTAAACCAACTTCGGCCAACATGGCACGACCACACCCATTCGGGCAGCCCGTTACACGGAAAATAATACTGTCGTCCGCTAAACCATGCTTCGCTAGCAAACCTTCAAGTTCCGTTACCGCATCAGGCAAATAGCGTTCTGCTTCTGCCATTGCTAATGGGCAGGTTGGCAAGGCAACACAAGCCATAGAATCAAGACGTTGATTTGAAGTCTCTGGCGCAATAAGTCCGTGCTCACGGGCCAAGGCTTCAATCTTTTCTTTATCTTCTGCTGGTACACCCGCAACAATCAGGTTCTGATTCGCAGTTAAGCGGAAGTCGCCGGTATGAATTTTTGCAATCTCAGCACACCCTGTTTTTAAGGTTTTACCCGGATAATCTAAAATTCGGCCGTTTTCGATAAATAACGTTAAATGGTATTTGCCGTCTATACCTTCAACCCAACCGAAACTATCGCCGCGAGTCGTGAATTCATAAGGACGGGTTTCGCCAAAGGTAACGCCTGCACGCTTCTCTACTTCAGCTTTAAAATTGTCTACACCCACACGTTCTAGTGTGTATTTGGTTTTGGCGTTTTTACGATTAACACGGTTACCCCAATCGCGCTGGGTAGTCACTACTGCTGCAGCAACGGCTAATGTGTCATCCAAACCAATAAAACCGAAGTCACTGGCTTTACGTGGGAAGGTGCTCTTATCGCCATGCGTCATGGCTAGGCCGCCGCCCACTAATACGTTAAAACCAATCAGCTTACCGTTTTCAGCAATAGCCACAAAGTTAAGATCGTTCGCGTGAACATCTACATCGTTTTGTGGTGGAATAACTACTGTAGTTTTAAACTTACGAGGTAAGTAATTGTCACCTAAAATTGGTTCTACTGGCTTTTCAGTGGTTTCAACTCTTTCGCCATCTAGCCAAATTTCAGCATAAGCACGGGTTTTAGGAAGTAAGTGCTCGCTTATCTTTTTAGCCCACGCATATGCTTCAACGTGTAAGGCAGACTCAACCGGGTTAGAGGTACAAAGTACGTTTCGGTTTACGTCACCTGCAGTAGCAATAGAGTCGATACCGGCTTTATTAAGCATTTGGTGCATCGACTTAATTTTCGGCTTTAATACACCATGAAACTGGAACGTTTGACGGGTAGTAAGACGAATACTGCCGTACATAGTGTGGTCGGCGGCAAACTTGTCGATAGCTAACCATTGGTCAGGGGTAATAACCCCACCTGGTAAACGGGCACGTAGCATTACATTATGCAACGGCTCTAGTTTTTGCTTAGCACGCTCGGCGCGAATATCGCGGTCATCTTGCTGATACATACCGTGGAAGCGAATAAGTTGGAAATTATCCGCTGTAAACCCACCGGTTAAATCGTCTTTTAAATCTGTTTCGATAGTGCCGCGCAAGTTATTACTTTCACGCTTTAAACGCTCGTTGTCAGCCAGTTTGCCCTCAACGATAAATGGTGATTTTTCATTGCTCATTAATAGACATCCTTCTGGTAACGTTTCGCTTTGCGTAATTCAACTAAGTACGCTTTAGCATCGGCTTCTGACTTTTCGCCGTACTGTTGCACAATACTGATAAGTGCGTTTTCTACATCTTTCGCCATGTACATTGCATCGCCACACACATAAAAATGTGCGCCTTGCTGAAGCCATTCGTACACTTCTTTTCCATGCTCAAGCAAACGGTGCTGCACATACACTTTCTCTTCTTGGTCGCGAGAGAATGCCAAAGTAATTTTATCTAGTAGGCCGTCTTTCACGTAGCCTTGCCATTCCACTTGATACAAGAAGTCTTGCGTGAAATGTGGGTTCCCGAAGAACAACCAGTTTTTGCCTTGTGCATCTTGTGCATCACGCTCTTGCATGAAAGCTCTGAATGGCGCAATACCGGTACCTGGGCCTACCATAATGACTGGTGTATTAGCATCATCAGGTAAGCGGAAGTGATCGTTGTTTTCAACAAACACGTCTACTTCACCGTTTTCTTCTAAATACTCGCATAAGAAACCAGACGCCCCGCCTTGGTGACGATGACCAAAGGCTTCATAGTCTACGTGAGCTACCGTTAGATGAACTTCATCTTCAACTTCGGTTTGGCTAGACGCAATAGAGTACAAGCGTGGTGTTAGCGGTCGAAACGCTTCAACAAGTTGTTGCGCAGTTAAGCTGCCCGGATGATCGCGCACAATATCAATCAATTGACGCTCTGCCATATAAGTGCGCAGTTTAGCTTTATCTTCCATCATCGCGGCTAAGCTTTCAGAGCCTGTCGCTGCTTGATAGGCTTTAATGAAGTTAGGGTAGCTAAGCGTAAGCTCAAGCTTGCTACTTAGCGCTTCACGCAACGTGAGCGTTGCGTCAGCAACCTTCACTTCTGCATCGCCATCAAGAGAAAGTGTATCTATGAACGCATCAACAAGACTTGGCGCATTTTTAAACCACACACCTAATGCATCGCCTGCTTTATAGGTGATACCAGAATCTTCTAGGCTAATCTCAATATGACGAATGTCTTTTACTGAATCTCGGCCGGTAATTTTTTGAGCATCAAGCAAGGTCGCGGTGAAAGGCGCTTTTTTGGTATACGCTTGTTCGGGTGCACCTTGAACCGCCGAGCCGGTTTGTACCGCTTGGGCAGTAGGCGCTGCTGCACTAAAGTCATTCTTAAGGGATGCAATTAAATCGTTCAGCCAGCTTTCAGCTTGTGCTTCATAATCAACATCGCAATCGGCACGCGCAACCAACTCGGTTCCACCAAGTTTGCCTAGGCGTTCATCGAAGTCTTTGCCAGTTTGACAGAAGAATTCGTAACTACTATCACCTAACCCTAATACCGCGTACTTGGTGTTAGTTAATTTAGGTGCTTTCTTGCCGCTAACAAATTCATGTAACTCGATTGCATCATCTGGCGCATCGCCTTCACCATGGGTGCTAACAAATAGCGCCACATGGGTTTCAGCTTTAAGCGAACGAGGCTTGTAATCTGCCATGCTAACTAACTTAGAGTTAAAGCCCGCTTCTTCCGCTTTAGCCTGACACTGCTGTGCCACGCCTTTCGCATTACCGGTTTGCGAGCCGAATAAAATCGTAAGCGTAGGGGCATCAGTCTGCGCGGGTGCTACTGCACCGGTAGCAGTTGGCGCAACGGCGCCGCCTTGTGCAGCGGCCATACCGGCAGCATAGCCACTGATCCAAGTCAGTTGATCACGGTTTAACCCAGAAATTGCTTGGGTAATTGCATTGAACTGTTGTTCATTTAATACGGCACCAGTAGCCGATGGATTGTTCGATTGTTGTGACATAATTCTTTAGCCTTAATTCGATGGGCATAAGGCTAACGACTTTCTACAAGAAGAGAAAAGAATAAATGAAACTTTTTTATTACTGAAAGTGATTAAGAGTGAGTATTGAATTATAAACAGGGCTATTTTCTGCAGGCTTCACAACAGATTGACAGTATTTATCTGCTTTCCTACCCATAAATTGACAGAATATAAACCAAAAAAGTATTAAAAAAAGGTGTTTTAAGCAAACGTAAAAACGAATAGCACATTTTATTAGGCAAACGAAAAAACATCTAAACAATTAATAATTAAAGAGGTTTCAGGATAAAACCATAAAGACTAATAAGGCAAAATATGCTGTAATTACCCAAACTTTTCAATCGTTGCATTATGTCTCAATTTTCACTTTTTAGATCAACCACCGCGTTAATCATTCTGTTCTTTCTTAGCGCAATTTCATCTAGTCATGCCGACACATTTAAGCACTCGGATGTGCAATTGAACCAAGAGGGGCACAAAGATGAGCATGGTGAACAAAAACATGACCAACGTGAAGCTCATGATGACCATCACGACGAGGTTGAAAAGATTCTTATTCAAGCGACCCGTTCTGGCCGTATAGCCGATGAGCAACCCATTCGCGTTGAACTGATTAACCGCGAAGAAATTGAAGAAAAAGCGGCAATGCGTCCGGGAAATATCTCTATGCTGGTAGCAGAAACCGGCGGCGTAAGAATGCAAACCACCTCGCCCGCTTTAGGCAGTGCCAATATTAGACTGCAAGGTTTATATGGTCGATATACCCAATTGCTTGCAGACGGTTTACCGTTATATGGCAACCAAGCAGCTTCTATCGGGCTACTTCAAATACCACCTACCGATTTGGGTCGCATCGAAATTATAAAAGGGTCTGCCTCTTCCCTTTACGGTGGCTCTGCCTTAGGCGGTGTTATTAACTTAGTGTCTCGCCAGCCCGGCGATGAGTTTAGTGGCGAAACCTTACTTAATGCCACCACGCGAGACGGCCAAGATCTCACTACCTATTTCGAAGCTCCCATTAACGATTCAATAAAAACGTCGATTACCGCAGGCGCGCACTACCAGAATGAACAAGATATTGATGGTGACGGCTGGATTGATTTAGCAGGTTATGAACGCTACACCGCTCGCCCTCGTCTTTTTTGGGAAGGGGAAGATGGCGAAAACCTTTATGTCACTACTGGCTTCATGACAGAACAACGTGAAGGTGGCACGCTAGAGGGTGCAACCGTTGCCAATTCAGAGGCATTCGCGCAAACACAAGATTCAAAGCGCATTGACGGTGGGTTTGTATTTAACAAACCGGTATTCGATACACTTACCTTTAATGCTCGCGCCTCAGCGATGCTTCAAGAGCATGAGCACGCGTACGGGAACGACTTTGACGATGATGAACACGAGAGCTATTTAGCCGAAACCAGTCTAGCTGGCTACACGGATAAAAGTGATTGGGTGGTAGGCATTGCTTACCAGTCAGAGGTTTTCACTTCCCACACATACCCAGAATTTGATTACGATTATCAGGTTCCTGGTATTTTCACTCAAGTCGACTACGAGCTTACTGACATCCTTACCACATCGCTTAGCGCCCGGGTCGACGAGCATAACGAGTTCGGCACCCAGTTCAGCCCTCGGGTATCGTTACTTTATCGTCCAGGCGATATTACGGTAAGAGGATCTTATGGTCAGGGCTACTTTGCTCCTACTCCCTTTGTTGAAGAAATAGAGGCAGCCGGACTATCTCGCTTAGCCAGTATTGAAGATTTAGAAGAAGAAGATGCAGAAACTGCCTCGCTTGATGTGACTTATACGTTAGGCAATATTGAAACGAGCTTAACTTTGTTTGGTTCAAACGTTGATAATGTTACCGAGTTAGAGGCATTTTCGAGTAATGGAACGAGTGAACTAGACCGAGTCAGGTTAGTGAATGCTGAAGGTGAAAGTAAAATTCGTGGTTCCGAGTTTTTGGTGCGCTATTACTGGCGTGATGTAAAGCTAACCGCGAGTTACCTGTACGTTGATGCAACTGAAGTATCAGAAACGAATGAAGGCAGACAAGAAATTGCACTTACACCCCGCCATTCAGCAGGTTTTGTGGCCATGTGGGAACAGCATGGCAGTTTCAGAACCGGTTTTGAAGCCTATTACACCGGCGTACAGCGCTTGAACGACAACCCTTATTTAAATGAGTCTAAACCTTACTGGCATTTAGGTTTAATGGGAGAAATCACTCTGGGCCGCATTAGTTACTTCATTAACTTAGAAAACCTATTGAATGTACGCCAAACCGACGAACACCCATTGCTTTTGCCTAACCGCGCCGCCAGCGGACAATGGACTACTGATATATGGTCCCGTAACGATGGCTTTATTGCCAATGCAGGAATAAGAATTAAATTTGGCCACTAGCGCAACCGCGCTGACACAAAAAAACCGACACATGTCGGTTTTTTTGTTTATCAGGTAGATGTTAGCAAAAATTAGAAGTGAACTTCTAACCCTGCAAACGCGCCATCAAATTCCATGTCTGCATAGATATCGTCAAGATCTTCAATATCCATTGTCACTTTGCGATAGCCAACCTGTAGAGTCATATCAACCGCAATACTTTCTATAAATGAGTAGGTCACTGCCACTTGGTAATCGCTGAGTTCGTGATCGTCAAACGACAAATAGCTACCTTCTGCATAAGCCGCTAAGCCCGTAAACGGCAAGCCAACTTGTACTTTCGAATACACCATGGGTATCACACCAGAAAAATCACCCGACCCCTGTGTGTCACTAGCGGTATCGTAAACTGAGAACGCGCCATCGATATACTTAGCATTCAAGCCCACATCGAAACTAATTAAGTCGTTATCGAACAGCTCGTAATACAAGATAATGTCTGTAGCATCTAACTCAACAATAGTATCTATCTGGCTCTCTGCGGTATACAAGTCACCGTCGAAAGTGAAGTTAGTATTTAGCGTAGTGGTGCCAGAGTTATCTAAGGTGGTATGCCCTATCTTAACGTTTGGCACAAATGGCAACGGGTGTTCGAACGCCACATAAAGCGCGGTGTTTGTTTCATCATCAAAATTAAAGTCGGCAGTAGATGAATTGTCGGCAAACCCACCACTGGTATCGGTTTGCCAAACTTGTGCACCTGCGTACACCCCTGCAATTGTGTCTGCATGTGAAGATGCGGAGAAAAGAGCACAACCTACTAAGGTTGCCAATAGACACTTTTTCATTTGTTATCCTTGACTGAGAAGTTCTGAAAGTTCAATTAAAGCAGCGTTTGCGCGAGAAATATAGTTCGCCATCACTAAAGAATGGTTAGCCAGCATGCCAAAGCCACTGCCATTTAGAATAACAGGACTGAACACAGACTGCTGAGTTGCTTCAAGCTCACGAATTATCTGCTGTAAGCTAACCAATGCGTTTTTATCTTCTAATACATCGTAGAATTCAACTTCTACCGCTTTAAGAAAATGCAGTAGCGCCCACGTCGCACCGCGCGCTTCATGAAAATTATTATCTAACTTGAACCAGCTGGTTTTAACGGTGCGCTGCTGCGCTACCGACGTAGACTGCTTCGCTTTAGAATCGCCGGCTAAATCTGTATTAATTCTTGCAGAACCAACACTGGCACTTAAACGCTGAGAATAGCTGCCTAAACGCTTTTCAACTTGTTTTAACCACTCACGTAAATTATCAGCACGGGTATAAAATTGACTGTCGGAATTTTGCGGGTTCGCAAGCTGATCGCGATAAAGCTTTAGAAGCGCTATGCCGTCTCGGTAGCTAGACTCAGACGACGGAAACATCCAGCTTTTATGATCCATGTTAAATTTAGGATGCGCTTTAGTAAGATAAGGGTTTTCTAACGATTGAGATTGCGAACGGCTAAAGTCTTTACGCATAGAAAGCGCAAGGTCACGAATCATTTCCAGTGCGCCAAATTCAAAAGAAGGCATATTGTCTAAGAAAACACCCGGCGGCATCACATCGTTCGACAGGTAGCCACCAGGCTTATCTAGTAAGGTTTCAGAGACATCAATCATGGTTGCAGTAAGCGTATAGCCGGCCACGTCTTCTGGATTAATATTTTGTGCTTGTTGCGCCACCCGCTTTTTAACGTCATAGGCGTCTGGTGCCATGCTCCAATACAGACCTATTAACCAAAAAATTAGAAACAACACTGCAATGACAAGGGCTACTCGTTTTGTGCTAATTGATTTTCTCATATCAATGCCAACCTTCCTTTCAAATGACACAAAGCCGGACTTAACCGGCAATGTATAACTAATTATAAATACGCGAGAATTACTAAACCTTTATGACGGTTGCAGTTATATCACCATTTATCGGCCTAATAACACAACTTAAATAAACTTATAATCATCATACAGGACGATTTAGGTGTTGATCACGCTTGGATTTGTCCTTAAATGCATAGATAAGTATAGCAAGAACAACGATTGGCCAAAACGCGCCAATGCCTGCAGCTAGTAACGCCAAAAATACCGCGCCGACAGCCAGCAATAGTGTGCCAAGAACACTCACTGCTACTACAAAACCCACTACCGCTAACAGAATACCTATGACAGATAGCGCAGCAAGGTTTTCCCAAGGACTAAGTAATTCGTCTGACATCACGATATGCATGCCAAACCAGTCGTCGATGACACTGCCTAAACAATTAACCAGGATCACAGCTAACACAATCGCGATAAGAAAGTTTTTCATTACACTGCCCTTGGTAATAGCATGACTGCTGCAAAATAAGAGACCACTGCGATAGCTGGCATAAAGATAAGGGCCGTTGCTGCGCCAACTCGAACCCAAATTGGATCTACCTCTAAGTGCCGTGCAACGCCTGCGCAAACACCTGAAATAACCGCGCTGTCTAAATCTCTATAAATACGTTTTTGTGATGGCATTTTCATTTTCATTTCCTCAAATTCATTTCAGATTGCTTAGGGTTGTACGGTAAGAGCGCGCAGGTAATGACCTACCCCACGCTCTACGCGATATTTACGCTACCTTTTTTTTCTTAAGCGCAGCGAGTTCATTCTCTATCGTTTCATCTGCTTCAAGGGCATCGAACTCAGCGGCTAAAGAGGTAGCACTGCCGCTATCCTTTGTTAGGTCGTAGGCATCAACCTGCGCTTCTAGTGTGTCAATGCGCTGCTCGTAATGCTCAAAACGCACCATGGCATCATCGATTTTGTTGCTGTTATCCACGCTTTTTACTTTTAGGCGCGTTTCTAACGTTTGTTTGCGGCTAACAAGCGACTTTTGCTTTTGCTTCGCTTCATTTAGCTTGCTATTTAAACGCCCAGTATCAACTTGAATCTTTTCGATAATTTCAGCCAGCTGTACCTGCTGCTGTTCTAACTGGCTTAGCTTGGCAACATACTTCTGCTTTTCAACCAACGCGGCCTTAGCCAAACCTTCTTTGTCGTTATTCATGGCAAGCTGCGCTTTATCCTGCCAACCGTTGATATCCTTTTCTGCTGACGCCATATGGCGAGCTAAGGTTTTCTGGTCGGCGAGGTAACGTGCTGCATCAGTGCGCACCTCAACCAAGGTCTCTTCCATTTCTTGAATAATGAGGCGAATGATTTTTTCTGGATCTTCAGCCTTATCTAGCATGGCGTTTAAGTTTGATTGCACGATGTCATTTATTCTTGAAAACATACCCATTGTTATTGCTCCGTTTCAGTGTGATTAATAACGTAGACTAAGGCAGTGGCCATGCTACGGTTGGCGATTAACTGTGCTGACGCCAATCTTGTCGCTTACATCTCTTTGCTTATTAAATACATTACAATTGGCGTGCCAAATCAGTAAAACACTGTTTTTATTAATTAAAACTCAAAAATGAAAATGACTGGTGCTTCGTCACTTTCCTATAAACCAACTATTTAGTAAATTTAACCACTCACTGTTCGTCAATTTAACCAGTAACAAAATCAGCGCTACGTTTCAAAAAATTAAGGCAAAAAAAAACGACCTTATCAGGTCGCTTTTCATAAATAGGGTAGAGCCGCTGATGGCTTACTCAGCACGTGGAGATACTTCTTCAGTATCCGCAGATGATGTTGCTGCTATATCGGTAACTTGTACTTTACCCATTGTAGCTTCACCTTCTAACTCAAAGTGATATGCCGTATTCGCCACAGT